>DAOTTP010000124.1:0-11524 GCA_034437835.1 Anaerolineae bacterium | reverse complement strand
TTCCACCCGTCATCCGCGCCGCTGGCGTCAATAAGATTTTCACCGTCCGCAACGCCGACCCGGTGGTCGCGCTGACCGATGTCACGCTCGACATCTACGCGGGCGAGTTCCTCAGCCTGATTGGGCCGTCCGGCTGCGGCAAATCAACCCTACTGCGCCTGATTGCCGACCTCGCTGAACCGACCAGCGGTGAGCTGACCGTTAACGGCAAGAAGCCCGCCCAAGCCCGCCTAGACCGCGATTACGGGATGGTGTTTCAGGCCGCCACGCTCTACGACTGGCGCAACGTCACCCAAAATGTGCAACTTCCGCTAGAAATCATGGGGACGCCCAAAGCCGAGCGCGAAAAACGCGCCCAAGAAATGCTGGAACTGGTCGAGTTGGGCAAATTCGGGCGACATTATCCGTGGCAACTCTCCGGCGGGATGCAGCAGCGCGTCGCGATTGCGCGGGCGCTGGCGTTTCAGCCCAAACTCTTGCTGATGGATGAGCCGTTCGGGGCGCTGGACGAGTTCACCCGTGAGCGCATGAACCTTGAGCTACTGCGAATCTGGCAGGCAACTCAGACCACGGTGGTATTCGTCACGCACAGCATCGCTGAGGCGGTATTTTTGAGCAGCCGCGTCGTGGTCATGTCGCCGCGTCCGGGGCGCATCACATCGGTATTGGACATCGACTTGCCATACCCGCGCAATTTTGAGACGCGGGAACTGCCGCGCTTCTTCCAATTGGTGACGCAAGTCCGCGAACTTCTGCGCGACGCGCACACCTTCGACGAATAGGGCGGGGCTGATGCGCGTGAAAATTCAGGAATATCTGCCGACGATTCTGGTGGCCGCAACCGTCCTGCTCGCGTGGGAGGTGTTGGTCACGGCCTTCAACGTTCAACAGTTCATTTTGCCGCGCCCGACCCGGATTTGGGGCGAGTTGTATGGCGAATTCTCGTCATGGGTCAGCGGACAAGGCTCGATTCTGTTTGAAAGCGGCGGCGCGACCTTTTATGAGGCGATTGGCGGCTTCATCCTCGGCTGCGGCAGCGGGATTCTGGTCGCCCTCATCACGGCGCGTTGGACGGTGGTCAGTCAAGCGTTGATGCCGTTTGCGATTGCGGCCAACAGCGTCCCGATTATCGCGTTTGCGCCGATTATGAACAACTGGTTTGGGCTGACCAATCCGGCCAGCAAGATGGCGATTGTGGCGATTATCGTATTCTTCCCGACCATGATTAACACCGTGCGCGGCCTGACCTTGATTGACCCACGCCAACTCGAATTGATGCGCTCGTATGCGGCCAGCCCATTCAAAATATTATGGTCGGTGCGGATTCCCAACGCCGTCCCGTATATTTTCTCTGCGCTACGGGTCGCCAGCCCTCTGAGCATGATTGGGGCAGTGGTCGCAGAATTTTTCGGCGGACCGAGGGCGACTCTGGGCGTGTTCATCACGCAATCGGCGTCGGGCTTTGACTTCGCCCGCGCATGGGCGGCGATTGTGGTCGCATCCGCCATCGGAATCACGTTTTACGCGACCATCATCATCGCCGAGCGCGTGCTTGCCCCGTGGGGACGCAGAGGGTGATATACTGTTTGAGTGATAAGTGAGTCACAACCTGATTTCGATGTAAATTTCCAGAAATCTGAGCGCACATCATCATAAATTTTGTAGGGGCGAGGCTTGCCCGCCCGCATGATTTTTTGAGGGAGATATCCAATGGTTAGTATCAAACGACTTCAACTCACTAATTTCAAGAGTTTTCGTCATCTTGACTTTGAGATGAAGCCCCTCAATATCCTGATTGGGCCGAATGGGGCGGGCAAATCGAATCTGATTAGCTTTTTTAAGATGATGGCCAGTGCAGCCGACAAGCAATTGGCATCTTATGTGTTCGGCGCAGGCGGTCTTGACCAAATTCGTTGGCGTGGTGATACTGAAAAAAGTTTTGTTGATTGGGAGATTGATTTTAATGGGTTACAAAATTTTCTTTATCCCAAAACGATAAAAATACATACAGATACTAAATATAAAGTAGCCTTGTACCAGCTAGGATCATCGTATTTTACTGTTAGTAATGAGGAAATATCGGAAAAACATATAGTTGATAATAATGTTACACAGGATGTCGTGATTCATTCCCCAACAGGAAATATGATAGCGATCAAGACATTAGATAAAACAATAAGCTGGTTAACTACACCCGAAATATCAAATCGTTATGATTTGAATTCTAGAGAACTGGCTGTTGCTCAAGTTAATGACGGTAGTTATCCTATTCTAAATGAAATACGTAATATCATAGAAGATTGGGCTGTTTTCCGTGGCTTTGGAGAGAAAGCGCTAGAAAATATTCACCAAGCACAAGCTATTGAGGTTGTGAATCCATTACGACTTAAAGCGGATGGGAGCAATTTGGCCTCAGTTTTGCATAGTATGGCGAATGAATCCCAATACACAGATGCCCATGACCATCTACAAGACATCATCCGTTTAGCATTCCCAGACTTTGATAGTCTAAAGTTAGTCACGGCTGGTACGGGGCGGGTTGAACTGCAATGGCGTACCAAAAATCGCTGGCAATTCCCCGCACAAGCCTTATCAGATGGGATGTTACGCTTTTTGGGGTTGGCGGTTTTGCTCAATTTGCCGGATATGCCACCTCTCATTGCAATTGATGAACCTGAAGTTGGGTTACACCCGCGCCTTATTCCCTTGCTTGCGGGCATGTTGAAGGCTGCTTCAACGCGCACGCAAATTGTCGTCACAACCCATAACCCAGAATTGCTCAATGCGCCGGACATCGCATTAGAAGATATTGTGCTTGTAGACAACGATGATGGAGAAACAACGCTCAAACGGGTTGAAAAAGATGATTATTTAGAAATGTGGTTACGAAAATATAGCGGGCAATTTGGCCGTCTATGGGTGATGGACAAATTGAGGTAATCTGGATGCACCTTCATATCTTCTGTGAAGACTTCTACGGCAAACAGATTTTGCCTAAATTCCTCGCCCCATTCACGAAAAAATTTAACAGTGTTCAAGCAGTCACTTACCGTGGCGTCGATAACCTCATCCAAGACGTGACTGACGATGCTTCATTCACCTTAAAACAGGATTCGACGGCGTATGTATTCATATTGGTGGATGTCAAAGGGTTTCCAGAGGGATACTTCCCAAAAGAAATCTACCGCACAGAAACACCTAATCAAGCGAAATATCAGTGGATTGTTCAGCACTTTTATAAGGCGGTTGATCACGCGCTGAAGCCCCGTTGTTTTGTTCACCCTACCATGATGGAATTAGAGACATGGATTTTGGCTGACATTCAGGGGCTTGCGCCGTATTTAAGAGTCAAAAACGAAAAATTAAAACGCCTTCATGCTCCAGAGTCTGATGACGACCCGACTAAAACACTACAAACCCTTACTAGGAGCGTAAATCCTCCAAAATTCTACACAAAAGCCTCGAGCGCATTGGTTTTTAATTATATCAACGCTCAAAATGTCTACGATGACAATTGTCCATCGTTTGTCCGCCTAGTAGATGACCTGCTCAAAATTCAGGGATTAAAGCCCGTCGTAGCGTATCAGCCAAGTGGTAATTTACCACCGGATGATGACCCTGAGTGTAAGCGACTGCGAGAGGAAATGGAAGCACGTCTTGAGGCGTTGACGGATGATGATGGAGAGCTAGAAGCGCTTATCCGATTGGACGCGGAGTATAAGGCGCGATGTTAGTTAATGGAGAACCTGAATAGAACTAGCATAATGCACATCATTGGGGATTTCCGTAGGGCGAGGCTTGCCCGCCCGCTATTTGAGATGACACAAACACTGGTTGTAATCATGCCGTTTTTGTTTCAGTTCTCCATAAGTAGTCGGCTTCCAACGTCATTCTAACGAAAAATATTATATACTGAATGGGTATAGGAATATGAAATTTCCTCCAAAATTCCCCAAAGTTTGTTGATGCCCGTTGAGTCTTCGCGATTGTCTTAAACAAAGCTCAAATAGCCCTCGCTCACCAAACAAAACTCCCAGACAACGCTTCGTCGTTCCAGAGAACACCATCCACAGGAGTTTATGATTATGGACAAGCGCTCAGGCAAGAAAAAGAAACAGCCCAAAAACTCTACATCAAAAGATACCGATTCGGTTTCATCGCTGTTGAAATCCCCGGTCATCGCACCAAAACAAACCCCAGCATTACCCAAGAAATAACGCCTATAACGCTAACGTCCCCCATACCGACTCACGATATGGGGGGCGTTTAGAATGAGCTAAACCCCTAAATCACGCGCCGAATATACGCCCCGCCGGAGTCTCAAACCCCGGCAGAACATCCCCGCCAGAGAGCGAATCGCCCGATTTGACCTGCCGCACATGCACGCCGTCGCCGGACGCGGTATACACATCAATCGTCTGAGCTTTGGGATAGACCACCCACACCATCCGCACGCCCAACTCGATATAGCGTTGGGCTTTTTTGTGCGCTGTATATTCATCGCTAGACGAAACCCCCTCTACTGCGAGGTCGGGCGCGATGCGGAAATAATCGTTTTGAGGGATACCATCGGGTAGGCGGTCTTTGGCATAAAACGACGCATCCGGCGCGTAGAAATCATTTGATGAAATGTAGAAGCCGCCATCAGAACTGGTGACATAGCCAAGATTATGGTCATCCGCAAATGCGCCCAGATAACGAATTAAACGCGCCGAAATCGTTGTTTGAAGTGCTTTTGAAGGGGGCATCTCGACTTGTTCTCCGTCGTGTAATTCATAGCGCACGCCATCCGGTTGGGCTTCAACCCACGCCAGAAAATCCTCGATGGTCATCTTTTGGAGTTGCACATCTGGCATCGTCATGATGAGTCGTTCCCTTTCGCCTGATTACTTCAGTATAGCCCGATTTGACCGCTTTACCCCCTGAGCGTGCCAGTGCTGCCGATGGTCAGGACGCGGCGGACGGCCTCATCCAGCGCGAGGACGCGCCCACGGGTCGCGGCCTGTTCCAGCGCCCATGCGCTCATCCGCAGCCGGATTTTATCGAGGGCGCGTTGGGCGCGAACTTGGTCAATCGCGGCGGCGCGGCCATCGTTCAGCACCAATGCGGTGACTTCAGCCGTGCGCTCTGATGGCGCGACTTCGGCGGTCACATCAGCATAGGCGGCGATTACCGACAAAGCCAGCGGCGGGTGATGCAGGTCTTGCAGATTCCGCATCGCGGCACGTAGGGCGCTCATCCCGCCGGAAAAATCCCCGACCAGCGCCCGCGCATCGCACAAGCCCAATAGCGCCAGCGTGCGCCAGCGGTCAAGCTGGACATCCTGCCATTCGACTTCGGGGATGTCGTGACTCGGGCTTTCCATCGCATCCAGCGCCTGTGTCAGCAGCGTGACCGCCGACTCGGGGTCGCCTTGTGCATTGGCACACAAGCCTAACCCCGCTATGGCTGCGATGCTCTGCGGCGCGAGGATATTGGCGGTGCGTTCTTTGACGGTGGCAAAGCGCTGGAAGGCGTCATTGGTTTGACCGGCGAACAAGAGCGCCAAGCCCTCGCCCAAGATACAGTACAGCGCGAGGTCGCTCAGGCGAGCGCGTTGGGCGGACTGACTGCTCAATTGATAGCGCACTCCGGCCTCGACGAATTGCCCCAGCGCCAGCCCCGCATCGCCCAAATAACGGGCGTTCATGGCCGCCCAGTCCTCACTGTTGAGCGCTTGCGATTCCTGTAGGGCGCGATTGCCCAATTGCTGCGCCAACAGATAATTCCCAGCGCGTAGTTCGATCTGCGTCTGAACAGTGCGCGGCCACAACATCCGATAAGCGCTGCCACTGCGCTCGATGAGCGTCATCGCCTCAGAGACGGCGGCGCGGGCTTCGTCATAACGGCGGGTGCGGAGCGCGGCCACGGCCCAGTTGATTTGCGCCGACGCCACGCCCAGACTGTTGCCCAGTTCGGCGTATTCCTCACGGGCGTCAGACAGCAGCCGCAGCGCGTCACCGACCTGACCGGCCAGAGTCGCCACCGTGCCGAGGTTCATAATCGAGATGGCCGTGCCGAAACGGTCTCCGAGGGCGCGTTGCACATCCATCGCTTCGGTATGGCACAGGCGGGCGCGCAATAGGTCACGGTCTACGGTGCTGGTACGCCGCCAACACGCCTGACCCAAGCCCATCAGCGCGAGGCTGAGGCCGTGACGGTCTCCAATTTGACGGTAGAGCGCGACCGATTTTTCGAGGATGATGCGGGCGTCTACCGGGGAGCGATAGTACATCTCGACATAGCCCTCAGCCAGCAGCAGTAGCGCCTCTAACTCTGCGGATGAGGCAGGGGAGGGCGCGAGGGCGCGGGCTTGCGTGATGCACAATTCGGCGTCGCGCTGGTCGCCGAAAAAGACCGAGATGCGCGAATACCACGCCATCGCCCGCGCTAAGACCGCGTTGCGCTCGGTGCTGGGCGGGAGGGTTTGCAACACGCGCATTACGGGGTCGGCAAAGGACTGCGATTCGACGCGGTTTGACCGGAATTCCGCAAACAGCCCATAGGCATGGACGGCACGCGCCAGCGCCACAGTGCGCTGATGTTCGACGGCATATTGCACGGCGGCCAATAGGTTTTCGGATTCGGCGGCTTGGGCGCGGAAGGCTTCAAGCTGGCCTCTCCCCTCAAAGGCGGGGCGGCGCGAGGCGAGATTGTTCAGGTAAAAATCGCTGTGCGCCAGCCGGACGGCCTCAGCCAAGCCCATCAATTCGAGTTGTTCTGCGGCATATTGGCGTATGATTTCATGCAGGCTGAACATGCCGGTTTCGGCGTCGCGACGGGTGAGCGATTTACTCGCCAGCGCCAATAGCGAACGCAGGCTCGTCCCCGCCACAGCTTGGGCGGCATCGCGGGTGAATCCGCCATGAAAAACCGAGACTCGCGCCAACGTATCGCGGTCATCCTCATTGAGCAATTTCCATGAGTAATTGAAGGTGGCGCGAAGGCTACGCTGACGTTCCGGCACATCACGCCCGGAAGTCTCCAAAAAGTCTGGGTCGCGTTGAATCTCAACCGCGATTTCGGACGGTGTGAGCGCCTCGACCCATCCGGCGGCCAACAGAATCCCCAACGGGACGCCTTCGACATACTGGCAGATCGTGATGATGGCCGCGAGGTCATCCGGGGTGAGTTCGTAATTGGGGCGTGCGCGGCGTGCGCCTTGCTCGAACAACTGCACTGCGCTGAAACGGCGCGGGACAGTTGATTCGGCGTCTGGGACATCCAACGGTGAGAGCGCGTAGAGGTGTTCGCCTTGTACGTCTAACTTTTCCCGCGAGGTCGCCAAGACCTTGACCTGTGATGCGACGCGCAAGATGTCTGAGACGAGTGTGGCGGCGCTCAACAGATGCTCAAAGTTATCCAACACCAATAAGATGGTCTTGTTATGCAGATAATCCAGCAATTGATGTTGGATGTCGGAATCGGGCAGGAACGTCAGGCCAACCGCGTCGGCCACCGCTGTGACCACGCTTTCTGGGGAGGACAGCGACGCGAGGGGGGCAAAATATACGCCGTCTGGGTATTGCGGCAGACAGTGTTCGGCCACTTCTAAGGCGAGGCGCGTCTTGCCCATGCCGCCGGGGGCGGTCAGCGTGACCAATCGCACCGATGGCGTGTTGAGCAGTTCCATCACCGCTTGCGCGTCCTCAGTGCGCCCGACGAACGCGGTGGGCTGTGCCGGGAGATTGTGCCTCGGCTCAAGTGCGGGGGGCGAGTCATCGTTGTGGGTTTGCACGGGGATGACCAGCGGCAAGGCCGAGCGCGTGCTTGCCCCTGCCATCGCAATCGTCTCTAATTGTGCGCCGACCAAGCGGACAGTGGCGGGTCGGCGCTGTGGCTCTTTGCTCAACATCTTGCGGATAAGGTCGTCCATCGCGTCGGGGATGTCGTCGCGGAGCGTGGTCAATGGCACGGGTTCGGAACTGAAAATATTGGAGAGCGTCTCGGTTAGACGGTCTGATTGGAACGGATGCTGACCGGACAACATGGTATAGAGTACCAAGCCCAACGACCAAATATCCGAGCGCTCATCGGCGGAGCCACCGCTGAGGACTTCTGGCGCGGCCCACTCCACCGTCCCACCCGGCATAGCGTCCCCAGCGGTCAGGCGTTCGCGGTTTTTGAGGAGCGCTGTGCCGAAATCGGTCAATTTGGGCGTGCCGGATGACATTACGAGGATGTTGCTGGGCTTGATGTCACGGTGGATGATTCGCAGATGATGGGCGCGGGCGAGGGCATCCACGATTTCTACCGCGATGCCCAACGCCCGGTTATACGGCAGTGCGCCGTAGCCCTCAATCATCTTAGACAGGCTACCGCCGTCGATGTATTCCAAGACGAGGTGATAGACGCCGAGTGCCTCGAATGTGTCGAGCAACTTGACGATATTGGGGTGGTCTAACTGACGGAGCGCTTCGCCTTCGCGGATGACGCGGGTGCGTAGCGTGGGGTCGGTGGTCAGCGCTTCGGGCAGCAGGTGTTTGACGACCACGACTTGGCCGTTTTGTAGGTCTAATGCCTTAAAGACAGCACCCATCCCGCCGCGTGCAATCAGCCCTTGCAGTCGATAGCGGCCATTCAGGACTTTCGTCGGGTTGGTCGAGTCGTTGGACATAGCGATGTAACTTCCTAATTTGTGTTTTAGTTTTCCTCCTTGTAATGATACGCGCTTAGCCCCTCCTGCGAAAGGGATTAGCGGGTCGGATTGGTTATTGCGTCTAAAACCAACCGGGCGAGTTCTTCCCATTCGACGGCGGTCTGGCGACCCGCGTCAAATTCTGCCGTAAGCCACGCCTGAGCCGCTTGCACGATGGGATGGTCTTTGGGCAGGTCTTGGCCGAGGTGCTGCTTGATGAGAAAGACCACGCCCGCCACGCCCGAGTCTTTGGTGAGCGAGACTTCTAACGGGCGACCCAGCAAATCCGGGACGTTGAACGGCGCGTACATCCACCAGAATTTGTTCAGGCCATCGGCGTGAACCCCGGCGCGTGTACGGTGAGCGTCGCGGCCATACAACGGGTATTTGGGCGGCAATGGCTCGCCGAGGTCAGCGTATAGCCCCGCGAGGTCATTCAACGTAGTGAAGTCCGGCGGCGTCTCAGGGTAATAACCCATCCCAATTAGGTGCAGTAGGGTTTGTTCTAGCGGGGCATTGCCGGTGCGCTCTCCTTTTCCCAATAGCGTGCCATTGATGACCGAACATCCGGCGCGGACGGCGGCCAAACAATTGGCGGTGACGAGTCCGGTGTCGTTATGCGGGTGAAATTCCAACTCCTCGGCGCTGAGTCCGAGGCCGCGTAAGGCGCGAATCATGCGCGGGACGGAGCGCGGCAACGCCACATCGTCATACGGCAAGCCCAACCCCATCGTATCGCACACACGGAACTTGGGGCGCAAGCCGCTGGGTTCGCATAGCGCCAAGACCGACTCGACGAACGGCGCGATGAATTCCCACGGGGCGCGGGTCGCGTCCTCTAGATGCAAGCGCGGGCGGATTCCGTGGTCGAGGGTGGCTTTCACCGCGTCGAGATAAGAGTCGGCGGCTTGGACGCGCCCGCCGGGTTTGAACTTGTGAAAGGTGTGATAATCCGACGCCGAGGCCAGCATTCCCGTCTCACGAATCCCCAGCGATTTAATCAACTGGACATCCTTCACTGAGGCGCGAATCCATGTCGTCGGCTCGACGGGCGCACCAGCGTGATAGCGCTCTTGCGCGGCTTGCAAGGCGGCGCGGTCAGTGTCGCGATAGACGAAAAACTCGGCTTGGCGAATCGCGCCGGATTGTCCGGTGAAGGCGCACATCAGGTCATAAATCCGCAGACTCGATTCGGTGGTCAGCGGGAGGCCGCCTTGCTGTCCGTCGCGGTGGGTGGTCTCGGTCGTCCACGCTTGGGTAGGGAGGTCGGGGCGGGTCGTCCAGTCATAACGCGGGAAGGCGTCGCGTGGGAAGGTCGACTCGTAATACTCTGGTTGGGCTGGGTCGGTCATCTGGCTAGACATTCACAAATCTCCAAGAACTTGTCAAAAAGGTTGATTCAACGTTAAATAGATTGATAAACTAAGTCAATCTTGATTGAATAAATCAATATAGTACATATAGGTTGATAAATTCAATCAATATATGTTGCGAGCGCCCTATTTTCAACATATCAACATATCAACAAAGGCAATCAATATGACGGATACGCTGACCGCCGAACAAGCCATCGAACGCCTGAATATCAAGGCCATGACGTTGTATTCGTATGTCAGCAGGGGACTCATCCGCACCCTGCCCGACCCCTCAGAGGCGCGGCGGCGCTTATATGTCGCGGAGGACATTGAACGGTTGCTCAAGCGGCGTGAGTCGCGGCGGAATGGGGCGGCTTATCCGTCAGAGGTCGCGCCGGTTTCTATCCCGTCATTGTTTGGGGCGATTGGCATGGATGCGCTCAAATTGGCGGCATCGCAAACGTTTGAACGGGCGATTATGATCCTGTGGGAACAAGGCGCGACGCCGATCAATGACCTGTTTGGTCAGACGTTGACGCCCATCCCATCGGAGTCAGTTGGCTTGCCGCCGCTGTCGGCGCTGATGACTGCATTGGCGGCGGAGTCGGCGTATGATGTGCGGGCGTATGACGTGAGCGCGGGCGGGTTGGCGCTGACTGGGGCGCGGATTCTGCGGCTGATGACGGATGTCCTCAGCGGTGGGGCGGCGGGCGGGCGGATGGCGGAAAGGTTGGCGACGGCATGGCGTGGTCAGGCGAGCGTATTCGACGCGGCGCTGATTTTATTGGCAGATGAAGACCGTCCGTCCAGCGCGATGGGGGTCGGTTTGACGCGAAGTGAAGGTGCGACGCCGTATGCCGCCGTCCTAAACGGGCTGACGACTCTGATGGGGCGGGTTGGGTCTGAACAATCGGCGGCGGCGGGTCTGTTGCGGGAGGTTGGCGTGCCGGAACGCGCTTACGCGGTGGTCGGGCAGCGGGTACGTCACGGCGGTGGGATGCCCGGATTTTTGAGCGCTCCGGTGGGTAACCTCAGTGGGGAACGGCGGGCGGGGGCGCTGTTGGCGTTGGCGCGGATGGCCTATCCCGACGGGGCGGTGTTGGTTGATGCGGTGATTGAGGCGGCGCGGTATGCTGCCGCCAACGTCAAACCCGGGATGGGGTTCGCATTGGCGGCGCTAGAGGTGGCCGGTCGTCTGCCGGAAGGTGCGGGGCTGGGATTGTTGGCGCTGGGACGTGCGGCGGCGTGGTTGCAGCCTTAAAGTACAAGTTGAAAGTGATGAGTGGTGGGTGATGAGGTTAAAATCAAAGGCGTCACGACAATATCTTCGCCAAAATCCGATTGATAGCGTCCATCATCAGCGGACATGGTAGGCCGTGTCCCTACGGTAAAATCACGCCACGGGAGAATTTGTAGGGACAACGCCTGTGTTGTCGATGATAATCAAGATTGGCGAAGGTAGTGCCATACCAATATCTTCGCCAAAATCCGA
>DAOTTP010000123.1:0-18718 GCA_034437835.1 Anaerolineae bacterium | reverse complement strand
CATGCTGCTGAACCACCGGCGTGAACGGATCGATCATGTGCTGCCACCCGATCTGCTGCGCGAGTTGGGGCAGGATTCTGCGGGACGGCTTCGCGTTGCACCAGACCGTGATCAGCACGCGGACGCAGAGGAACAGGAGTCGGAAAGGTTCGTTTACCTGATTCAGCGGCAGGTGGTGCGCGCGCGTCGCCTAGCCGAACTGACGGGCGAAAGTTCGTCCATTCCGACGCTCAAACCGATCACCGATGCTATGGGGTTTGCTGAATGATCAGCGCACCTAATGAGGAAACTGAAACAAATCCAAACGATTATTTAGGTGTGTTTTATGCTAAAACCTCGATCAAAGATCGTTTGGATTTTAAATCATCCCTCCATAAGCTGCTCAGGTTCGTCGAACAAGAATTGGCCGAGGCTGAGCAGCCCCACCTCAAAATTCTGTTGTGTTGGAGGCCAAACCCAAGCGCAAACCACAAACCAAAATCGTCGCCTTCCCACAGACCGAAACACTGCGTGACGATGCGCCAGTCAAACAGTTGGCGCTGTTCTGATGCCATGCGCGATCAACGAGAAGCTTTTTTCGCCGCATTGCTGGGGCGATGCAACCCCTATCACGGGTCAACCTGCCTCACGCTCACCGCCCTGCACCCGCATGGAAATCACCCGACACCCTCGCGCCATATCAAGTTGGGCGACGCGGCTGCTTTACACGCAGCCCTGACTCAACTTGACGCGGCCAACCGCCAAGGGTGGGGCGCATACTTCGCTGTTGGATGGCGGAAAACGGGGTTGTCCCGCTGGCGGCGGGGGCGGGTTGAGGAGGTGGTGGCGCTGCCCGCCCTGTTCGTCGATGTCGATGACCCATCCCCAGACACACTGGCAAACTTGAGGAGTTTTCCCATCGCACCCTCGTGTATCGCTCACAGCGGGGGCGGATACCACGCTTATTGGTGGCTGGATGAACCGACGGCAGACCTCGATACGGCGCGGCGCGTGCTACGCGCTTTATCGTCCAACTTGGGCGGCGACTCGTTGAGCGTCGCTCAGAGTTTGCGGGCGATCGGCAGCGTCAATACCAAACCAAGTCGAGATGGCGCGGTCTGTCGCTTGATCGACCTCAGCCAACGGCGTTACTCGTTTGCCGACTTCACTGGCCTACTTACCAAACCACAGCGGGTAAGACCGTCCTCGCCATTTGTGCTAAATCCGACATCGATAGCATACCTCAGCGACAGCTTGCTCAGGCAAGGCTACCAGCGGTGCGGGGATTGGCTGAACGGCGCATGTCCGTACCCCGAACGACACAAACACGCCGACCATAACCCCTCATTCGGCTTCAATACCCGCACCGGTTACGGCTACTGCCACGTGTGCGGCTCAATGCTGCTCAAAGACTTGTGCGCGGTACTGCACATCTAAAGCGGTTTACCCGATACCACATGCCAATGCAGGTGCTTCGACTCCTGATAATCCCCTAGATTGGTCAGGACACGACATGAACCCTGTTTGGTTAAAACTTGCGCCGCAACCTCGCGGATGACCGCCATCAGCTCCAACAGCAACGCATCATCGCCCGGTTCAAAATCGACTAGCGACGGGATGTGCAGCTTGGGAATCACCACGATATGCACTGGGTAGAAAGGGCGGGTATGGAAATATGCCAAAACTCGTTCGGTTTCGCGCACCTTCTCCACCGCCGTCTTACCGCTCAAAACCTCATCGCAATAAAAATCGCTCACAAGAAATCTCCATAGCAAAGGATAGATAGACCATGTCCGACCCAAAACCAGCCGTCACCAGTCATTCTACACACATCTCATTGACCCTACCGGAGGACTCGACTCGAAACGCGACCCTCCTCATCCAGCGCGGCGAGTTGGCGCGACTGCACCAATTCACGTACACCCGCGTGGCGGACTTGACCGACATCATCGCTGAGGCGCTCACAGGTCTGAGCGACCTCGAAGCCAACCCGCCGGTGATTTCCGAACCAGAACCCGTCGCCGAAAAACCTAAACCGACATTGAACAAATCCACCAAGCCCGTGCCGTCTGAACCGACCCTTGATGTCCCGCTCAAGAAAGGGGTGAAGGCGGTCAAAATCAGCCACATCAAGATCGTCGGCGGCGAAACCGATGCTGCCGCCTACCGTCAAGCCGTCGCGCTGGCCGGACGCTTAATCGACGGCAGGTTGTGGGATGGGCAGACTCCCATCCGGTTTGAGGATGTCTACCGCGTCGCCAAGAAGATGAAATTCTTGACCGACGGCGATTTTGCGCTGTTCACGTTAACCGATTTCGTCCAAGTGAGCGACGAAACCCCTGAACTTTTGAATGAGGCCGATGGTGATTATGAACCATCGGCTATCGAATCCGACGCTACCGTGCTGCTCTAGCCTAATTTCACAAGCCCATCAAGGAGACCAACCATCATGACTGACCAAACCCAAAACCCATCACCCCGCGTGTTCAAAATCGGTGCAACCCGCATCGTCGAAACCCCCGCCATGTCCGGCTTGACCAACGAGCAGGTGCGTGATCTGCTCAAACTGACCTACCCGGAAGTCGCGCACGCCACCCTGCGCGAACGCGCGGACAACGGTCTGCGAGTGGTCGATTTCTTACCTCAAGCAGGCCGAAAAGGATAACAGGATGTCCGAAAACACGTTGACGTTTGTGACTTAAACCATAAAATGTCCGTTTGGACACGTTATGCTTTCAAATCACAGCGGACACGTTATGGTTTCATTTACCGTCTAATCGTAAATCCCACGCACTAACTCGCAATCTGCCATTCCTCAATTTGGCAAGTATGCTCTCTGCGGGCAGCTTCATCGCTGCCCATGACCGTTTGGAGCAAAGGATTGGCAAAATGACGTTCAAGGATGAAACCGCCTTCGAGATCTGGTGCCGAAGTATGGGATATGACGCTCGGACGAACGCGCTCATTCGACGCACTCGCACATCACCCCCATCGAGGAATGTAACAGGCGGGCGTGGAAACGTTCACGCTCGCCTTCCGAGTCTCAAAATGGGAACAACCATCCAAAGCGAAAGCCGGACTGCCGAGAAACCGGGCATTCGCATCTTCTACGAGTATGACCGTCTGCTCGAAACAACCGTTGAAGCGCGGGTACTGGAGTTCTACGACCAACCCGACCCCATTGCCCTGAAATACGTCTCAGCCAAGGGACGAGCCATTACTGCTTGGCACACGCCAGATTTCTTTGTCATTCGAGAGAACATAGCAGGTTGGGAGGAATGGAAAACCGAGGATGAATTGGGCTTGTTGGCGTATAAACAGCCCGCTCGTTACCAAAAAGATGAGACGGGACGGTGGCGCTGTCCGCCCGGAGAGACATATGCTGCGGGTTTCGGTCTGTACTACCGGTTGCGATCGAACGCGGAAGTCAATTGGACGTTGTTCAGCAATCTGGAGTTTCTGCACGAGTATCTGGTGGTGGGCAGTGAACTTGCCTCAACTAAATACCTCATGCTGCTCGACCAAGTTCGCCAACAGCAAGGGATGAGGCTGGATACTTTGCTGCACGAGCAGTCGGCAGACGAGGTGTATTTGCTCGGGTGTATTTCAAGTTGTGGGGTAAAGGGGTAAAGTAGGTAAAAAGATAGATAAGGCGAAAAGATTATGTCCAATCAGCGCGAAGAACTCAAAACACGGCTGTTAGAGAGAGCGGAAGCAACCATCGAGCGGATGTTGGGAGATGGGCGTGTAAGCGACCGGATGACCTTGAGCGAGATTGAGCAGGTCATCGGCGAGTCGGGGGCAGATTTTCGTCAAGCGGCCCTAGAAGAAATGGTCTCGATGCAAGGGGAGCATCCCAGCCAGTGTCCGGTCTGTGCAGGCCGCTTGCAGAACCGTGGGAAACGTAAGAAGCAGCTCATTAGCCTACAGGGAGAAACCACAGTCGAGCGAAATTACTACCGTTGCCAAGAGTGCGGACGGGGATATTTTCCCCCTCGATGAGCAGCTCGGCCTGAGCCGGAGCGCTTACAGCCGCGAGTTAGCCCAGCGCATGGTGTGGTTGAGTGGTCTGCTTCCCTATCAACAGTGTGCGGCGGTTTTTGAATGCATCGGTGAGCAACTGATCCCCGCCAGCAGCATCTGGCGGCAGACCCAAGTGCATGGGGAACGCCTACGGGTCTATGCCCAGCACCAGCAAGAGCAGGTCAGTGTGGAGCGGGTGGTGCTGCCCGACGCCAAAGACGACCACCTCCAGCGCAAAGCGGTGGCGCTGGATGGGGGGATGGTTCACATTCGGGGCGAGGGCTGGCGTGAGATGAAAGTTGGGGCGGTGGTTGGGGACGGGGCGGCATGGGTTTGGAACGTGGCCGAGGACGTCTGCCCGGATGCCCGCCAGATTGTGGATTGGTTTCATGCGGCACAACATCTGGCCCAAGCCGCCACTGAACTCTACCCCCACGAAGGCCACGCCAAGCAGCGGCAGCGCTGGCTTACCGTCTACAAAAACCACCTTTATATGGGGCGCATTCACGCCATTATTACGGCCTTGACCCAGCGCAACCGCCCTGATCTAGCCCACTATTTTCAAACCCACCAGCGGCGGATGCAGTATCTTGAGTTTCGGGAAGAGCGCTTTCCAACCGGTTCGGGCGTGATTGAAAGTGGGGTCAAGCAGTTCAAGCAACGCTTGACTGGGGCGGGAATGCGCTGGAATGCCGACAATGCTCAACGGATACTTTTGATTCGGGCGGCTGTGTTGGGGAATGACTTTCCCACTTTATGGACCCGTGCCTCCTGACTACCCCACAACTTGAAATACACCCCCTATTTCCCGACGCTACGGGCGTAAACTGCTAATCGTGTTACAATTTCTCACGCACAAGGTAATCAATCGGGGGATATCCTCGCATGACCGATGAAAATTTCGATACGCTGTTTGATGAAGATAGCGATGGAGATAATAATAGAGGTAATTATGCCGCCGCACCGGTAGAAGGCGTGCGTTCGATTGATGATTTCCAAGCCGAAGTCGCCTTCCGTATTGGCGTGATGATCTCGGCTAAAAACAGCACCAAAGTCCGCGTTGAGGCCGCCCTATGGCTGGGTGAAAGCGGCGAAATTGACGCCATTCGCCCGCTGATTGCCGTCTATAAGCGCGACAAGAAAAACCCAAAGGTGCAGAAGGCCGCAAAATATGCCCTCGGCATGTTCAAAGCGCTAGATGGGGCGATTTACCGCGAACCGCACGAGATGGTTGAAGATGCGCTCGAACGCCCGGAAAACGCCGACATCATCCAAACGTTGGGCGACATCGCCATGTTCGATAAGCGCGGCTCGCGCACTGGCGGTAGGCGTCTGCTGCGGATGATGTTCATTTTACTGGTCATCCTGATTGCGCTGGTGACGGCCTATATGCTGATGCCAAGGGGTTCGCTACGCCAAGCGCTCACCCCGCCAACGGCCACCAATACCCCGACCATCGACCCGTTCGCGCCGACCATCACCCCGACGCCGACCATCACCCCGACACCCACCGTCACACCGGGCATCCCGCCGGGAGAAGTGCGAGCGATTCAAGACGATATCCTGACATTGGTTGGGCGTGCCAACACCACCCGCGACTTCCTCGACAGCCTGAACACGGTCTGGACAACTGTTGCACAGAATTCTAGCCAGACCACCATCAACACGGTCTGCAATACCGTGACGCCGACCATCCCAGGTGATTACATCTTGCCCGCCGGGTATGCCGCGCTGAACCCGACGCTGGGGCAAGCCACCGACAACGTTAACGCCGGACTCTCGCTCACGCGCAATGGCTGGGCGTACTTCCGCGAGACGTGCGCGCAGGGGACGATGAGCAGTGAGCGCATCCAAACCGGACTCGCCGCCATCCGCAACGCACAAGACCTGTTCAACGCCGCGAACATCTTGTTAACCAACCGCTAGGGTTTGGTGTAGTCAAACCCCTACTATTGACGCCCGCTGATACAATCGGCAGAATCAACCTTAGCTTAGACTCTTCTTTACCAAAGGAAAAACACCGTGGCGCACCACGACGAAACCTCACCGGGGATGAAACACGACATCGGCCTGACCCCCGTCACACTGGGATTATCCGTCCTCGCCGGGACGGGCATGACCCTCATGATTATCGCGGGCGGTATCGGCGTCATCACCGGTACGGGCGTCAATTTGTTGTTCGCGCTGGGCGCAGTCGCTTTGATTGGCGGCGGGGTAGCGTGGGTAGCGGTAGAACGTCCCTTCACCCATTTTGACGACATCGACCAACCATTGGACGACGGTCATGCTCACGCGCCCGCTCATGATGAAGCGCATGGCGAAGAAGTCAAGCAAATCACCGCACATTCTCAAGCCGACTCTCACGCCGATTCGCACGGCGCACACCCTTAAATCGCCCGCCGATGCCCGCGCTGGGTGAGGTTTTACGTTCCACCCGCGCCCGCTTTGAGCCGGTTTCATCATCCGCCAGCTTAGACGCCCAACTCCTGATGGCCGAGGTTTTGGGCGTCAGTCGCGCTCATGTGCTGGCGCACCCAGAACGCCTCTTAACGGATGAGCAGCACGCCCAATTCCTCGCGTTGGCCGAGCGCCGCGTTGCTGGTGAACCCATCGCGTATCTGTTGGGGCGGCGGGCATTTTATGACCGCGAGATGATTGTCAGCCCCGCCGTCCTCATCCCACGCCCCGAAACCGAAGATTTGCTAGAACGCGCCCTCAACTCTGAGCAGGCCGCCCGCCCGGATTGTTCCGTCGTTGATGTCGGGACGGGCAGTGGCGCGATTGCCGTCACGTTCGCCGCGCTCAAACCTCACGCGCAGGTCTACGCCACCGACCTCAGCCCCGCCGCCTTAGACATCGCCCGCCACAACGCCGAGGCGCAATCCACCCGCGTAACATTTTTTCAGGGCGATTTATTGCTCCCGTTGATTGCGGGCGGGATGAGCGTGGATATGTTGCTGGCGAATCTGCCGTATATCGACAGCGGAGTCGTGCCGACCTTAGAGGTCAGCCGCTACGAGCCGAACCTCGCCTTAGATGGCGGCGCGGATGGGCTTGACCTTGTGCGCCGGTTGATTCAGCAAGCGCCCGCCGTCTTGAAACCGGGGGCGCTGATTCTGCTGGAAATCGGCTACGATCAGGGCGAACGCACCGCCGATTTGCTACGCGCCGCCTTCCCCTCCGCAACCGTCGAAATCTTCAAGGATTTTTCGGGTCATGACCGCGTGGTCGCGGCGCGGTGTGAGGGAGGTTAAGGTTTTGTCCCGCAAATCAGGATATATACGTGGTCGAAGGTGGCGGATGGAGTCCCAGCGGCATCAGGGCGAATCCATTGCTTGACCGCCTCTGGCGCTTGCGCGAGGAGGATATGCAGCCGTTCCATGACCTCCGGCGTGCAATCCTGACGCTCCGCCCAGACGGTCAGCGTCGTGCGGTGACGCGCCTGCTCATCATGGTCAACCGTCAGACCGGCGTCCAGATACATCCCGCGCCATTCGAGCGTGCTGGAGACCCGCACATGCGACGGGTCACGTAGACGCTCAAACGAATCCAGATAGCGGGCGGCGCGGTCATCTTCTGGCGTGAGTTGGTCTTGAATCGCCAAACGCCCGCCGGGTTTGAGGACGCGGGCGGCCTCCATCACAAACTTGAACGGGTCAGGGAAGTGATGCGGCGCGATACGACAGGTCACGATGTCGAACCAATTGCTGGCGAACGGGAGCGATTCCGCGTCACAGGCGGCGAACGACGACTTCTCACCCGCCCCTTTGCTGATGATATTTGCCCGCGCCGCGCCCAACATCCCCAGCGCGAGGTCGGTGGCGATGACGTGTCCGCTGTGCGGCGCGAAAGCCAGTGCGGTATGCCCGCCACCGGTAGCGATGTCTAAAACACGGTCTGTCGGTTGGGGTTGCGCGAGGACGACTAATTTTTGTAATTCTGGCGTCGCGCCCATCTGCCCCGCGTTGACATAGCGCTCGGCAAAACGGTTGAAGCGTTCGGTGGTGAGAGATTTCACATCGTCACTCATGGTTGCTCCTGCTTTCTGTGCGGGGACATACGACTGAACCGGAGGAAGCGGCGCACCTCGTCCGCGCCCATCTCACGCCCCGGCACAAGCGCTAAATAACTATCCGACCATAACGGCGTGCCGCTGCGTTCTGGCATTCGGGCGAAAACGGCCTGTTCGGTCAGATTGCGAAGCTGACTGACCACCTCTCCGGGGAGCGAATCGGCGGGCGTGTCGCAGTACACGTAGATATATTCGGCATGGACGTTCAGGTTATGGATGCGCCAGCCGTCGCCTTTGAGGTTGGTATCCAGCGCCGAGACAATCGCCTGAGCCGCCTCTGCGGTGAGGGGTTGGTCTGGCGCACTGAGCGCCCAAATCGCGGTCATCGGCAGGGTTGGGATGGGGATGGGCGCGGGGTCTGGCACACGCGCCAACGCCTGTACCAGCGCTTCGCTCTGACGGCGGATGTCGCTCAGAGGTGAATCGCCCAAAAAAGCCAACGTCAGCGTGTAATCATCCTCAGTGCGCCGCGCAATCAACATATAATCTTGCCCGGTAGACGGCAGAGTCACGAATCGGATTCGGCTGCCTTTGCCGACAGGTTGCCAATCGTCTTTGAGCAAGCCGCGCAGTTCCGCGACCTCCTCATCGGGTAGCTCCCCGGCGTGCGCGATGAGTTCTACGCCCCGCGTCAGGATACACGCGGCGGCAGTGGACTCGGTGGCCGCTTGCGTGAGTTGAAGCGCCTTCCGCGCCGCTTCTTCGATGACCTCTTGCGCCGCAGTCCTCTGAATGGCTGTCGCCGCAGTAGGCGCCGAATGAGAACCCTCCACTTTGGGCGTCTTACGGCGTCCGAGTTGGCGCGGCGCGGGTGCTGGCGGCGGCACTTCTTCTACTACGGGCGATACTGGCGGCTGCTCGACGGCGATTGCGACGACCACTTCTTCCGGCTCGGAGTCGAGGTCGGCGTCGTTTTCATCAAAGGTCGTGTGCGGCGCGAATTGTTCCACCAGCGTATCGGGGGTTTGGTCTGGCGCTTGCGCCCCCTCTAAGATTTGCTGTGGCACGGACGGCGCGGGGACATCGGTCTGACCGTCATCTGTTGGTAAATTTAGCGGAGAGGTCGGGCCGTCTGGGACGGTGGCCTCCAGTTGAATTTCAATCACGCCATCAGGCGTGCTTGTCTCGCGTGCGGATTCTGGGATGAGATCGCGGACTGTCCCCCCCTCGGCCAGTGTCGGGGCGGGTGGTTCTTCAGCCGCCAATTTCGGGAATAATTCCGGCGGGCTGGGCAAGGTCTTGAGTTGGCTGCGGTCTGGTTGCGTGGCGCGTCGGGGCGGCTCATCCGGCGCGGCCATCGGTTGGGCGGCGCTCTCATCACGGCGTGAAGGGGATAGGCGTTGAATCAACGGGAGCAAGTCACGCCCACGGACGACGGGCAATCCGGCCTGTGCGCCCATCTGTTGGGCATCGGCGTCGCTCGTCCCTGTCAAGATGATGGGGAGGGCGGCGCGGCGGCGGCGCAACAACGCCATCACCTCACCGACCTTGTATCCGCGCAGTTCGACATCCAGCACCACGAGGTCGGGCGGCGCATCGGCGGCGATGAACGCCAGCGCATTCTCCAAAGACGTGAACGGGCGCACGTCATATTTTCCCAGCGGTTCAAGCACGCGCTTGACGCTCAACGCCTGTTCCAATTGGGGGTTGATGACCAGAATACGGGTCAGGCCGGTGGGCATGAAAAATCCTTTACATAGAATCTTCCCTCTATTGTAGCGCGAATCGTGCGGGGCGTATCATGCGCTATGATTTGTCTATACAAATTTGTTTGTGCAGTCTGTACCACAAGCATTGGGCAATGTTATAATCACCCTAACCCGAAGGCGTTCAGTTTTTGACCCCAGAAAGAGACCGTTAAAATGGATTTCGCATTGACCGAAGAACACCGTCAAGTCCAAAAGATGGTGCGCGATTTTGCCGCAAAAGAAGTCATCCCCACCATTAGCGAGTGGGATCGTAAGCAAGAATTTAACCCGGTTTTCCTCAAGCGCATGGGCGAATTAGGCTTGCTGGGCATCAGCATCCCCGTCCGTTACGGCGGTCAGGGTTTTGACTACATCACGCTCGGATTGGTGTGTGAAGAACTGGAACGCGCCGATACCCACCTCCGCGTGATTATGAGCGTCCACCACGGCCTGAACAGCCAAGCCATCTTGCAGTGGGGCAACGAAGACCAGAAGCAACGCTTCCTCGTCCCGCAAGCGAAGGGCGACAAGTACGCGGCGTTTGGCTTGACCGAGCCGAACGCGGGCAGCGATGTGGCCGCCATGCAGTCCACCGCCCGCAAGGTCGGTGACAAGTACATCCTCAACGGCGAAAAGATGTGGATTAGCCTCGCCTCGCGGGCGCAACACTTCCTCATCGTCGCCAAGACCGATCCTAGCAAGGGGCATGAGGGCATGAGCGCCTTCCTCGTCACCAGCGACATGCCCGGCCTGACCACGGGCGACATCCACGGCAAGTTGGGCGTCCGCGCTGGAAGCACCGGCTGGGTCAAGATGGAAGATGTCGAAGTCCCAGCGGAAAACCGCCTCGGTGAAGAAGGCGAAGGCTTCAAGATCGCCATGAGCTGCCTCGACAACGGGCGCTATACCGTCGCTACCGGCGCGGTTGGCCTGATTCGCGCTTGCCTTGAGGAGAGCATCAAGTACGCTCATGAGCGCAGCACATTTGGTCGCCCGATTGGTCATCACCAGTTGGTCAAACAGAAAATCGCCCTGATGCAGCAGTGGTATGACGCGGCCTTCTTGCTGTGCGCGAAGGCCGGTTGGATGAAGAACGCGGGCATCCGCAACACCCGCGAGACCGGTCTGGCGAAGTGGTACGCCACCGACCACAGCGTATCGGCTGCGCTAGAGGCGATTCAGGTTCACGGCGCGTATGGGTTCAGCGACGAGTATCCGGTTGAGCGCTATCTCCGCAATAGCAAGGGCGCGGTGATTTACGAAGGCACGAGCGAAATCCACCAGATTATGCAAGCCGACTACGCGCTGGGCTATCGTCAAGACAAGCCGCTACGCTGCGAAATGCCGGCCTATGATGTCGAATACTTCCAAGGCGAACCCGTAACCGCCTAAAAACCGTGTCGTGAAGGGTATGGCGCACCATGCCCTTACCTTTTAGGGCTTTAGCCCGCGAGAAAGCCACGCCACTTTAGTAGCAGTGGATGAAAGCGTTCTTGGCTTTAGCCAGCGGCGCGTGTGGGTCACGTCCGTCAGGACATAGGTCTAAGGAGCTGGACACCGCGTCGCAACGAGTCTATACTGATAGTTGTGTTGAGCAAGCGAAAATCGCGCCAACACGGTTGGTAACACATGGACAGGACGTGTCCATACAGCCGAATGTAGTTCCTCTGCCGGCGCCTTATGGCAAGGGTAAGTGCAAGCGTGCTGTAGAAGTTGCGACGCTTTAGCGGCAGCAGAGCGTCACATGAATATCCCAATAGTTCTGCTGGGAATTGGATTATCAATGTCATCCGACAGATTGAAGCCAGAAACTGATTTGGGATTCAAAAAATCCCGTTGCGTGACGGGATTTTTTGCGTGGAGAGTCGGGTTATACTGGATGTGGTCGCACCTCGTCGAGGATGATACGAAACTAAATTTCCACCATCCTGCGCCAAAATCAGCGAATCTGGGGTATCATCAGGGTATAGAAAGCATCCTAAAGGAGACTCAAAATGTCTTCCTATACGTTAGCCGTCCCTGAAAAACTGTATAAACGCGCCCAAGAATTGGCGAACCTGACCGCACGCCCCGTCGATGATGTGCTGATTGACCAACTCCAAGAGTTGATGTTGCCCGCGCTGCCGATAGATGAGCAAGCCGAGCTTGATGCGATGCGGGCGCTGTCCGACGACGCGCTATGGGCGATTGCCCGCGAGCAAATGTCTGACGAGCTACAAGACCGAATGCAAATCCTGATGACGCGCAACTCACGCGGGGTACTCAGTCCCGTGGAGTATGGCGAGTTAGAGCAGACGGTTGAGCGCGGAAACCGCCTCATGCTGCGAAAGGCTGAGGCGGCTTCGCTGTTGCGCGAACGCGGCCATATCATCACCCCGTCGGACATCAAGGCGCATGATGAGTGATTTGTCGTGGGCGGCCATCCGTAAAAGTGTGACTCAACGGGCGGGTGGATTCTGCGAATATTGTCAGACCGATGGGGCGATTATCGGTCAATCCATGCACATCGAACACATCAATCCCAATGGGGACGATGGGTTGGAGAACTTATGTTTGGCGTGTTCCAATTGTAATCTGAGCAAATCAATTGCCATCCGCGCTTTTGACCCTGTAAGCCAACAAATCGTGATGTTATTCAACCCCCGTCAACAGCGTTGGGGCGAACATTTCCGATGGGCAGAGCGCGGATTGCGTGTCGAAGGCATTACGCCGATTGGCCGTGCGACAATCGAACGTTTGAAGATGAATCAAGACCGTATGGCGGCTGCCCGCGCCCGTTGGGTGCAAGCTGGCTGGCATCCGCCCACTTTACCCCTCAAA
Source organism: Anaerolineae bacterium (assembly GCA_034437835.1). Classification (GTDB taxonomy): domain Bacteria; phylum Chloroflexota; class Anaerolineae; order Aggregatilineales; family Phototrophicaceae; genus Flexicrinis. Next base: position 6,136 of record DAOTTP010000123.1, on the reverse strand, counting down.
ATCGATTCTTAACGACACGAAATGAGCATCATTCCCATGCTAAACCTCACGCAGTTTGGGCGCTGGTTGTTCTTGTTTTTCCTGTTAAACGCCGCCGTCATCATTACCCCTGCCAAAACCAATGCCGCACGGTGGGAAGCCGCCGCAAACTACAGCGAACGTCAGCGCGGTGAGGCATTTTTGGTTTATGAAAATGGTGAAATTGTATATGAAGCCTACACCAACGGCTACGCGGCTGAAAGTCGGCATGTGCTGTATAGCGGCACAAAAAGTTTTAGTTGCGCGATGGCGACCAAAGCGGTTGAGCAAGGCCTTCTCGCATGGGATGAGCGCGTCTCAGATACCTTGACCGAATGGGCGGCGGACGAACAGTTGCGCGATGTAACCCTCCGGCAAGTGCTATCGTTGACCAGCGGCTTGCCCAACGAAAACAGCCTTAGCACCCGCCTTGTCAGGGATAAATTGGCGGTCACGCTTGGCCTTGAGCCGATTTATCCGCCCGGTGAGCGTTTTGTGTATGGCGCACCTAATTTTTATATCTTTGGCGAACTGTTGAGGCGAAAATTGCCCACGGGTGACGCGCTCGAATATCTCAAGGCCGAAATCCTCGACCCCATCGGCTTAATTGATTGGGAGATGGACTCTGACCGAACGGGTACGCCCAATTTCGCCAGCGGCTTCAAGATGACCGCCCGTGATTGGCTCAAATACGGCCAACTCATCCTCAATCGTGGGATGTGGGAAGGCGAACAAGTCTTAGACTTTGATGTCTTTCAAACCTGTTTCCTCGGCACACCGGCCAATCCCTATTATGGGCTGACATGGTGGCTGGCTTATGATGTTGACCAAATGCCAACTCATATCGAGCAATACACACGCACCAGCCCTATCCCAGCCGATTTCACCGAGCCGATTGTCTTGGGTGAAACCCAACCCACCGTTTGGATTGCGGCAGGCGCATTTGATCAACGCCTGTACATCATCCCTGATAGAAATTTAATCGTTGTCCGTTTCTCCCGCGATTCGGCGCGATTCAGTGATCAGACCATGCTCCAATTCATCTTGGATGCCCAATAAACAGGGGGCATTGCAGGTAGGATACCCCCTGTTCTACGGTTAATGTATGGCGGGGTTGGCCTTGTACCAATCCAGCGTGGCCTTGATGCCATCGGTGTGGGAGGTCGCGTGATTGCCGAATGCCTTCATATATTTGCTATGGTCAACCACGAACGACTCGGTGAATTCATACATCATCTCGACCACTTCCCCGGCGGATGGGATGAACAACCCAGCGAGTCGCATCATCAAAGGGCTAATCGTGGTGTACTTAGCGGGCTTGCCAGCGGCCTCGAACACTTTTGCCAAAAATTGGCGCTGGGTGGTGGTCGGGGCGTTGGGGACGTGCCAAATTTGCCCCATCGCGTCGTCTGACTCGCCAAGATTGACCAGCGCCTTCCCAAAATCGTAAATGTAGGTGATGGTGTGCGGTAAATCGCCGTTGCCGGTCATCTCGCCCGCCTTGCCCGCCAAAATCGCCGGAAATACCCTATCCCCGAAGGCTGACCCCAATACGCCGGGGCCGTAGAAGTCTGCCCCGCGCCCAATCGCCAGCCGCACCTTGCCAGACTTGTGTGCCGCCATCGCAGAGTCGGCCATCGCCGCACGTAATTTGCTCTTTTTGGCGACGGGATTGTGCGGAGAATCCTCGCGCATGGCCGCGCCGCCGGTTTTCCCATACATATACAGGTTATCACCCAATACCAATTTCGCGCCGGACTGCCCGACTCCCTCAATGATGGCGGCTTGCAGCGGCGGAAATTCTTGCACCCACTTGTTATAGGCGGGCTGGGCGCATTGATAGGCGGCGACAGCGCCCTGAGTCATCTCAGCGGCTGCGGACGGGCTATACAGGTCGGCGGCGCAGATTTCGACGCCTTGCGGGGTCAGTGTCGGGTCGGATTTTCCGCTGCGGTTGACCATACGGACGCGCTTGCCGCGCAGAGCTAATTCACGGGCGACGCTCAAACCCAAGGGGCCGGTACCAAAGACAACGTGTAATTCAGACATGGCGAACTCTCCTGCTTATCATAGCGATGCGTGGTTTGTAGGAACGACTTCATGCAAAATGTGGCGGTGGGCGACCCATGGGTCGCCCCTACAAGATCAGGGTGGGGGCAAGGGCGCAGCACGCTACGCCCCTACGCTGGACGTAGGGAGTAGGCGGGAAAATCAATTAACAGATGGGGTATAGCCTGTCCGTACAGCGCAAGCTTGGTGATGTTTTTTTCTCATCACTCATCACTTGAAACTCATCACTGCCCTTATGGTGCGGGCAGACCCGCCTCAGCAAGCAGAGTTAGGCACTCGGCGCGGTAGAAACCGTCCATGTCGCTAACCAACCCCTGTAGATGCTCGAATACCTCTAGGGTGATGATGCCGTGGATGCGTGACCATCCCCGTGCGCCCCAATACGCCAAGCTGGGTGGGACGCCGGTATCGACCAGCTTGGGATATGCTTGCTCGCTGGCGGGTTCAATCGGCTTGATTGCCCCGACGTTGAAGGCTTCTAACATCGTGCTGTAGATGACGGTCAGCGAACGTTGCGCCGCTGGGACGGTTTCCTCACGCGGGGCGACATAGCCCGGGATGGGTGTGCCGTATATCAGCGCAAATTCCGACTTATTCTCCAGCGCCCATGCTCGATAGCCCCACATCGCGCCCATCATGCGGGCGCTATAGTTGTCACGCGGAGCGGCGTCGGCATGGGCTTGCATGGCGTCTCCGTGGGCATTGAAGGCGTCCACAATCAGCGCCGTGAGCAAGGCGTCGCGCCCATCGAAATACCGATACAGCCCGCTGACGGCCACGCCCATCTGTTTGGCGATGGCGTTCAGCGATAACCCGGCTGGGCCGTCCTTGACCATCTGCTGACGGGCGATGGTTTTTATCTCATCGCGGATTTGCTGGCGCTGGATATTCCGACGTGTGACCATGCTGTGAAACCATAACTCTTTTGCGTATACCATTCACTATAGTGAATAGTATTCACATTGTCAAGTAGGCAAAATAAAATGCCCCGAATTTTCCTAGAGTCGAGGCAGTTTAGCCGTCAACAGTGTCTGATTTTGCGGTCAGGCTTCATCGGCTGGGGTGAGCCAATACTTCCCGCCACCACGCTCCCGTCGCAGATAGCCGAGGTCGATCAGGTCGCGTCGCAGCCCGACATAATCCTCCGCATAGGCCGCCTTGAGGATGTCGTTAACCTCTTTTTCGGTATAGGTGATGTCGGGCTGGAACAAGGTCGCTAACCAGCGGATGATGACCAGTAATTTTTTCTGCTTGGTCGGGAGGTGGGTCAGTTTGCCGTTGACAGTATGGGCGCGTAGCACTTGGGCGTCCTCTGCACCCCACCCCAGCGCATCAATCCATACGTTATCCGAGACGACGGGTTCTGGTTGCTGTGGTGTCTGCTCGATGTCGGCCACAAGGCGCTTGAATCGGGCTAACCCGAATGGGTGCAGGGTATAGAAGTGCTGATTTCCGGCCATACGTAGGGTGACGAATCCGGCTTTGCGGAGTTTTGCCAAATGGTGCGAGACGGTGGGTTCACCCAATTTCACCTGTGCGGCCAAATCGCCAACGGTATATTCGTGTCCGTTGAGCAATCGCAAGATGAGCAACCGACTCTCGTCCGCCACGGTTTTGAGCATCTCCAACAGGTCTTGCTCTTGTGCATCAGTCATTGTTGCCCCTGTTCATTGTTATTCGATACATATCAAATTCGATGGTAGTCGATGTTATAAATCTGTCAAGTAGTCCTGTATTGGGGATTATTGCAGCGCGTTAGCGTCGGGGCGCTATAATAGAGGGATAGAAAAAAGGCCTTTTCAGCTTAGGAGCATCCCGATATGACCAATCCTTCCTTACTCGACGCGCTGGTGACTCTGCCGCGTATTTACGGCGTCACCCCCTCACCCGACGGTAAATGGATCATGTGGATGTGGTTGGGCGTCGGTGACGGAATCGACGTGTGGGCAGCCCCTATGGACGGCAGTCAGGCGCCCATCCAATTGTGCGACACCCCAGAGGAAACCATCCCCATCTCGTGGTATCCGGATTCGGCGTCGGTGGTGGTCGCACAAGATAGGGGCGGTAATGAGCGCGTCGGCTTGTATCGTATCGACCTCGCCACCCCCGGCATCCTGACTGCGCTGACCGAAACCGAGCCGAATTATTACATCCACGGCGGCGAAGTCACCCCGGACGGGCGCTATCTGGTCTATGCGGCCAACCTCGACCTCGGCACGCTACAAGAGACCGAGACCGTCGCCATCATCCGTCAAGATATGCAGACCGGCGAGCGTTATCAATTGGCGCGCACGGAAAAAGGCGGCTACGTCGTCTGTGAACTCAGCCCGGACGGGAACAATGTGCTGTATAACCGGATTGACCGCGCCCCCGGCGGCTGGCAGCTCTGGGTTTGCGACCTGAACGGCACATCTGACCGCGAAATCGTCACTCTCGGCGACGATAAGAAATCGTTCGGGACGTGGCTAGATGTCAACCGCGTGGTCATCACGGGCGAAGACAAGACTCACAACAAAGTCGGCGTATTCGACTTACGCGATTCCTCGATCAAGTGGCTCTTAGATGACCCCAGCCGCAGTATTGAAGATGCCTCCTCGCCGCGCATCAAAAATCAGCCGCCGCTGATTGTCGTGCATGAATGGGTGGACGCCCGCCTGCGCGTCAGCCGCCTTGACCCCGATATAGGTGTCGAAATGCCCATCCCGAACATCCCCGGCAACCTGAACCTGATTGCCCCCATCGGGGATGGGTATTGGGTCGGGACGTATTCCAGTTCGACCAGCCCGACAGACATCGTGTGTTTTAGTCCGGCCAACCCCATCCCAGCGGAATTTATCAGCGTGGCGCGGGTGTGGGACAGGGTACAAGTCGCCCGCGATGTGCTGGTCGAGGCGTCAGATTTCCGTTGGAAGTCGATTGACGGGCTAGAGATTCAAGGTTGGTTGTATCAGACCAAAACGCAGCCGAGTCGCGGCACGATTCTCTATATCCACGGCGGCCCCACTGCTCACGCCGCAGAATCGGTCAGCGCGGAAGTGCAGTATTACGTCAGTGAGGGATTCAACGTCCTGTTGCCGAATTATCGCGGCAGCACCGGATTCGGCTTGGCCTTCCGCGAGTCGATTAAAGAAGATGGGTGGGGCGGGCGCGAACAAGACGACATCGCCTACGCCGCTAAAGCGCTCATCGAGGCCGGAATCGCCCAGCCGGGTAAAATCGGCATCACCGGCACAAGTTATGGCGGTTATTCATCATGGCATCAAATCACCCATACGCCGACGGAATGGATCGCGGCGGCGGCGCCGGTTTGCGGCATGACCGACCTTGTGATTGACTACGAGACGACTCGCCCCGACTTGCGCCCGTACTCTGAGGAGATGATGGGCGGGCGTCCCGACCAAGTGCCGGAGAAATATCGCAAGGCGTCGCCGATTAACTTTGTCGGGGACATCAAAGGCCGCTTGATGATTGTGCAGGGGACGAACGACCCCAACGTGACGCCGGATAACGTTCGCGTCGTGCAAGCCGCGCTCAATGAGGCGGGCGTCGAATATGGGGTGTTGGCCTACGCAGACGAGGGACACGGCATCCTCAAGCCGCACAACCTGAAAACCCTCTATCCGGCATTGGCGCAGTTCTTCGCAGAGGCATTTGCAGGCTGATGTACGCCATCCGTGCCGCTTGAAGCTAAAGCATCCAGCTAGAAAACTGCCTGTAAGCCCGCTAAAGGGGCTGATTTTAGGAGAGATTTCGGGTAGGTCGGGTAACTAGTGATGGGAGATAGTCCCTTTAAGTGGGCGATTTTCCCATCACTTTGAAGATATAGACTGAATCCCATCCGGTCATAGTAACGAGGCGCTAAAAATCGAAAAACAGGACAAATATTGTGTGGATTTTCAAAAACAGACGGGAGGTATTGTATATCTTTCGTAACTACTCAGCCCCTATTTGAGGGGAAAACGGGATTTTGACCGGTACTCAGCCCAATCATCTGAGGGGAGAACTTCCCCCACGACTCAGCCAATTTGACGCTCTAGATCATCAAATT
>DAOTTP010000122.1:0-1935 GCA_034437835.1 Anaerolineae bacterium | reverse complement strand
GGCCACATTTCCCGCACCAACAAACTGTTGAATCAGGTTGGTGTAGCCGTTACTGGTCAAATAGGTGATGGGGTCTTCAGCGGCGTAGCTGTTCAAGTCGCCCAAGATGAGATAGTCGGAGTCGGTTGTGCCGGTCGGGTTAGTCGCCAACCATGTCAGGAGTTCAACCGCGGCGCGCTCACGGTCTGCGTTCCAACAGGCTTGACCGTCGCCGGTATCATAGTTCTCCCCGTAAGTCGCGTCGATGTAGTTGGGATTAGCGAACAGCGGGCAAGACCCCTTCGACTTGAAGTGGTTCGCCACCATCGTGAATTGCTCACCAGAGGCGATTTGTTCAAAGGTCTGCGCCAGCGCCGGACGGGTGTTGCGATTGAACGGGTCAATATTGTCTAGCACCGCGAATGCACCTATCGGCGTGACCAGCGCAGGTTGGTAAATCATGCCGACGCGGATGGCATCCGTCCCGATGCGCCCGGTATTGATGAAGGCATACGTGCCGGAGGCTGTCGCAGTATTCAGGGCGTTTACGAGATCTTCAATCGCCGTGGTCGCGCCATTGACACCGTTATCGTTCGGGATGTCATTCTCAAGTTCATTGATGCCCAGAACCGCTGCATCGACCTTAAGGATGGCCGCGATAGTCTTGTCGCGCTGACGGGTTAGCTCGTTGACATTGCTCGCACCACGACAATTGCCATTGCTATATGTCCCGCTTTGGAAGCAGCCCGTGACCGTGTTGAAGTAGTTCAACAGATTCATGCTGGCGACGGTCAATGTGCCACCGACGTTCGGCGCAACCGTCGGGCGCGGGTTGGTGGGGATGAATGTCACTGGCAAAGTCGGGTTCAGGCGGTAGCGGAACGGATTGCTTGAGCCTGAAAAACGACTGTTGTTTTGCATGTACACGCCGGTCACACTGGCGACGGTATCGCCGTGGCGGAGGGTGTTCGAGGCGCTTAAGCCCGGCGCAGGGTAGACGATGGGGTCTGGGTTCTGGAACTTCACGCCGTCATCAAGGATGATTCGGCTGCGGTTGTTCAACTCTTGTAAGGTTTGCGCCGCTAGACCGGGAGCGAGGTAATTGGTGGGCTGGAACAGACGACCATTCACCGACAGCGAAACGTTGCCATCACGACCCAGCAAGAACATTTCGGTCACGCTCAGGGTTTGGTTGAATGTGACCAACATGCTTTCATATTGTTCTTGTTCATTCAGCGTGGCGAACGGCAAGCTGACAGGGGTCGGGGTGATGGTCGCGCTGTTAGAGCAAAGTTCGATGGTGGTCGGCGTAATTTGGGTTTCGGTGAGGCTGGCTACGCCGACAGTAAAGGTCGAAGTGCCGGATGCAAATTCGCTCACCGTGCCGGTCACGCGCACATAGTCACCCGCGTTCACTTCTAAGAGCGCCGCTGGCGGGTCAAAGACATAGATACCATCTGACGTGGCTGAATTGCCGTCACCGGTCGGGTCTTGGATGTAAAAACCGTTCCATTGGTTGGTGGCTTGGCCGTCAAAGGTCACAACGCCATCGACGATGAACGGCCCTGCTTGACCGAAATTCGCGCCATTTTCTTGCAGGTCATAAATCTGGTTTGGCGCAGCGCCGCACACCAACGGAAGTTCTTCACTGACGATTGTCCCCAGCCCTTGCGCGTCTGTTGCCGTGGCGTTGACGATATTGGTCAGGTTGACGAAGAACGTCTCATTAGGTTCTACGTTTGTATCGCCATTCACAACGACGGTGAAGATCTTGCTGGTCTCGCCCATCGCAAAACTCAGCGATTGTGAGTTGGTTGTGTAGTCGCTACCCGCAGTTGCGGTATTGTCAGCGGTGGCAATATCCGCCGTGACGGTACTAGCGCTCACGCCGCCCAAACTGACCGTAAAGACAAAGTTGGTCGAGCCAGCATTGCCTTCATTGGCCGTGACATCGTT
>DAOTTP010000121.1:0-3235 GCA_034437835.1 Anaerolineae bacterium | reverse complement strand
ACATCCTGTGACGCGATTTTGAATACACATCATCAGAAATTTTGTAGGGGCGACGCTTGCGCGCCCGCCGTGAATAAACGATAAATCAGGTCTAATGTCGAATATTCAAACGGTCTCTTAGGACATCTACGGGTTGCCGATGGATACTTGACGACATTACGACTGTATTTGCGCTTGGCCTATCAATGGGCATGGCTGACCAGCGGGCAATACGAACACGTCAGCAAACTGGTTGAGGAAATCGGGCGCTTATTAGGTGGGTGGATGCGGCAAAGTGGGGTAAAATAATCCGAACGATTGAGGCCGCTTTAACACCCATAGGCAAAGTTCATGACAAAAGTATTCATCTCTTATGCTTGGAAAGATGGTAGTGAAGCCGCGCACTGGCTGTATAAACGCTTCAACCAACTAGAGGGGTGGAGCGCATGGATGGACAGAGAACTACACGCGCACAGCGTGTTTAGCGCTGAGTTACAGCGGCGAATCAACGAAGCTGACATGGTGGTGGTGGTCTTGACCCCCGATATTAACCGCTTGAACCCGCCGAGCTTTGTCCAGCTAGAGTTAGGCTATGCCACCCAACCAGAGGTTAAAAAACCGGTCTATGCGGTGAAAGCGCTCTCCACAATGGTACCGCTCATCATCTGGGGCGTGACGTTTATCGATTTCCAAGAGCCTTCCAACTATGAGAGCGCCTTCCACGGTTTGATTGGGAAAATCACCCACGGCACAGTTGACGGGATGTTGAGCCGCCGTGACCGTGAGCTGGCCTACCTGCGCGATCTGGCACGGGATGAAATCAACCGGCGAACGGCAAAATTCTATGCAGAGTTGCCCGCTCAAGCCAAAACGCGGATAGATGCTGTAACGCAAGGGATGGTTGAGGATGACGAAGCGGCGTCCATCTTGGCGGAATTAGCAGCAGACATCCACACCAAGCCGCGCCACAGCCCAGACGATGACCCCAACGCCTACCGAGTCGAGGATTTCGACCAGCTCAGTGATGCGCTGTCGAAGTATCCGCGTGTGGCGATTATTGGTGATCCGGGCAGCGGCAAGACGACTACGCTGCGCCGCTTAACCTATCTTTTGGCCGAAACAGCCGCGCAGGATGAGGCCGCCCCGCTACCCGTTTACGTCCCATTGGGGGGTTACGATGGCAGTGATTTCGCCGCCTACATCGACACGTATTTTGGGTCGCTGCACATCCGAGATTACCTCGCTACCCACCCTGAACGGCTCATCATTTTACTAGACGGCCTGAACGAGACCGCCCATACGCATGTTGATGTGATTAAAACATGGCTCAAGGCCAACCCCAAGGTAAGTGTGCGCTTGACCTGCCGTAAACTGGACTATGTAGAGCGCGAATTAGAATTACAACGGGTGGATGTGCAGCCGCTCGATCATCAACGAATTTGGCAGTTCATCGCGGCTTACCGCTTATCAGAGATCGCCCAGATGCGGCTGTTTTGGAAATTGGCGGGCGAAAACATGCATCTTCTTTGGGAGAAATTCCAGAAGGCGAACCTGACCTTTCAAGATTTCTTCACAGGGAAACCGCTAGAAAGTGGGCATCCGGTCTATTTCAAGACCAACACTCAAGAAGATCAACTCTACAATCAAATGCGTAAGGCGGGTGAATACCCCAGCCTGTTGGGGTTGGCGCGCAACCCGTTCTTGCTGACCATCACCATCAGCATTTACACCAGTCAAGGGGACATCCCGCGCAACCGCGCTGGGTTGTTCAGGGCGTTCGTGCAAAAACTATTGAAGGAGCGCGGGCGTCCTGCCGCGCAACAGCAAGGATTGGTCTGGTTGGATGAGGCTGTCCTAGAAACGGCATTGTCCCGATTGGCTTATGAGATGCAAGCACAAGGACGAGGGACGAGCGTGCCGTATGAGTGGGCGCGAGATATCGTGGCGCACGCCGTGCCGGGGCATGACGCCAGCCATGTTTTATATCTGTGCGCTTCGGCAGGCATTATCGACCGAGGGCGCGAGTTGCGCTTTGTCCACCAACTGTTGCAAGAATATTTTGCTGCTTTTGGGATGAAGAAGGCGATGGAGCAGGGTGTTCCCGCCGCTCACTTCTTCCCATCCAACGAGTGGTGGATGCCGACGGGATGGGAAGAGACAGCGGTGTTAATGGCGGGTATGACCGAGGATGCCACAAAAGTCGTCGAATGGCTGACGCCTGTCCAACCGGATTTGGCTTATAAGGTCTCGACCGAGAGCGGGGCGGATTGCGCGAAGGTCGCGCTACAAGCCTTGTACGAGCCAGCGGATGGCGCACGGCGCTCCCCGTATGTGGTGTCGGAATGGGGGCGGCTAAATCATGAAAACGATCAGCGTCCGGGCGTGGGTGTCGTGGACGTAAAAGTCCCTCTACCTGAGGGAGAGGGATTTAGGGTGAGGGCGCTGCCTGACCTTGCGTGGTGCGATGTGCCTGCGGGGACGTTTTTATATGGCAAGGACAAGCACGGATACAAGTTGCCCCATGCCTTCAAAATCGCCAAGTATCCTGTGACCATGCGACAGTTCCAAGCGTTCATCGACTCCGGGGAGTACGACCATCCCAACTGGTGGGTCGGCTTTCCGAAAGAATACCAGCCTCAACCGATGCGAGCGCAAAATAACCCGTACCAAAATCACCCGCGTGACAGGGTGAGTTGGTATCACGCCGTCGCGTTCACGCGCTGGTTGAATCGTCAATATCGGGCGGCGGGTTTAATCGGTTTAGGCGTCGAACTGCGGTTGCCGACCGAACACGAATGGGAATACGCGGCACGCGGGACGGACGGGCGCCAATACCCGTGGGGAAATGGCTATCGGGTTGGTTATGCCAATCTCAATGAGCAAGGAGGAGGTGTCGGCCCGTATTTCCTGAATCGAACGACCGCCGTCGGGAATTATCCACAGGGAAAATCCCCTTTCGACGTGCTGGATATGACTGGCACACTTTTCGAATGGTGTTTGAACGATCACGAAAACCCCGGAACCATTGAGGGCTATGGCAACGGCCAATCCAAGGTGCTGCGGGGCGGCTCGTTCTTCAACTCTCAGTATTACGCCGCCGCGTCGTACCGCGACGCCGACAATCCTTCCTACGATCGCTTCAATCTCGGTTTTCGGGTGGTGTTGTCTGCCCCTATCGCGTCTCTGGCCTCTGGTTCTCTGGTCGATTGAAATAAATCACGGACGTGCCGTTGCACGTCCCTACCACCGCAATGGT
>DAOTTP010000120.1:0-20614 GCA_034437835.1 Anaerolineae bacterium | reverse complement strand
ATTCCCTCATCTTTAGCGCTTATTAGAAGGTATGGTACAAGATGGGAACGTTTCCCTACTAGTGATATTCCCGTGTACAATATACGAATCCAGACCAAGTATGGATACTTTGAATAATGGGCGCACATCCCCCAGTAAAGACACGTCTCACGTTGGCAGAATTTCACGACCTGCTCAAACAACGCGGTCATGACCGTTTTATCGAGCTGATTGACGGAGAAGTGGTAGAAAAAATGCCAAATGAAGAACATGGTTATCTGGTTATGGAGCTAGGTTTCCTGCTAAAGACTTATTTCCGCCAAGTAGGTTTTGGACGTGTTGTGACCGAAGTCCGTATTGAAATAGATGAGGATGGGATATCGCAATCACGACTGCCAGACCTCATGATATACCTCGATAATCAACGTCCTATTCAGACCAAAGCTCATTTAGATACAATGCCGGACATCGCGGTTAAGATTCAATCTCCTTCTAATAGTCGGTCTCAACTCATTGAGAAGTCCGAATATTACCTTGCAAATGGGGCTAAAGAGGCATGGATTATTTACCCTCAGATGAAGATGATAGAAGTGATTGACAGCAATCATTTTGCTGCTTATGAGGTAGGGCAATTTTTGGAAAGTCCAAATATCCTACCTAACTTCAGGCTGGACTTGGCAACATTTTTTGATTATCCGAGGGAAGAATGACCGATAATCGGGTGGTTTTAGTCACGGGCGCGTCCAGCGGAATCGGCTATGCGACGGCGCTGGCCTTTGCGCGGCGTGGGCTGAACGTGGTCGGCACAGCGCGAGACGCAGCCCGCCTACAGGGGTTAGCCGACGCTATCAAACCCCTGCCGGGGAAATTTCTGCCCGTCGCTGCCGATGTGCGCGATGAAGGGGATATGAACCGCGCCGCCCAACGTGCTGTCGAGGAATTTGGACGGTTAGACATCATCATCGCCAACGCGGGGTTGGGTCAACGCGGCGCGATGATTGATGCTGACTGGGCAGACCTCTCGACCTTGATTCACACCAATATCGACGGGGTGATGTTGACCCTCAAAGCGGGCGTGCCGCATCTACGCCAGAACAAAAGCGGCCACATCGTCTTGGTGTCATCCATAGTATTTAACCTCGTCTCGCCGTATGCAGCCACGTATGCCGCGACCAAAGCCTTCGTCAGCAGCTTGGCGCGTTCGCTCCGGTTTGAACTCAAGCCATATAATATCCGCGTGACTGATTTGCGCGTCGGGCGCACCGCCACGGGTTTCGACGATAACCGGCTGGGCGAAGGCAAGCGTAAATCATCAGGTCGCCTGCCGGTCATGAGCGCAGAACAAGTCGCCGACGGGATTGTGCGCGTCACTCTCGATAAGCCACAGGATACCGTCGCGCTGCGCTGGATTGACCGGCTGATTGTGTTGGGCAATCGCCTGTTCCCAAATTGGATTGGGTCTCTGGCGGCGCGGCAATATAAATAATTCGCCGCAATACGACGGCGGGCGCACACACGGTTACGCCCCTACTTCAAACCAAAATTTTTCGCCCATCCCCCATGACTTTGTATGCTATACTATCGCCAGTGAAATTTTTTCAAATGGAGGTTTACGCCCGTGGGCGAAAAGATTGAACAATTAAGCACGCAACTCGGACAACTCAGCGACCTCGGCGGGGCGCTTTCCGTGATGGGTTGGGATCAAGAAGTCATGATGCCGGATGGTGGGGCGCAACCCCGCGCCCGCCAACTGTCTACCCTCGCCCGTATCCGTCACGAGATGGCGACCAGCGAAGACCTCGGCGATTTGATTGAAGCCGCCGCGCAGGAAACTGAAGGCGCGGGTTATGACAGCGACGAAGCCTCGCTGTTGCGTGCTGCCAAATACGATTACGAGCAGGATATGAAGCTGCCCGTCGATTTCGTGGCGAAATTCACCCAAGTGACCAGCGAAGCGCAACACATCTGGGCGAAGGCACGCGCCAACAACGATTTCAAATCGTTTGAGCCGACCCTCGAAAAAATCTTCGAGATGGCACGCCAGCAAGCGGATTTTCTCGGCTATACCGACCATCCCTATGATGCGCTGATCGGTCAATACGAGCGTGGCATGACCACCGCCGAAGTCGCCCGCATTTTCAACGCGCACAAGCCGGATTTGATTGAACTCATCGCCGCGATTGGTGAGGTTGAAGACCGCGTGAGTGACGACATACTGCACCGCGAATATGACATCGACAAGCAGCGTGCATTCGGCATTGAGGTGATTGAAAAACTCGGTTTCGACTTCACACGCGGGCGTCAGGACATCAGCACCCACCCGTTCTGCACCAGCTTTAGCCGGAACGATGTTCGCATCACCACCCGTTTCTATAAGGATTACCTCAATCCGTCGCTGTTTGGGATGATGCACGAGGCCGGTCACGGGATGTATGAGCAAGGCGTGGCCGAGGCGTTGGACGGGACTCCGTTGGGCAGCGGCACATCGCTGGGCGTGCATGAGAGTCAGTCGCGCATGTGGGAGAACGTGGTCGGGCGCAGCAAAGGCTTCTGGTCATGGGCGTACCCCAAGCTACAGGCCAACTTCCCCGGCGTGCTGGATGACACCAACGTAGACGCATTTTATAAGGCCATCAACACGGTCAAGCGCCAATTCATCCGCGTGGAAGCCGACGAATTGACCTATAACCTCCACATTATGCTGCGGTTTGAGCTAGAGTGTGACCTATTGACCGGCGCGGTCAAGGTCAGCGAATTGCCACAGGTTTGGAATGACCGCTTCGAGCAATTCTTCGGCATCCGCCCGCCAACCGATACGTTGGGCGTGCTGCAAGATGTCCACTGGTCGGCGGGCTTAATCGGCTACTTCCCGACCTACGCGCTGGGCAATCTGCTCAGTATGCAGTATTACAACACCGCCGTGGCAGCGAATCCGAGTCTTCCGTCGGAAATCGCGTCCGGCAAATTTGATACCTTGCTGTCGTGGTTGCAAACCAACATCCACCAACACGGGCGCAAATACACCTCGCCAGAACTGACCAAGCGCGTCACCGGCACGCAAATCGACCCCGCGCCGTATGTCGCCTATCTGCAAGAGAAATTCACGGACGTGTACGGCTTGGGCTGATCGCAAGCGATGAGTGATGAGTCCTGAGATGTGGGCGTAATTCATTTCAGGACTCGGATTCCGTGTGAAAACCACAAAACACGGCAAAATACGGACAATGTGTGGGCGCCCCATGGGGCGCCCCTACGAAAATCCTGTTATTGACCGCCTATGTCCCCGCCAATTCCTCGACCCGTTTTTAATGATTTACGCCTTTTTCGCGCCTGTCGCCTTACCAGCGCCGGTCATGGATTTGGGCGGCTTGGGGCTGGCTTTCAGATTTTTCTCTAGTTCCATGAGCAGCCGGTCACTGTTGTAGTAGTCCCCGCGCACGGTGATGAGGACGTAACCAATCAGCACCATCGCCAATAATCCCAGCAACAACTCCCCACGGAGCGCCATAATCCCGCCCGCGATGGGGATGAGGAAACCGATAAACCGCTGGCGTCCCGGGGTCGCGCCTTCCGGCACTTGACCGCGAATCAGGGTCAACGCGCCCTCTTTGATGATTTGCCCCTCAACCCACGTCTTGCGCGTGATTTGCCGAAAAACGCCCAACTCGACGCCAATCCTGAACTTGCCGTTCTTATGGACGAATCCATCCAACGCTGGGCGCGTGGGCGTCTCGGATTGGTGCAGGCGTTCCGTCAGCGCCTTGATGCACTCCGTAGCCGCTTTTTCGCTGTATAGGGTAAAGTTCACGTTAATCCCTCATTAAACAGAGTGGTGAGTTGCAAGTGATGCGTGATGAGAGCAATAAACCTTATCTCGATGCCGTTTTTGTCATCGGATAAATGATGAGTCTTGAGACACGTTTAACCCAACTCAGGACTCATCGCTCAGCACTCATCACTGCATTACAATAACGGCACGGTGATGCCGCCGTCCACCACGAACGTCTGCCCGGTTGCATAATTCGATGCCGCCGAGGCCAAAAAGACCGCAATACCGGCGATGTCGTCCGGCTCACCAATGCGCTTGGCGGGAGTACGTGCCGTAACCGTATCCAAAATCGACTCATTCGACCACAACGCCTCGGCGAACTTGGTCTTGATTAAGCCCGGCGCAATGGCATTCACTTGGATATTGTCGCCGCCCAATTCCATCGCAAGGGTTTGGGTCAGGTTAATCAGCGCCGCCTTACTCGCGCTGTAGATGCCTTGCATCGTGCCGGGGCGCAGGCCATTGACCGAGGTCACATTGATAATTTTGCCGCCGCCGCGCTGCTTGAGGTGCGGGACAACCGCTTGCGCCAGCCAGAACGCCCCCAATAAGTTAACCTCTAACGTCTTGAGCCACATGCTGTCTTGCGCCTCTAAGACCGGGCCAAAATGCGGATTCGTCGCGGCGTTGTTGACCACAATATCGATTCCGCCATAATGCGCCACAGCCTGCTCGACCAATGCAATCAGGGCAGCCTTGTCGCCGTTGTGGGCGGCAATGGGGAGGACATCTGCGCCGTTTGCGCGTAAATCCGCCGCCACCGCGTCTAGCGATTCTTGCTTGCGGCTGGCGATGACGATTTTGGCGCCGGCCTCAGCCATCCGTTGGGCGATGGCCTCGCCAATCCCGCGTGATGCGCCGGTGATGATGGCGATTTTTCCGGTCAAATCGAATAAAGATGGCATGTCGAAAAGTCCTTTGATGTTCTAACCGCATACAAAACGGACACAGCAATGCCGTGTCCCTACAGAATGTTCTTATGGATGACAGGCATTATAACCCAACACTTAAAACTCACCACTTTGGTGCAAGCAAACGGGCGAAAGCCGATGGTTTGGCCTCGCCCGTTTTTCCCCATTCCCACCCTCACCGGATGGTGGTTCGGTCAGTCAGCGTTAGGTAGTGAGTTGTGCGCGTGTAAGGTGTGATTTTGTGCGCGATGCTCTTTGCGTTGTGCAGCGAATGTCGCGTGAACGACGATAGCTTTACAGGCTAGGAGTTGATAGAGTTATTTTGCCTCGTTCTACCGGATCGAGGGGTCTTGGCGCTCACCCTAACCGAATCCATCCGACTACCTGCTTGTTACGGGCGTAGCGTGCTACGCCTCTACTCGGCTAAATCAATGTCCCAGTTGGCCTTTTGGATGGTCATATCGACCTCCCGTAGGCGCTTGGCGGTATCATCAAGCCGCTGGCGCAACGCGGGAACATCCACGGCGGCCACTTGCTTGATTTCAGAACGCGAATAGCGCCAGCTGACATCGGTGGCCGCTTTCACGGCTGCGTCAATCGCCCGCTGTTCGATGACCAACACATCGCGCTCGGCGATGTGATCGGTGATGGTGCGCCCATCCGCCAGCCGCGTCGCGGCGTTGGTGCGGTTGATGCGCTGGATAAGGGTGCGGTAGGCCGTCAAGGCTTCTGTGAGTTCACGCAAAATCGCGTCGGGTGGTTCATGAGGGCTTTCGCCTTCCTGAACCCGCACATTTTGCGTAAGACGGGTTTGAAGTTCTGACAGACGCTTTTTCACGTCCGCCCGCTGTACTAATGCCTCGGCTAACTTCACTGTTTATACCTCCTTTTAATTTAGACCGGATGTTTGTCCGGTAAACAACAGTCTATGGGTAAATTCGTTGTAACAATGCCCCTATTAAGGGGGAGAAGTAAATTGTTCGTCAATTATAGATTTGAGTGTTGCGGTCTTTCAGGGTGGGCGACCCATGGGTCGCCCCTACGAATTTCTGGTGATGTGTGATTTTTATCCGTCCATAATCATGGGAGGAAAACGCTGGCGTTGTCCCTACAGAAAAACGCTCGTGACCATGCACCTCAGTCTTTTTTGTCCGGCGAAGAATTCAACGACGGCGCGTTACGGCTGACGTATTCCTCACCCAGTTTATTGACCAATTTTTGGCGGAGTTTGGGCGTCTCCTCTGCCCATTTCGCCCGAATTTGCTCTTTGCTGGCATTCCGACTATCCCCGGCGTTGGCGTTCATCCCTTGTGTGACGGCAGGGACGGTGGTGATGAGGCGCGTGGGCTTGGCCGCGCCACATTGCGGACAATCCGGCGCGTCGGCGCTGAAACTGTGGCGTGCTTCAAATGTATTGCCGCAGGCCGGACAACGGTAATCGTATAAGGGCATGGGAATCTCCTTATTTTTTTAGGGGCGCGGACAAGGCGTGCCTTGTCCCTACAGGGGATATCGGACACGCGCCCCAATTAGAAATCGAAACGCTGATAAGATTGATTCTACAACTCCCTTATAGGAAGCATGTTATAACCCGACGCAAACGGTACGCAGCATCACAAACGCGCTGCGATATGTTAAAATTCTAACGCAAGCATGAGGAATCAGGTTTTGACTATGCGTAAGTTTATCGTGTGTTGTTTCGTTGCGATGGCGCTTCTGTCCGGGTGCAACCTCACCACCAATGACGCCCCCCCGACTCTGATGCCCCAGCCGCGCATCACCGACGCGCCGCTACCGACCCTCGGTTACAGCACGCCCGTCCCCGGCCAAGAGGCCACCGCCACGTCCGACGCCGTAAATACTGCTCCCGTCGGCGCACAGCTTTACACCCTGCTCAATCAAGTCAGCGCAGACCGCATGTATGGCAACATCGCCACGCTGCAAGGCTTTTACACCCGCCATGTCAACTCGACCCAAACCTCAGAAACTGAGGGCATCGGCGCGGCTGCCCGCTGGTTATACGGTGAATTTCTGAACATCCAAGAGACTTCCAAAGGGAATTTTCAGACCTTCACCCACCCGTTCACCGCCACCTACAACGGCATACAATCCACCCAACAGAACGTCGTCGGAATCATCAACGGCACACTGCCAGACACGCCCGCCATCGTCATCGGCGCACACTATGACAGCCGTACCGACGACCTGACCGCCAATACCGCGTTCGCCCCCGGCGCAGACGACAATGGCTCTGGCGTGGCCGCCGTCTTAGAGATGGCGCGTACCCTCAGCACGGTCAGGCCGCGTGCCACCTTGATTTTCGTGCTGTTTTCCTCTGAAGAAGTCAATCGTCAAGGCAGTAGGGCGTTCGTCAAGGATTACATCGTCGGCTATAACATCGCAGTCAAGGTCATGATTAACATCGACACGGTGGGCAGCAGTAATTCGCCTACCGGCACGGTGAATGACCGCGAAATCCGCATTTTCAGCGCCCCGCCAGAAGAATCACAGTCGCGCAATATGGCGCGGATGATTGACTTCATCGTGGACAATTACTCTACTGACCTCAAGCTGATTTTCGTGGAAGAAATTGACCGCGAAGGGCGTTTTGGCGACCATTTCTCGTTCCACGAAATCGGAATCCCCGCCGTGCGTATTATCGAAGCGCTAGAGGACACGCCGCGCCGTGAAGGCCGCGACACGCTGGAATATGTCGAGCCAGAATATCTCCGCAAAAGCACTCGCACCCTGATTACGATGGTGCTGGCGCTGACCGACGGGATGCCCGCGCCAACCAATGTCGTCATCCGCGAGATGGGCGGCAACGTCCGCCGAATCGTCTGGGAGCCGGTGGTCGGCGCAACCGGCTATATCGTGGCGCTGAGGTTGCCGGGTCAGCCGACCTTCGAGCGACAATTCCCCGCCTCGCCCGACATCACGGCCTTTGACTGCGATTGTTTCACCACCTCTCAATACCAGAGCATCGCCGTGGCCGCCCTCAATGAGAACGGCATCATGGGGCCACTCTCGGAAGAAATCCGCATCCCTTAATCACATGTGATGAGTCCTGAGTGATGAGTCCTGAGTAGGGTTAGCCTTATCTCAGGATGTGCCGATATAAGCGCAGAACCATACACTCAGGGCTTGGGACTCATCGCTCAAGACTGGAGTTATCACATGGGCGTCCAACTAGACTGGGAAGTTGATTCCGGCCCCGGTTCTCGCACTGTCGCAACCGAAGACCCCAACCGTCGCCGCCAACGCCGAGTCGTGCGGCTGCGTTTCCTCGCCATGATGTTCGGCGTCATATTCGGCTTGGCCGTCACCGTCGCCGTCGTCATCTGGCGATTGAATGAAGCCAACGCCTATATTGAATCGCTGATGCGGGATACCGTCGAGGCCGAATTCGCCGCGCTGAGGTTGGGCGATAAGACCGCCTTCAACAACATCCAACGCAGCGCCACCGATGATTGGCTAACCTATCAGACACAAATTTTCGATGCCTTCCAGAATGGCAAATTAGCGGGGACGATCACGCTGACTGGCATGATTCGCGGCGTCGAAATTGACGGGACACGCGGGCGGGCGGTGGTCGAATGGGTCGAGGGCGGCATCCCGTATAGCCAAGCGTGGTTCTACTGGCGCTATGAGGACGGTTGGCGGCATGTCCCGCCCGATACGACCTTCTGGGGAAAAAGCGAACTCTTGCGCGGTCAGAATGTATCCGTCCAATATCAAGAGGTGGACGCGGCGCTGGCTGAGGCTATGGGCATCCGCGTAGAGGGTTGGATTGCCGGTGTGTGTGGCCCGATCCTGCAATGCGGCGACCTACCCCACATCACCCTCGCCATCACGTCGGACATCTATACCGAAAAAGGCTGGGGGCGCGATACCAACGCATGGACTCTGACGCTGGACTCGCCCTATATCACGGGCGCACGCAGTGACCAACCTTTCAGCGGCCAAACGTTGGAAACCGTCGCCAATGCCATCGCAGAGCGATTGGTCAGCGCGGGGTTGGGGTCATCAGAGCCGTTTGACCGCACCACCGATGCCGGTTATCTGATTCAAGCGACTCAGACATGGCTGACCGGCCAATTCGTCGGGCTGGATACCGGCTCTACCGTCATCCAATCCCTCGCCGACACCTCTGGACGCGCCGCCATCGGCACGTTGTTGAAGGCGCTCACGCCGTCCAGTAAACTGGAGGTGATTTTAACCGTCCTCGGTCAAAACGATGTCCGCGCCGTCAACTTGAACTGGTCAGATTTCCTCGTCAAGCGCATCCGCCTAGAGTTTGACTATGCCAGCACGGATAATCTGCCGGGGATCATCAGCCTGTATACCGAGGATGCACGTCAGAAAGCGCTCGAACGCCTCTCGCTCAAGACCATCCCTAACGCGGTGACGTTCTCTATCAGCCAGACCGGAAATGCGCCAGACGGCGCGGCCACAATCAGCGGGACGGCGCGACTGAGCTATGCGGACACGATTCAAGACACGCCCGTCCAATTCGTCTGGCGCAATGGGACATGGCTTAGGAACAGTTAACTTCAAACTGAAAACTTCTTCCGCCAGTCTTTCAGGCGTCCGCGAATCACCGCATTCAGCATCAAGCCGGGGGTCAGCAGTCGCATGGCCTCCGCTGGGATTTGCCGCGTGACGAACTTGCCCATCACCTGTTTGAACAGGCCGTCATCCATCGTCCAACGCGCTAGATTGCGCACCATGTCCTCCGGTATTTGGCTGTACAAGCTGGACTCCACGCGGGTGAGCAGTTCGCGGTACATCCCATAGGTGCGGATTTGCACAGTCTCGTCATACCATGTCAGCGCTTCATCCCATGAGAAACGCCCGCCGCGCCATTCGCGAATCGCCCACGCCAGCGCCTTACCGATATAGACCGCGTTATATATCCCCTGCCCGTCCAACGGGTCTTGTTGGACGAGCGCATCACCGGTCAGCGCCCAGCCCGCCCCGCCCGGCTGACGATACAGATTCCCGATGCGTTTCATCCCGCGCACCGTCGTGACGAGTTGGCCGCCCTGTAATCGCGCCCAGAGGTCGGGGATTTCCGCCAGTAAGCGCATATACAGCGCCTCGCCGCTATCTGGCTGATTCTCAAAACGGTCTGAACGCCCTTCAATGGCGACGGCGGTTGCGCCGTCGGCGCTATCCATCACCAGACAAGCCAGCCCATCCCCCGCGTAGGCAATCGCCATCGCGTCGCCGCTTTGGTCGAAGGGTTTGGCGTCCTTCCAATAGGCATACATGACGCTGGTTGGGTGTTCGTCGTCGCGCAGACGTTCTTCCGCCCCCATCTTGCGGGCAACAGTGCTATAGCGCCCATCCGCGCCGATGGTCAGCGCCCCCGTCAAGCGTAGCGGTTGCTTATCAGCACCATGACCGATGACTCCCCTCACCCGCCCGTCTTCAATGATGAGGTCGGTCACGCTGAAATCTTGGCGGCCTTCCACGCTGGGATAGCGGAGCGCGGTATGCCAGAGCGACTCATCAAAGCGGGCGCGGTCAACCGCATAGCCATAATCGCGGCCTTTGTAATCTGGGAGGTCGAACGGGATGGACAAGCCGCCGCCCAACATCTGCACGATGTGGCGGATTTTGGGTGTATTGCGGGCATATTCGGCCTCATCCGCGCCGATTTCGTCCAACATCTCAAGCGTCGAGGCGTTAATCATCGGACAGCTTACGGCGGGCAAATCGGGGAAGGTGGCGCGTTCTAACATCAAAACGCGCAAGCCTTGTTTACCCAGCCGCGCCGCCAATGTAGACCCAGATGGCCGCCCACCGACGATAATCACATCATACTCAGGCCGCATGATCTTTTTCTCTCGCTATCCAACAATCGTTATTGTGAATAGTAGCACAAATCAAGGAGGGATAGGTTAATGCCGAATAATCAAGGGATATGGGAATACGATGAGTGGTGGGCGACCCATGGGTCGCCCCTACGAATCGCCGTCGTCTTCCCAATCGAATCCGGTTTGTTTGTGAGAGGTCGTCCGCCCGCTTTTAATCCGTTCACCGGCGGCGAAACTGGCGCGTCCGCCGGGGAGTTCTGGGCGACTGCCCTTTTCTTTCAACAATTCCGCGATGGAGAGGATTTGCAGGCGCGGGTATTCTTTGCCGGAAGGGTGCTTATATTTGCCCGCCGCCAATGCCTCTTTCAGCATCCCATCGGTGGGCGGCGTCAGGCAAATGAACAGCCCAATCGCCGCATTTTCGCGCTCAATCACCCCGCGCAAATCCCGAATCATCGACGGATTGACCACCTCGTTGGACTTGACCGAGACCAACACGCGCTTGGGCTTGTTGCCGGGTTCTAGGAAGACGATTTCACCGTCGATGCCCTTATCCCCGCCCTTTTTGCCCTGAGCGCGCCCGCCAGATGTGCTGGTCACGCTGGTCGGGAGTGCGCCGACCAGTGAAATCGCCCAGTATTCAAACTGATGCCGCCCCTGATGCGCCAAGGCGCGGGCGCTGCCGACATCTTGCGGCTCCCCCACCACCTCATATTCGACGCCGGGAGTCAGGCCGTACAGCCGATCCATCTGGCGTTTTTGCACGGTGATGGCGAGGTGGGTCACGTCAATGCCAATCCAGCGCCGCCCCAATTTTTGCGCGGCATTGACCGCCGTCCCGCAACCCGCGAACGGGTCTAGGATGATGTCACCGGGGTTGCTGCTGGCGCTGATGATGCGCTCCAAGAGGGCGAGCGGCTTTTGCGTCGGATAGCCGAGGCGTTCAGCAGCTTGGGGCTGAACGGGCGGAATGTCCGTCCATACATCTTGTAAGCTCACACCCGGCATTTCATCTAAATAGCGTTTATAACGGGGAACTCGACCCGGCGCAACTTGGATAATACGACCTTCTTGATATAGTTTTTCCATGTTTTCCCGACTGTAACGCCAATACCGGGTAACGCCCAAAAATTCATATTGTGGGTTTCCTTTGGCTGCTCCACCGGGTCCCGTCAAATTGTCTAACATATATCTACGACCATTAGAATCGACACTGCGATAACTTTTATTGATATAGTCGTCATCATACTGGCTATAAATCGGATTCCGTTTAGCTTGGTCAGACTTAGTGTAGAACAAAATAACATCATGGATTCTGCCCATGTGTATGATATTGCCTTGTTTTGAATCGCTATGGGCGCTGGTGCGTTTCCAGATAATTTCGTTACGGAAATTTTGAATCCCAAAAATCGTATCCAAGACCATCTTCAAATAATGACTGGCGGTGGGGTCACAGTGCAAGTATAAACTGCCAGTGGATTTCAAGACGCGGTGCAGTTCAACCAGCCGTGCCGCCATCATGACCAGATAGGCGGTCATCTGGTTGCGGCCAATCACGTCCTCAACGAACGATTGCATCACGCGGCGGATGCGCGGCGGCCCAGAGACCAACAAATCGGCGTAGGTGTCCTCGGCGGCCTTGCCCCAATGCCATGTATCATCAAAAGCGGTCATCTGCGCGTCCGCCGCCGCGCCGGATTCGTCTTTGAATAAGACGTTATAACTGCGGTTGGAATTAAACGGCGGGTCAAGATACACCAAATCCACCGACTCATCGGCCACATAGCGCCGCAAAATATCGAGGTTGTCGCCGTAATACAGTCGGTTATCGGTCATGGCGGGGCGTCCTTGTGCGATAATTTAGCGTCTTTGTTCTATTTTAGCGCAAAACGTTGGGACGGCGTAGTGGGTCGTGGCGGTGATTCGCCGCTGTAAACCAAAGCCCTAGCGACGAATAAGGCGAAAACAAAACAAAACTCCCCCGCCTGATACGGGCGAGGGAGCTATACGTGAGGTTCACAGTGGTGAGCGACCCATAGGTTGGGCGCCCCATGGGTCGCCCCTACTTATTCGTGAATCCAACCGTCAATGGCGCGGGTATATTCAACCTGCTCGGCGGCGGTGAACCAAATGGCGATTTCTTTGCTAGCCGCGTCGCCGCCGTCCGAACCGTGAACGAGGTTACGGCTGATGTGCAAGGCGAGGTCGCCGCGAATCGTGCCGGGGGCGGCTTCGTTGGCCTTGGTCTTGCCCATGGTCGTGCGGATGGTCTCGATGGCGTTGTCGCCTTCCCATACCATCGCAACCACGGGGCCGGACTTGATGTATTCGACCAGTCCAGCGAAGAACCCCTTGCCAACATGCTCGGCATAGTGGGCTTCGAGGATGGCATCAGTAGCGTTCATGAACTTCAACGCCACCAACTTGATGCCACGGCGCTCCAGACGGGTGATGATTTCACCCACCAGACCGCGCTGCACGCCGTCGGGCTTAATCATGACGAAGGTACGTTCAACGGCCATAGGAAAACTCCTTGTGCAATACACATAGCAAACGGGTCATCAGATGTGACCCGTTTGGCAAATTTGATACGGATACGACAAAATTATAGCAGGTTGAGCGCGGCGCGGTAAGTGTCGAGGGCGGCTTGCAGCTTGCCCTGACGCATCAGCGCGTCACCGTAAACGCGCAAGACGGCAGGGTTGCCCTTGTGCGCTGGGTCGCGTGAGACGACTGCAAGATCGGCGCTGACCTCATCCAACGCGGCGTGGGCGTGGACGAGCACATCATATTTCTCGACCATCGCGCCGACATCGCCCATTTTCAGGCTGCCGCGTGCCGAGTTAAGCAACTGCGCGATTTCTGACGGCGAAATCGTCGCGGCGGGCAACGAACGGCGGGGCTTCTCGGCGGGCGGATAAGCGGGGGTCGGCGGATTGCTTGACGATACCGGCGAGACCGTCATCGCGGCAAATTCATCGGTCACGACGCGCTTGTTCAACCAATCCGGCATCGGAGTGTCTTGCTCGGCAGCAAGAGATTGTTCCACTTGCGGCTTCAACCAATCCGGCAGGTCTTCGTCGTCCCCGACGGCTTCTGGTTGCCCCAAGGTGTCGGTTTGTAGCCAAGCGGGGATGCCATCACTTTCGGCAGACCCTCCCGCAGACGGGGTTTGGTCGCCGCCCAGCCACACCGGGACGGCCTGAGCTTCACCCGCTGGCAAATCGGCCTCTGGTTTGAGGTCGGCAGGCTGAAGCGTGATGCTTGCCCTTGTCCCCGTCCGGTCTAGGTCGCGGCTGTTAATCGTCTCAATCGCATCGGTGGAGACGCGCAAATCTGCTTGTGCGGTATTATACCAATCGGCCAATTGGTCGGTTTCACCCATCCGCTCAGAACGTTCCAACTCGAACGCCTCAACCCACGGGTCGTTCATTTCAACTTGGATGGCGCTGGTGTCTAACAGACCCAACGACGGCGAGTTATCCAAGACCGATGGCTGAATAATCGGCGGGGTATCTTGCGCGGCTTCAGTGAAGATGGCCTCAAATTCGGCGGTCTGTTCCTCAGACACCGGCGCGGTCAACCAATCTGGCAAATCGGCCTCGCCTTCGAGGGTGGACTCGGCTTGCGCGGACAAATCGGGCGGTGCGCCGACCTGTGAGACCAACCAGTCGGGGATTTCTCCCTCCAACGGTTTCGAGTCGTCGTCAAGGTCTTCATCTTTGACATCGGTGCGGCTGAGACCCTTGTCCAACATCGAGTCCATCCACGCCTTGACATCATCCGGTTGGGCGTTGCCTTGCTTGAGCGCACTGCGGATTTCGTTGGTCTCCGCGTCCATTGTGGGTGAGGTGTCGGCTTGTGAGGCGAATAGCGCGTCCAAATCGGGCGTGGGCGCAGACGTCGCCAGCATCGGCTTATCCTCGGCAAAGTCAGACAGCCAATCCATCGGATCATCAAGGATGCGCCCGACGGCGGTCTCGCTGAGAGAATCCCCAAGTGTGTCCGGCAACATCGCTTCGGACATCTCATTGGTTGAAACATCGCTAACGGTCTGTACCGGTTTGGAATCGCTGACGATGCTCTCTAACCAGTCCATTGACGCGCCACCAGCGGCGACGGGTTCGTCCATCCCCAGCGCATCTAGGCCAGAGAAGTCGAAGCTGCCGAAGTCGCCCATATCGTCAGAGGCGGATTGTCCCAAGTTCGAGAGGAAATCCATCCCGCCGAAATCGTCCGCGTCGGGTTGCGGAGTCGGCATAGGCGCAGAGGCGGAGATAGCGGCCAGCAAGTCGGATGACTCATCGCCCCCGCCCACCAAATCGGACATGAAATCCAGCGAGGCCGGTTCTGGCTCTGGCTGGGGTTGACGGGTAATCGGCAAAATAGGCGCAGGCACGGGCTTAGAAACAGGGGCATCGGAGGACGACGCGGCTTTAGCGTCTTTCTCGGCCTTCATGACCGCGAGGCGTTCGGCTTTGGTAGCGTCCTCGATGGCCTTCTTCTTCGCCCACACATCGGGATCCATCCCATACGGGATGTATTCGTCCGCGATATCTACCGTATTGGGGTCAATCTCGGCAATCTGGACGTTGGATACGTCGTTGATAATCCCCTCGACTGCGCCTTGACGGACGGCCAGAGCCTCCATCCATGCCATAATTTCTTCTGGCGACATCGAGTCAAAATCGGGCGTCTGGTCGGTCATAACCCTATTTCCCTTTGCGTAATCTTTTCCGCGCTAATTCTTTTCCGCGTCGTCAAGGTCGTTCAACCAATCGGGCAGGCCGTCATCGTCCGCGTCCATATCGTCCGCAATGGCAGAGATTTGCTGGGTTTCTTCCCTGATGGTCTGCAACCACTGGGGCGGCGTCGTAAACGGGAAGCGTGCTGTCCGCGCTTTGGACACCATAACCGGCGGGCGCATCTCTTCATCGACGAGCGAGTTTAACCAACCATAATCGCCACGCCCACCCCCCAGATAGTCGCTATCCGTCCCGATGTCCACCGAATCGGTATCCACTTCGAGGCCGGGGGCTAAGGCATTGAGCCAATCTGGGGCGCTAACCGCGCTGGTCTCTGAGAGTTCTACCGGGGATTCTTCCGCCCGGAACAAATCGTTATCGTCGCTGATGTCGTTAAAATCCACGCCCGTCATGCTAGTTTGGGGGCTGGCCTCATCAGCGTCAAAATCAAACATCGCCGCCGCAGATGTCCCGACCTCTAGCGAGTCGTCAATAAATGACGTGCCGAGTTCGGTACTGGGTTGCTCATCGTCAAAGAAGCTGAGGGCGAAATCGTCCTCTTTCGACAACATTTCGGTAGCAGCATCGGATTCTAGCGCGGGGTCATTCAACCAGTCAATTTCACGCGCCGCATCATCCGCCCCGCCCAAGTCAAAAGCGCTTGAGCCAGCAACCGGCGCGACATCGCTCAACCAATCCATCTCGCTTGCGGAGTCGTCCGTCCCGCCCAAGTCTAAGGCGCTTGAACCAGCAACCGGCGCGGCGGCGCTCAACCAATCCACCGCATCATCCTCATCCGCCACCATAGTAAAGGCGAGATTGGTAGCTGCGGGGGGCGTGGCGTCGTTCAACCAATCAAACTCGTTGGCCGCATCTGCCGAGAGGTCGGCCTGTGGCGCGTCCTCTGTATCAATCCGAAAGCCCAACGATGAGAAATCCATATCATCAGACGCGGCGGCTACCGGTTCAGCATCAAAACTGAAGTCGTCGGGTTGGTCGTCGGTTGTTTCGGTCATAGCGGCGAACGGGGCGTTGAGCGCCATCGCAGACAGCCAATCTTCGGCCATATCTGCGTCAGACATCGGAGTATCCAACGGCACATCGCCCAAGACCGCAGCCATTTCTTCGGTCATCTCGTCTGGGCGGGTAGAATCGCCCAGCACGGCGGCCATTTCTTCGGTCATCGGTTCAGAGACCGTCGGATTGCTCATTGCAGCGACCATTTCTCTGGTCTTTGACTTGGCTTTCGTCTCAGGGAGGGGTGGCGCGACCAAGAGCAGGTCGTCCTGTGGGTTGAATGTCACCGACGGCATCGGTGCTTCCGGCTCAGGTAGGTGCAACGCCGCTGTATGAGGGGGTTCAGACATCACCCAATCGGGAACATCTTCCGCCGCATCGTCGGTGGCGAACGTGCCATCCGGCATCAGTGTGTCAAATAATCCGGACTCGACCTCATCAACCGTCAGCGCCGACTCAATAATCGGGCTTTCTACGGTAGATATATTAGAGAGTTCCATCGGGTCACGGGCGTCTTCCAGCGCGGCCATCCACTCTGGGACGGAAGCGTCATCGTCATCATCGTCCGGCGCGGCCTGCCAATTGACGGCCTCGGCCTCGACAATTGGGGTAGACGGCTCTAAATCAGCCAACCAATCCAGCCCATCATCAGACGACGCATCGGCGGGTGTTTCTTCGGGCTGGTCATCCGTACTAGATGCCCGCAGCCAATCAGGAATATCGTTGTTGTCGCCCATAGCCCCCTCTGCATTGTCGGTTGGTGCGTTGCTCCCCACAAAGGCCAGCAGCCCGGTCATGCTAATCTCGCCCTCGGTGACGGGCGAGTCATCTGGTTCTGGTTCATTATCGCCCAGCATCGAAAAATCAGGGGTCTCGTCCGGCAACTCACTGCCCAACATCGAGAAACCGGGGATTTGAGTCAATAACTGTGGTTCAGAGGAAGGGAATTGTGGCATGTCATCACTGACGACTTCCACGCCGCTCTCACGCATCCATGCAAATGGGTCGTCATCATAGTTGACCGCACCATCCAACCCATCGTCATTGGGGGTCACTTCAACCCCGGCAGAACGCGCCCACGCCATCGAATCTTCTTGTGCGGGTTCAAGGCTGCCCATCTGCCGCACGCCCAATCCGTCATCCAAGAAGTCTCTGACCTCGGTGGAGGGTTCAATCACCTCGATATTATGCTCGCCCATCCAAGCGAACGGGTCAGGCTCATCGCTGGCGATTTCACTGACAATCGGCAGGCTTGGCGTATCGCCTTCAAGGGCATCATCGCGCAACCACGCCAGCGAATCCGAGTCCTCAGCATCCTCAGTCTTTGGGATGGAAGGGGTATCGGTGAACGAGGCAAAGGCCGAATCATCGGCGGGTGTGGCTTCATCCTCACCGGACAAAATCGCGAGTAAGCCCGTCAAGCCCGTGGTCGCTGCTTGGTCTAGTTCTGCGGCGGCCTCAGCTTGAGCGGCTTCATGGTCTTTGCGGTAACGACTGAAATCCATGGGTTGGATGATGGTCGATGCGCCGAAAGCTTCATTGATGTCTTGCTGCCATTTTCCCTCTAACTCACCTGCTGCTGATTCTGCCTCAACAGATGCGGAAGGCACAGACCCGCCCAATTGCGTCAGCCAATCGTCGTTATCTTCAACCGGCTTGGCTGAAGGCGCGGAATCGGTCAGCCAGTCATTCTGGTCAATTGCGGGCGGTGGGGGCGCGGTGGCCGGGTCTAACGAGGCGACCCACTGGTTGGTCTCGTTTCGCAGACTTTCCGCCTGTGAAACCGCGTCGGCCTCTGTCAGCCAACTCAGATCATCAGCCGGGGTTGCCTCTGGTGTCGGAGCATCCTCTGTGGGGGTGAGCATATCCAACCAACTCGCACCGGCTTCGTCAGCGGGAGCAGGTTCAGGGGTAGGCGCTGGACGGAAAGGGTTGGATGTCGTATTCGCCGGTGTCGGCGCAAAATCACTGATGTTCGCCATCCAATCGGGCGTGACATTGGCCGACGCACCGCCGGGACGATATTCCAGAAGCGGCAAAACGAACATATCATCGCTAGGTGGTGTCCCTACCGCGACCTCATAGGCCAAATACGGGTCGATGTCCTCAATGCTGGCGACCAGCCGTTGCGCGTCTGATGGCCGCCCCGCGCCCAACCACACCGTCGCCAACACATGGTTGGCGCGTAGACAGTCCGGCAGGTCTTTCAGCACCGCGACGGCGCTTTTAGCCGCATCGACCAATTGACCGATTTGGGCGTAAATATCGGTCAGAAGCAAGCGCAAATCAGAGCGTTTCGGCTCTTCAATCAAGGCATCTTGGAGGGTTTTGACCGCTTGCGTAGACAAGCCACTCCGCACTTGTTGGCGTGCTACCATATATGCCGTATTGGGCAATTTGGCATTGGCGCGGTCATGGAACACGCGGTACGCTTCGCGTAGCAGGCCGATGACTTCGCTGTTGTTCGGCTCGCGTTCGTAGGCGCGTTCGAGGTAATAAATGGCGGTATCGCCTTGACTGCGCTGGCGACTCACCCAACTTAGACCGACATACGCATCGACATCTTGCGGCGCGTAGGTCAAGACCCGTTGGAATAGCGTCATCGCCTCGTCATAATGACCGTTGTCCAGTTGTGCCTTCGCTAAACGGCGCAGCACACCCAGATTTTTGGGATATTTCTCTAGGATATGCTGGCAGTGCGCCGCTACCTCGTCAAACTTCCGACGGGTCAACAGCTCGTCCAGATAGGCATAATAAGCCTTGAGGGTGGTATCAGCCATCGCGCCAACACTTTCCAAGCAGTTAAAATCTATAATGGACTCATTATAACATATTCAAGGATAGACGGCTTGCAATGCAACGCTCAATTCAGAAGCAATTTCGGCATATTTTATCTCTCTCCATTGTAACTGTCTTAATGGTTATCGGCTGGGCGTGGCGTGGCGCGCCCACGCACGGACAAGGCGAAGCCCTCCCTACCCTCGCAGATTTCTGGGACGGACGCGCCGAGTGGGTCTTAGATATCGAGGACGCCGGACTGCCCGTAGGTGAGAGCGACACCCTGCTCATGAGCGACGGATCGCTCTGGTCATATCTGCACGCCAGCACGCAGAGCCCGGGGGTGGTTGACCAATGCGGCGGGCAAGTCGCGTTCCCCGGATGCTTGACCCGTTGGGAAAGCACGGACGGCGGCCAATCGTTCAGCTTGCCGTCAGCGGTATGTAGCCTGTCTTGTACGACCTGCCCGTGCGATGACCAACGCGACCACACCAGCGCCGAGCAAGCCGCGCAGCAATATCCCCGCGTGGTGTATGACGGCGAACGCTTCTATATGGCCTATGAATGGCACGCCCAAATCATGCTCCGCACGTCTGAGGACGGCCTCGTATGGTCAGATTGGGACTATCTGCTCACGCCGGGGGGAACATTCCCTTCATCTTTCGCCGCATGTAGCGCTATAGAGACCATTGGCGCACATCCCAATATTCGGGGAGAGGCCGCCGATTGCTTGATTGGCGCCCCACCGGGGATTTATGTCGAAGGCGAAACGCTGTATGTATTCGCGGCGATTGGGTCTGCGCCGGGGCATATCCGTTGCTATAAAGGCGACAAGCGCGGGCGACTCGACCAGTTAAAGGTATGTGATACCGACCCGTTGTTCAGCGGCGCAACCGAATATGGCTCGTTAGACTTGCGCGGCGCGGACGCTAACCCGTACTTTGACTTCCGATATGTGTCGTCTGCGGATATTTTGAAAGTCGGCGGCCATTACTATATGAGTTATGAGGGCATCCGAGGGCCGGAATTTTTGGAGGCGGGGATGGATACCCAATACGCGCTGGGATTCGCCCGTAGCGTCACCGACCAAATTGACGGCGCGTGGGAACTGTACCCTGCCAATCCGGTCATACAAGATGTCGGCTTCTGGGTGGGAATCGGCCACGCCGATTTATTGGTCGTGGGCGGCGAAACATGGATGTATACCCAAACCGGCGAAAATATCCGTGGGCGGTACAAATTACGGTGGAAAGTTGAAAGTGATGAGTGATGAGATTTCGGACGCCCCATGGGGCGTCCGTACAATTTCTTGTTTTGGCGGACGCCTCATTGGTTGTCCCTACATTTTCTTCTTTCGGCGGACGCCCCATTGGTTGTCCCTACATTTTCTTCTTTCGGCGGACGCCCCATTGGTCGTCCCTACATTTTCTTCTTTCGGCGGACGCCCCATTGGTTGTCCCTACATTTTCTTCTTTCGGCGGACGCCCCATTGGTTGTCCCTACATTTTCTTCTTTCGGCGGACGCCCCATTGG
>DAOTTP010000119.1:0-18917 GCA_034437835.1 Anaerolineae bacterium | reverse complement strand
AGGTCTTCGTAGGTCAACGGCGTATCGAGCAAGTCATCCGTCACGCGGACAATCGGGCCAGAGCCGCCCGATGGCAAAATCGCCTTAAACGGCGAGTCATTCAACGGGCCGCCGCCATACTTATACAGCAAGTCGCGGAAGGTCACGCCGAACGGCAATTCGTAGTTCCCCGGATTCTTAACATGCCCACTCAGGCAGAAAATCTTAGTGCCGGTGCTTGCGCCGACGCCGATTTTCTTATATTCCGCCGCGCCGTTGGTGATGATCCACGGCACATTTGCCAGCGTCTCAACATTGTTGACCACCGTCGGCTCACCATACAGGCCGCCGCCCTTCTGGGCGGGGAATGGTGGGCGGACGCGGGGCTGACCGAGCTTGCCTTCGAGACTGTTCAGCAGCGCCGACTCTTCACCGCAGATGTACGCGCCCGCGCCGAGATGGGTATATACCTCAACTGTGAACGGCTTGCCATCAGCGTCTTTCAATGTACTATTCGCGCCAAACAGACCGGCCTTGCGACCCGCCTCAATGTGCTTGTCTAATTCATGACCGGCGTCCCAAAATTCGCCGCGCAGGTAGACATAAACCGCCTTCGCCTTCACCGCATACGCGCAAATCAACGCGCCTTCGATGAGTTGATGCGGGTTGTTCTCCATAATTTGGCGGTCTTTGAACGTGCCGGTTTCGCTCTCATCCGCGTTGACCGTCACATAATTGACTGCGTTATCCTGTGGGATGAATGACCACTTGACGCCCGCCGGGAAGCCAGCGCCACCGCGACCCCGTAAGTTAGACTCTTTCACCTCTTGAATGACGGCGGCGCGGGTCATGCCCAACGCCTTCTTCAACCCTTCATAGCCACCATTCTTGATGTAAACATCAAATTGGTGGATGTTGGGGACATCCTTCTCACGGTAGAGGATGTTTGGGATTTGCTTGTCGCCGACTGTAATCATACGCGCACCTTCGCCCTAACCTACCGATACGACTATTTCTTGCCGTTTTTAGCGGCGACGGCTTCCGCACGCCACGCCTTCAACTTGGCACGCATCTTCTCTTTGTCGAGGTTCTCTTCAAAGTGGAAGTTGCATTGCAGCATCGGGGCTTTGTCACAGGCGGCAAGGCACATCACATGCTCGGCGGTGAACAAACCGTCGGCGGTTGTGCCGCCCTCTTCGATTCCCAGTTCATCCAGCAGCCAATGGTGGAAGTCATCTGCCCCGCGCAACGCGCACGGCAGGTCAACGCACACCTGAAGCCAATACTTGCCCTTGGGCTTCTCGGAATACATCGTGTAGAAGCCCGCGATGGACTTCACTTGAGTGGGATCCATATCGCAGATTTCGGCGACCTCGACAATCCCTTCCGGGCTGACGTGGCCGTATTCTTCCTGCGCGATGTACAGCATCGGCATCACCGCCGAACGCTTATCAGGATATTTCGACAGCGTAGTGCTGATGCGGTCTGTGTATTTTTGCTGAAGGTTGTTCATGTTATGTTCCGTCGTCCTAATGCGCCTTAGCGGTCACAATCGCCCAACACGATATCCACGCTGCCGATAATCGCCACAAGGTCGGCAATCATGTGATTCTCGCTCATCAGGGGGATGCCCTGAATGTGCATGAACGACGGGGTTTTGAAGTGGACGCGGCGCGGCTTATTGCCACCCGTGCCGTGCAGATAACACCCGATTTCACCACGCGGCGACTCAATCGCCACATAAACTTCTTGGTCGGGCGCGTTAAAACCTTCCGTCCACAGCTTGAAGTGGTGGATGACCGCCTCCATGCTATGACCGAGTTCGGAACGCGGTGGCGGGGTGAATTTGCGGTTATCGCTACGGAAACCGCCCTTCGCCTCTGGCAGTCGCTTCAACGTCTGACGGATGATCTTGACGCACTCGCGCATTTCATGGATGCGGCACAGGTAACGGTCATACACGTCGCCATGCTCACCCAGCGGCACATCGAATTGGTAGTTTTCGTAGCCGAGGTACGGCATCGCCTTGCGGATGTCCCAATTGACGCCGCTGCCGCGCAATGATGGGCCACTAAAGCCCCACGCGAGGGCGACATCCGGCTCAATCACGCCGATGCCCTGCGTGCGGTCAAGCCACAGCGGGTTAGTGGTCAGCAGCAATTCATAATCGTCAATGCGACGGGGGAAATCGTCTAGGAACGCCTCAACCGTTGGGACGAACTCTTTCGGGAAGTCGCGCCAGACCCCGCCGGGGCGTATGTAGCTGCCCATCATGCGCTGACCCGAAATCATCTCGAACAGGTCGAGGATTTTTTCGCGCTCACGGAAGCAGTATAAAAACACGCTCATCGCGCCGAGGTCGATGGCGTGCGTCCCCAACCAGACCAAGTGGCTCTGGATGCGGGTCAATTCAAGGCAAATCACGCGCATGACTTGGGCGCGTTCTGGGACATCGAGGCCGACCAATTTCTCAACCGCCATACAGAAAGCGGCGTTGTTGGACATCGGCGCGAGGTAATCCATACGATCCGTACAAGTCACGCCCTTTTCATAGGACTTCGACTCGATGGTCTTCTCGATGCCGGTATGCAAAAAGCCGATGTCGGGCAGGCAGGTGATGATTTCTTCACCGTCCAATTCCAACAATAAGCGCAGCACCCCGTGAGTCGAGGGATGATGCGGCCCCATGTTGAGCAGCATCGTCTCGCCAGTCAGGGCGCGTTCCGTGACGAGGTTTTTCACATCGTCAAGGCTGCCGACCCATTCTGTAGCTTGGTTTTCGAGCGCGGAATTTGCGGTCATCAGGTATGCGCTCCCTTAATCCTTAGCGAACGGCTTGTGCTTCATAATCTCTTCGACATTGAACGAGAATTGCACAGTCTCGTAGCCGAGGGGATAATCGCGGCGGTGCGGGTGTCCTTGCCAATCGTCCGGCATGAGCAAACGGCGTTGGTCGGGGTTGCCTTCAAAGACAATGCCCATCATGTCCGACGCTTCACGCTCTAGCCAATTGCCCGCCGGCCAAACCTTAACGATGCTGGGGACAACCGGCTTGCTGCCGTCGTCACCCTCATCAACATAGACCTTGAGGCGCAGGCGACGGTTATACAGCATGGAGTAAATGTGATAATTGACGGCAAAACGCGCCGGACGGTTGCCAATGCCACCCGTCGGCTCATAATAATCCACGGCGCTGATGTCGCTGAGGTAGTTGTAAATCAGGCCAGCCGTATCGCGGACATAGCTCACCACTTTGAGCAAATGGGCGACTTCGACCACGAGGGTCGTCTCACCGGCATACTGGACGACGCTATGCAGCGCCCCCGGCAGCGCGGCGCTTACTGCTTCAATCGGGTCAATCGCGGGCTTAATCTGCATTTATGCCCAATCCTTGATTTTCTCACCCATGATCTTCTCTTGCAGGGTCAAAATACCGTGCATGAGTTGTTCTGGGCGGGGCGGGCAACCAGCGACGTAGACATCGACAGGGATGATCTCATCGACGCCTTGCACCACCGCGTAATTGTTATAGACGCCGCCGCATGACGCGCAATCGCCCATCGCAATCACCCACTTGGGGTTCGCCATTTGGTCGTACAAGTTACGCACCACCGGAGCCATCTTACGGGTGACGCGCCCAGCCACAATCATCAGGTCAGCCTGACGCGGGCTGGCGCGGTTGAGTTCCATACCGAAACGGGCAAGGTCATAGCGCCCGCCCTGTGTACTCATATATTCGATGGCGCAGCACGCCAAACCGAAAAGCAGAGGCCAAGTCGCCCCTGTGCGCGCCCAGTTGATGGCCGTCTCTAGCGTCGTAGTCACAACGCCCAAATCGCCGAGCTTTTGTGTTACTCCCATTCCAGCGCACCCTTCTTCCACTCGTAAATCAAACCAACGATAAGAATCAGCGTAAACAGCCCCATGACCGCCAGCCCGTACAAGCCGAGTTCACGAAGCACCAAAGCATACGGGACGAGGAAGATGACTTCCAAGTCGAACAGGATGAACAGCACAGCCACCAGATAGAACTTGACCGGCATACGGCGTGACCCCGGCCCAATCGGTTTCATGCCCGATTCGTATGGCGCTGTCTTGCGAGACGTTGGCCGATGTGGCCCCAAAATGCGGCTGATGACCAAGATGATGAACGTTAATGCAATCGCAAAAACGAGCAATACCCCAATCGGCGCGAATTCGTTTAAGGCCATATTGACCCCCGGTTCCGTTTGTTCAATTTAGCACAATTAACCTCGGAAAAGAGTAACATAACCGAGAGGCATTGTCAAATTGACCGCCGGTTAAAATTACCCGTCAAAGCTGGCTAAATTGTAGCGCAAACAGGCGTCAAATCGCCACATTCAGGCATATTTGAATGTCGATATATAGAAACGGCCTAATGCCATTTAATTAAGGATGGGCGGGTCGTAGGGGCGACCCGATGGGTCGCCCTAATCATTATTCACGCCGGATACTCAACCACATACAACTGGTCGATTTCAGGAATGGGCATTGAGCGCATCAAGCCGCCCGGCCATGTCACCTCTACCCGCAGTCCTGCCTCTGGCTCTGGGCCGAGGCCAAAGTGTGCCACCGGCTCCATCTGACACAGATACCCGCTGCCCGCGCATATCGCCCGAATCTGAGTACGCCGCCCGCCCACCAGACGCACCACCGCCCCGCGTGCCGGTGCGCCATAGCGAGTCAGCGGCTTAATCCGCAGCCAATGACACAGATTCGGCAACGGCTGATACAACGTCAACGGTTGCAGATTCGACTCGCCGTGCGCGATGAGCAATTCCAGACGCCCGTCGTTGTTGAAGTCGCCCACCGCCGCGCCCGTCCCGAATCCGTATGGCTCACCCGCCGCCCCCAGATTCACCCGCGTCCAACGTCCCTCACGGAACGCGAACAGCCGGTTGGCTTCGCCGATGTTATTGAAAAACAATTCCTCGTAGCCATCGTTATCGAAGTCGGCGGCAATCACCGTGCGGACGCGACTCGGTAGCGCCATCTCTGGCGGCGCGACATTACGGAACGGCCCAGCGTCGGTGCGGATGAACATGCGATGCGGGCCTTCCCAATTGCCATACACGACATCAAAACGCCCATCGCCATTGAAATCGCCCACCGCGATTCCGCGCACATTTTCGAGGCTATCGCTCAGGCCGAATCGCTCGGCGGATTCCTCAAACGTGCCGTCACCTCGGTTATAGAACAGGAAGTTCGGGCCGCGCTCATTCCCCGCGAAAATATCCATCCGACCAGACACCAGCGGCAAGCTGACCAAAGACCGCCCGCCCGCCACATGATTAACCCCCGCTTGCGCCGCCATATCTTTGACGAACCCACGGCTATTGAGTTCATACAGGCGCATCGGGCCGCCATAATTGGCGACGAAAAAACCATAAATCCCGTCACCGTCTCGGTCAACGCACGCGACAGAACGCCCCGCCGTCAGATTGGCAGTCGGTTCGTTATCCAATAGCGAGAACAGGTCAACCCATTTCAAGCCGCGATTCATGAACAATCTATCGCCGACGCGCTTAGGGCCATCAAAAGTGTCGGTATTGAGGATATAGATTTCCTCGCGCCCGTCGCCATTGATGTCCGCCGCCGCCACGCCGATGGCTTGGCGGCCAGCATCGGCCAATTCCTCATCCGCGATGTCAATTAACATGCGGCCATTCCACTTCAGGACGCGGTTAGGGAAGCCAAACCCCGCGATAATGATTTCAAAGTCACCGTCGTCATCCACATCGCTAACAGCGATGCCGTAGCTCATCTGGTGGGGGTTGTCACGGATTAGCGATGTGGCATCGGTAAACAAGGGTTCTCCCTTTACATATCAAGATAGTCGCGCAGTTGGCGGCTGCGGGTCGGGTGGCGTAACTTACGCAGGGCTTTGGCCTCGATTTGGCGGACGCGCTCACGGGTGACGCCAAAGTGTTTGCCAACTTCCTCTAGCGTCCGGTCTTGCCCGTCCAACAGGCCGTAACGCATCTCTAACACCTCGCGCTCACGGTCACTCAGCACACCGAGCGCTGCCGTGATTTGCTCTTTCAACAGTTGACGGGTGGCGGATTCGGCGGGGCCGGGGGTCTTATCATCTGGGATGAAGTCCCCGTATTGGCTGGACTCCTCTTGCCCTACTGGTTGCTCAAGGCTGAGAGGCTCTTGGCTGACGCGCAAGATTTTGCGGACTTTTTGCGCGGCGCGGCGCAACTTCCGCAACAGACCGGCCTCCAATGGAACGCCTTGCTCTTTCAGATACTTAATCGCGTTGGTTTCCTCAACAGTCAAGAATTCCATCTCCAGCGCGATTTGTTCCGCCGTCGGCTCTTGGCTGTTCTGTTGAAGTAATTGACGTTGGACGCGCACCAGTCGGTTAATCGTCTCGACCATGTGAACGGGGATGCGGATGGTACGGCTCTGGTCAGCAATGGCGCGGCTAATCGCTTGCCGAATCCACCACGTCGCATAGGTGCTGAACTTGAAGCCTTTGGTGTGGTCAAATTTCGCCACGGCACGCAGCAGGCCGATATTGCCCTCTTGAATCAGGTCAAGGAAGTTGATTCCGCGCCCCATATAGCGCTTGGCGACGCTGACCACCAACCGCAGATTGGCGCGGGTGAGCGCTTCACTCGCCATCTCTGCGCGGCGCTCGATTTGGACGAACAAGTCCGGCAGACCTTCTACCGCGTCCTCGTCGGACATCAGCATCTGCTCGTATTGTTCCGCAGAAGGTAGCGTGCGGTGTTCGCGCACAAACTTCTTAAAAACCGGCCAAACCAGCGGCGAGATGAAATAAAACCCTTGCATTGACCCGAAAATCTGAGTCGCGTATTCCGTCCACGCCTCGTCCCGCCCCCACTCACGCTGGCGGAGGTATTGGCGCACATACGACTTATCGCCCATGCTGTCGCCATTGTTGTTGATGGCCTGTACTTCTTCCATCAGGCGGATGGCATCTGGCATCTCAACCTTGAGCTTGCTAGAGCGCTTCTGCACGCTGGCCCACATCTCGCCGGTTTCGCGGTAAGCAGCCAACACCACCTCATGTGGCTTGGGCAGGCCACGCTTGATAATCGCATCATTTTCCAGCTTGCTCAGGCGGTCTTTGGTCGATTCGAGCATGTGGTTGGCGGCCAACTGCGTACTCAGCCAGACCTCACGGTTGCCGTCTAACAGTGGGACTTGCCCAATCTCTTTGAGGTACATCCGCACCGGGTCATCGGTGGGCATCACCCCGTCAAGTTGATTGATGTCGCCGAGATCATCGTCTACATCTTCCTCAGCACCGGGTCGAAAATCGCCATCGTCCGGGCTAGGAGACGCGGTATCGAGTTCGTCATCGTCTTCTTCTGGGAAATCAGCGGCCTCAAATTCTTCTTCAAACGCAAAATCTTCGGCCATATCATCATTATTCGGCATGTCTCTCCCCCTGTTAGTCTTCAATTGTTATCAGGTTAATGCTCAGAATCGGCGTTTCTTGAGGTCGGCGTCGATTCGGTGACGCGCCATCCCTAAAAGCGCCGCTTGTTGTGCCAGATAGAGCGCGTGTCCCTCATCGCCCTCTTCTGTCGCTTCTCGAACAAGGGATTGTAACGCCTCGCTCTCTTGCTGCAAACAAGCCAACCGTAACCGTAGCGCCGCGTTAATCGGTTCGTCCTGCCCACTCCCGAACGTCCCAGTGACCTGCTTCTGATGCTGTCGCCAACTTGCCAGCGAGTCCGCTTCCATCCGTGCTTTAAGGATACCAGAAGCGCGGGTCTGCTCCGATTGGCGCAGCAGAGTCAAAACTGGGCGCACGCTACCCTCCGCCGCTTGTTCCAGATAATGGGTCGGCTCGACATCGTTTTGCGCCAACGCCGCATAAATCACGTCCCATAACGCCTGAAATCCGGCTTCGCTGAAATCGGCGGGGCCAAAATCGCGCAACGGGCCTTCCAACAGACGGGCGTCATTAACCGCCAACTGCCGCAACCGCCGGTTGATTTGATAAAAACGATCCGGTTGCTCAACCAGAAAAGTTAGACAGTGATGCTCTAAACTGACCTCAGAAGATCGAATCGGGGCATGAGGGACTCCCGACGTCGACGTGTCTAGCGGCTCAATCGTGAACTCCCCAAAATCTTCCTCAAAAACCTCCAGCGGTTCGCCGTATTCACCATACATCGGCGGCTCAATCAGGTCAGGGCGCGGCGCAAAATCGGGCAGCGCAGGGTCTGGCGCGGGCGCTTGATAAGCGGGCTTGGGCTTCTCAAAGCTCTTGGCCTCAGTTGCCGCCCAACGCATCAGCGTGCGCTCGTCAATCCGCAGTCGGGCGGCCAGTTTCTGCACATTGTCCTGACGGTATAAGTCACGCTCAGATGCCAGCAATAGCGGCAGTACGCGCCGCGCAATCGCTTCACGCTCCATAATACTGGCTTCATGGGGGAGGTCATGCGTCTCGAAATCAATCACGAAATCGGCGACAGGGCGGGCTTTTTCGACCACCCCCGGCCATAGTTCCGGCGTCTCGCGGATAAAATCATCGGGGTCTTTCGCGCCGGGGATGTTCAAGACGCGGATGTCGATTTGCAGTCGCCCCGCGAAATCCTCACTCAGAGCGCGGCGGGCGACTTCCAGACTCCGCATGGTCGCATTCTGACCGGCAGCGTCACTATCCAACGCCAACATCACGCGCTTGGCAAGGCGCGGCGCGACCTTTTTAAGTTGAGTATCGGTCAGCGCCGTCCCCATCTGCGCCACGACATTCAGGTATCCGGCTTGCTGCGCCTGAATCACGTCTAAGTATCCTTCGACAATCACCACCGTTTCGGACTGGCGTATTCCCTCACGGGCGGTGTCCAATCCATACAGTAGGCTGCTCTTGTCGAACATGATGGACTGCGGCGAATTGAGGTATTTCGGATTGTCCTCCGCCGCCAACGCCCGCGCCCCAAACCCGACGGCACGCCCGCGCTCATCCCGAATCGGAATCATCAAGCGATTGCGGAAGCGGTCATACACCCGTCCGTTATCGTTGCGGACGGCGACCCCGGCGTCTACGATGTCGTTTTCCTCATAGCCCAGATTCTTGAGGAAGTCGGTCATCACGCCCCACTCGCTGGGTGCGTACCCAATCTGGAATTTGGCGAGCGTGGCATCGGTCAGCGAGCGCTTGACTCGGGAGTAATTCAGCGCGTATTCCGCGCCCTCTTTCCACGCCGCACGGAGGGTCGGCGCTTCCATCATCCATGTGTGATATTGTTCCGCCGTCGTGCGGAGCAAGCCGCGCAAATGGTCTTCACGGGCGGATTGTTCTTGCTCTTGAGGGGTGCGGGCGCGTAGTTGAACGCCGGTCTGCCGCGCCAACTCTTGGATGGCCTCGGTGAAGTTCCATCCGTGTTTTTTCATCGCAAACGTGATGACATCCCCGCCGACGGCGCACGCGCCGAAACAGCGCCACGTCCCGCGTGCGGGGTCAACCACGAATGAGGGGGTTTTCTCGCTGTGAAACGGGCAACACGCCTTATACGTCCGCCCAGCTTTTTTGAGGGTGGCGTATTGCTGGACGTAAGTAACGATATCCAGCTTGGCTTTAATGTCGTCGGCTGCGGACATAGGGTTTTAGGGGTTGCCTCTGTTACAAAAAGTATACCTTCATTGGACGTTAAGATAAATGAGAAGGTAGCACCCTTTATAATTCAAGTTGGCTGGTTAAAGTCAGCCCCAATTTCAAAGGATTATATGTGATGGTCAATCGTATTCAACCAAAACCCGGTCAAGAATCGGTCTGGGATTATCCCCGCCCGCCTCGTCTAGAACAAACGCCCAAGCGACTCCGCGCCGTATTCAACGGAATCACGCTGCTGGATTCGACCCGCGCCTACCGCGTGCTGGAAACCAGCCACCCGCCGGTCTATTACATCCCACAAGCCGACATCCAAATGCAGTACCTCACCCGTACCGCCCGCAATACCTTCTGCGAGTTCAAAGGCGCGGCCAGTTATTGGACGGTCAGCATCAACGGCAAAATCTCTGAGGACTGCGGCTGGAGTTATGAATCACCTACGGCAGGGTTCAAATCAATCACCGGCTATATCGCGTTCTATGCCAACCGAATGGCCTCCTGTATGGTCGATGACGAGCAAGTTCAAGCCCAAGCTGGGGACTTTTACGGCGGGTGGATTACTGGCGACATCGTAGGGCCATTCAAAGGAGGCACTGGAACATGGGGTTGGTGATGAGTTTGCGCTATAATACGCAAGATTGAGGACGGAAATACGATAGGATTGCGGCGGAATGAGCCTAATTTTAGTGGTCGAAGATGAAGAACACATCCGTAATAACATCTGCGAGATTCTTACCTACGAAAATTATCACGTCATCCAAGCCGCCAATGGGATTCAAGGCATTAAGATGGCGCAAGAGTACAAACCAGACCTCATCCTATGCGATGTCTTGATGCCCGGATTGACCGGCTGGGATGTGCTGTTGGAACTGCGGAGCAATTCAGCCACCGCCGATGTACAGTTCGTCTTTCTGACCGCGCTGGCAGACCGCGCCAGCGCCCGTAAAGGCATGTCGCACGGCGCGGACGACTACGTGCCAAAACCCTTCACCCACAAAGAACTGCTGGATACCGTCAGCACCCGCATGAAGCGCCGCGAGGAAAGCCGAGTCCGGCAGACCGACCAACTCGACCAATTGCGCCGCAATATCATCTATGCGCTGCCGCACGAACTCCGCTCACCACTGACCGGCATCCTCAGTTGTGCCGAGTTCTTATTGATGGATCACCCCACCGGCCTAGAGCTTGACCGTGTGCAGAACGTGGCAAAAATCATTGAGCGCAGCGGCAAGCGGCTGCAACGCCTGATTGAGAATTACCTGTATTTCGCCCAATTAGAGATGATCGCCGGCGACCACAGCCGTCGCGCCGAGTTCAAGACCCACATGATCAGCAACCCGGGCGGCGTGATTTATGAGGCGGCCAAAGAACGCGCCCAACTCCACCAGCGCATCAACGACTTGCAAATGGATTTGGAAAATACCGCCATCGCCATCTCAGACGATAACCTGCAAAAACTGGTCGCAGAATTGGTCGATAACGCCTGCAAATTCTCGCAGCCGGGGACGCCTGTGCTGGTCGAAACGCGCATCAACGGCACGGTGTTCGCCATCCGCGTGGTCGATCAGGGGCGTGGGATGGAACATGAAGAGGTCAAAAATATCGACCCGTTCGCTCAATTCCAACGCACCCTATTCGAGCAACAAGGCGTTGGCCTCGGCCTTGCCATCGTCCGGCGTCTGACCGACCTCTACGGCGGCCAATTCTCGGTGGTCAGCCAACCGGGGCAAGGCACAGACGTGATGGTGATGCTGCCGACGCGCTAAGACTGTGCAGGCCGCGCCGCGCCGAACTGCTTGAGGACTTGGCGCGCAATCACCATCCGGTGGACTTCCGATGCGCCGTCGTAAATGCGGAACGCCCGCGCCGATTCATACCAGTGGCTGAGGGGGATGTCACGAGAAATCCCCAAACCGCCACAAATCTGGATGGCGCGGTCTAGCACCCGGCAAACCGTCTCGCTGACATGAACTTTGCACATCGACGTCTCTTGGCGGGCTTGTTCCCCACGCTCCAATAACCACGCGCAATGTTGAATCATGAGCCGTCCCGCGTGCAGTTCCGTCGCGCTATCGGCCAGCATCCATTGGACGGCCTGATGCCCGCCCAGCGTCGTCCCAAATGCCT
This sequence comes from Anaerolineae bacterium, assembly GCA_034437835.1. GTDB lineage: Bacteria > Chloroflexota > Anaerolineae > Aggregatilineales > Phototrophicaceae > Flexicrinis. The sequence continues at coordinate 7,192 of DAOTTP010000119.1, read as the reverse complement.
CGCGGCGACTGGCATAATCAGCAGCGATTTCCAACGCACGTTGGGCGATTCCCGTCCAGCGCATACAGTGGGTCATCCGCGCTGGCCCTAACCGTGCTTGCACCAACTTAAATCCTTGCCCGACCTCTCCCAGAATATCCGAATCGTTCAGGCGCACCCCGTTCAACTTGATTTCGCAATGTCCACCGAAATCGGGGCCGCCCATGTGCGGGACGCGCCGGATAATCTCAATCCCCGGCGTATCCATCGGACACAGAAAAATAGTCGCGCCACCAGCGTCCTCAGTACGCGCCATGATAATCATGAAATCGGCCACGCCCGCGTTGGTCGTCCACCACTTATGCCCGTCAATCACCCAGCCCTCCCCATCACGACGGGCGCTGGTCTTGAGCATGGACGGGTCACTCCCCACCCCCGGCGCGGGTTCAGTCATCCCAAACGCAGAGAAAATATCGCCCTTCACCAACGGCTGTAGATAACGCTCACGCTGGGCTTCATTGGCGAAAAGATGGAGCAAGTGCATATTACCCTCATCCGGCGCGGCGCATCCCAACGCCAATGGCCCAATCAGGCTACGCCCCGCCACTTCTAACACGGGTGTAAACTCGGTGATGTTCAAGCCCAACCCGCCCAACGCAGTCGGCATAGTCGCGGCATATAGGCCAGCGGCTTTGGCTTGAGCGCGTAGGTCAGATAAGATGGCGGGCGGCAACCCTTCTACCGGGTCATCGAAGGCGTGCGCCTCGGCGGGGATGACCACCTCATCAACAAAACGCCGCACGCGCTTGACGAGTTCTTGGATTTCTGGCGCTATACTAAAGTCGAACATCTTATTAACCTTTCAAGTTAACAGTTAGAAGTTGGAAGTTTGCAGTAAAAGGGTGGTTTCGACCTTCCCGAGATGGCGCGTGTTCAAATTGCGTGGTGTAGGGACGGCATTATTGCCGTCCGTTTTCGGAACAGGTGGCGGACGCCCAGAAGGGCGTCCCTACAGCCGCTGTCATTTCACGCAGTCTAGAACATAAGCCCCCAGAATAAATGGATGACTTTCACAAAGTGAGATTGTAACCCTTATGCCCCCACTCTCCCCACAAGCATTGGAAGCGAAATTAGCGGCTTATTTGACTGAGCAAACTGGTGCGCCGGTTCAAGTCAGCGGCGCACAACCCCTCGCAGGCGGTGCATCGCGTGATAGTTGGGCGTTCAACGCGACATTCGAGGACGGCACATCTGGGAGATTTGTGCTGCGGCGCGATTTACCCACTACGATGAATGAACAAGCCCTGACCCGCGCCCAAGAATTCGCCTTGATGCGTGCCGCGCATGACCACGGCGTACAGGTCGCCCGCGTTGGTTGGCTATGCGAAGACCCAGACGTGCTGGAACTGCCGTTTTTCATCATGGATTATGTTGAAGGGGTTTCCGTTGGCCGCAAGGTGATGACCAGCCCAGATTTGGCTGCGGCGCGGGGAGCCTTACCCGATCAGATGGCGCGACAGTTGGCGCTCATCCACAGCCTGAACCCCTCCGACCTCGATTTTTTGCCGCGCCCACTGGGGAATCAGCCCGCCCGCCACGCCGTCCAAGAGACGTATGCGACGATTGATTCGATTGGCGCGGTTGTCCCCGCCCTAGAATACGCGCTCAGGTGGTGCGATCTCCACACCCCGCAACCAGACCGCCTGACGTTTATTCACGGTGATTTCAGGGTGGGCAATCTGTTGGTCAATGCAGCCGGACTCGCCGCCGTCATTGACTGGGAATTTGCACACATCGGCGACCCGTGCGAAGAACTCGGCTACCTGTGTATGCGGGATTGGCGTTTCGGGGCAGATAAACTCCGCGCCGCCGGACTCAGCCCGCGTGAGCCGTTCATCCAAGCATACGAGGGCTATAGCGGGGTGACGGTTAACCGCGAGGCGGTGACATGGTGGGAGATTCTGGGCAATATCCGCTGGGCGGTGATTTGCCTCGCCCAAGCCCAACGCCACCTCTCCGGCCAAGACCCCAGCATCGAACTCGCCAGCTTAGGCCGCCGCTCCGTCGAGATGCAAGCCGAAGCCCTCCGCCTGATTCGCCAGTCCAACACACAGGGAGTCTCCGCGTTATGACCGACAGACCCAACCTCGAACAATTGTTAGATGCGGTGCGGATACACCTCGAATCGCTGGTCATCCCAGCGGTACGCGCCGAACCCAAACTCTATTTTCAAACCTTGGTGGCCGTCAACGTCCTCAAAATCGCCCAGCGTGAGGTCGCGCACGGGCAAGCCTTATCTGAAACGGAATGGGCGTCGCTCAATGCGCTGACGGGTGAGGCGGCGTCTATCTCGGCAGACCTACGCGCCGCCAGCGATGCGCTGACTGTCCGCAATCGTGCGTTAAGCGCCGACATCCGCGCCGGAAAATACGACGAGCCGGGGGTTTCCACCCGGCTCGCGCAGCATGTTGAAAATGTGGTCGGCGGTCAATTAATGCTCAACGCGCCGACCTTAGCCCAGCGCCTACGCGCCGAAGACGATACAGGGGAGTATCCCGCCTGATTAAGGGGTTACTTCAGGCGGAATCGCAGTCGGGCTAATTCCCCCACCGCCTTCAACGGTCGGTTCTGCGGTTTCACCCGGCGCAAGCGTCGCTTCTGCCGTGCCGCTGGGCTGCTGGGGGAAGCGCTGATTGTAGATGCGCGTAATTTCCGCGTCGCTGGGGATGTGGATAGGATAGCTTAACAGGTCTTCGGGGAACTGTTCTAGGATGCGGTATTGACCCAATTCATCTTGGGTCAGGCGACGGTTGCCGCGCCATGAGGTCTTGAGGGTTGGGGCGGTTGCGCCGTCACTCGCGCCGCACTCCAGCGAGCTAATCCCGAATCCCGGCAATAGAATACTCTGACTGTCATTGAGCAATGCTTCGCCGTCTAGCATGACCATTTCAGTCACGATACAGGCGGTATCATCAGGCACGCTCCCGATAATTTGATTGCCGAAGGTCTCTTGTAAGTCAGGATTGTCCTTGATGTCGCTATAGTTACCCGTGACCGTATTCTTCAGCACCACCGTCGAGCCGATTTCGATGTCCGCACCATTAACGTTTAGATTCACCTTCACATTTTCCGGCCCTTGAATCACGAGCGCATCTGGCGCGTCTTGACAGGTCGGCGCACCGAGGCCGGTGGTGAAATAAAAGGCTTGCATCGGGGTTTGAGAATCCGACCCAATCACCGCCAAGCTAGAAGTGTCGCCAGAGCCAATCAACGATTTACTCGTCCACCCTATCAGGCCATCATAATTCAGGCGTATCCACGCCCCATCTGCTGAAATGCCATCGGCTTGGATGGTATCGCCCGCCGCAACCGCGCCCACCGCGTTAAAGTTGGCGCTAGGGCCGGTACGAACGCGGGCGTTGGTGCTGCCAATCTGTAACTCGACCACCGTCAAATCTTCTTGTGCGCTGGCCGGGTCAACCGTGTTCTGCACACTGACATCGCCTAGCAAAATGAAGGTCACGGCTTGTCCGGGCAGTGCGCCGGGGACATTGGCCTGTACATTCATCACTGCCACGCCCCACTCATTAGTGGATTCATCTAATGGCGCAGTGCCAATATTCAATAACTGACGCAGCGCGACGCGGTCTCCGGCTGCGCTAAAGAAATCATCTTCGACGGTTTCAGCAAAACTGGCGTTCACGCGGTTATAGCCATAACACGCGCTGTTGCGGTCTAAAGCCGAGCAACTGTTCCCAACTTCTTGCAGCGCCAACTGTACCAACGGTGAGCAACTTGATGTCCCCGACCCACCCGGCTGGGATTGTACAGCGATCCCAACCGCTGCAATCAAACTCACCGCCGTGGTTAAAACAGCGATGTGGCGCGTCCAACGTCCTAGTCTCATGCGGAATCTCCCCAGCATTTGTATGAATGATGTACAAAGATAGTACCACGACCCTACGGATATATGTCAAAACTTGTTGGAATAGTAGTTTTACGGTTACACTTAGGTTCAGAGGTAGTCTTCCTAGAGCTTCTCTTATTCAGCTCTGAAAGTAGGTTTATGCCTGCCCAACTCATCATGCGGCGCGGGCCAGAAGTCGGACGGATATTCCTTTGCACAAGCGAATCTGTCTTGATTGGGCGCGGCGTCCGTAATCACATCATCATTGACGATAACGAGGTCAGCCGGGAACATTGCCGGTTGGTTCGCTCGTCGAATAGCTATGAGCTATGCGATCTTAGCTCTCGGAACGGGACGTTCGTTAACGGCCATCGTATCAGCGACTGCTGGCCGGTAAAGTCGAGCGACATTATTGAACTCGGTGATTCGATCACGCTAGAGATCCAAGTTACAGAGACCGACTCCCTTGTCAGCCCACAAGATGACGACCAACCGGTGTATTTGGTGGTCATCATCGAAGGCCAGACCAACCGCAGCGTCTACCCTCTACAAGGGGAATGTGTACAAATTGGTCGCGGGACGATGAACGACATCATCTTGCTAGAACCGGAAGTCAGCCGTCAGCACCTGCGCTTTGACTGGGATGGCACGAGCTACGCGGTCAAAGATATGGGGTCGACCAACGGCGCGAAGGTCAACGATGTCGATCTAACTGATCCCAAGCAGTTGAAATCGGGCGACATACTGCGTATCGGGCAGACCATCCGCTTGGTGTATACCAACCAACCTGACGGCTTCAGCAGTTCGGATCTAAAGACATCGCACCTTATTAAGTCTGAGGATGACGCGCAGTCGAACCACGGCAAGCCGATCACGGAAGGATTACCTCCGCTGACCAGCGGCGGCATACCCGTCCGCCCAGAACCCGCCTCCGATATTGTGCCAGTGGCGGGCGACCTCAGTCAGCACCTGTTTTGCCTATATCACCGCGATGACTGGCAACAATATGTCGCTATGCTGGTCAACCGTCTGATGGATAACAACGTCAAGATATGGGTTGATCAGCACCTGCCTATCAACAGTGAAGATTGGCGCGTCGGCATTGATAAGGCCAGCACTGAGTGTTGGGGGCTGGTGGTGGTCTACTCGCCTAAAGCGATGCAATCCACCCACATCCAGCGGCTGATTCGGCACTTCAGTAACCGCGATAAGCCGATTTTCTTCTGTGTCACCTCACAGACGATCACGTTGCCCATCGCAACCCGTAGCTCCAACCGGATTATGTTGAGTGAATCACTACCGGAACTGAGTATCCAGCAACTGGTAAGGACAATCCGTAACACCCGCTAAAACTCTAGCGCTGGATTGGACTTATTAGGACAATATTAGATTACCCGTTGAGAATCAAATCTCAACGGGTTTCTTGTTGTTATTGCTGAAATATTTGTTGATAATGGTATTATATGGCATTGTGAAACCCTTTACACATCGCACCAAGGAGAATCAAACCATGTTCAACGCCGCACAGCTTTCGATGGCGTTGGATCGTGATGGCGAAGAACCCATTTATAGGCAACTTATTCGCCATATTCGCGCCCAAATCGAAAGTGGATCGCTGCCCGCTGGCGCACGCTTACCCGCCAGTCGGGAATTGGCCGACCAGTTAAGTATTAGCCGTATCTCCGTGGTGAACGCCTATGCAGAGCTACGTTCCGAAGGCTACCTGAGCGCCCATGCAGGTCGTGGGACATTTGTAGCGCGAGATGTCACCCCTGAACGTGCGACCAATCCAGAAGTTAAACCTGCACAGACTCCGCTCAGGGAGCAGAACAACAGTGACCGCCCGTTGCGTGAGATGATGCGGCTTGCCCGTCAGCCGGGCGTGATTAATTTCGGTCAAGGCGCACCTTCACCAGAATTTTTCCCGGTCTCGACTTTGCGTGACGCGCTCAATTATGTCCTAGACCGCGACGGGGCGAAAGCGCTTGGTTACGAGATGCCGGAAGGCTATGCCCCACTACGTGCCGCTGTGCGCGATTACGTCAGCGCCTTGGGAATCCGCTGCACCTCCAATGATGTACTGGTCACGGGGGGAACGCAACAGGCGCTCGATTTGGTCATCCAAGCGCTAGTCAACGAAGGCGAGACCATCATCACTGAAGACCCAACCTATATCGGGATTCTAGATATCGCCCGTACCCGCCGTATCAACGTCCACGGCATCCCTAGCGACCAAGATGGGATGCGGATAGATTTGCTTGAGCAATACATCATGGAGCGTCCGACGCGCCTAATTTACGTCATGCCAAGCTTTCAAAATCCATCAGGCGCAGTCATGCCGCTCAATCGCCGCCGACAATTGATTAACCTCGCACAGCAACACGGCATCACGATTCTCGAAGATGGTGTATACCACGAATTCCGGTTTGAAGGCGACCACATCCCCCCGCTACGGGCGCTGGATGATTATGGCGTGGTGATTCACGCCAGCGGATTCACTAAAATGTTGTTGCCGGGCTTGCGGATTGGATACGTCATCTCGGATAACAAAAATCACCAACGCTTGGTGCGCGTCAAACACGCGGCGGATATTTCGACCCCGGGTTTGAATCAACGCGCCATCCATCTGATGTTAGAGCGCGGCGTTATGGCGCAACAATTGGAGCGTAACAATCGCGAGTTTCTGCGCCGCCGAGACGCAGCCGTGGCAGCCGCGCATCGCCACTTCCCCGCCGGGGCGCATTGGCGTGTCCCGCAAGGCGGCCTCTATCTGTGGGTTCGCTTGCCAACCAATGGCCCTACCGCTGCCGAACTCTATATCACCGCCATTCAAAAAGGCGTCGGATACGCGATTGGCAATGTGTTTTATCCCAACAGCCCAGACCCCTATGCGATGCGTCTGAATTACGGCGCACATCGCCTCGCAGACATTGACCTCGGTTTTAAGCGTTTAGGTGAAGCGTGGCGCGAGTTATCACACAGCTATACCGACATAGAGCGCCATCTGGTGCTGTAAAATCTAATCTTGAGGGGCATGGCGTATGTGCTATGCCCTTATTTAGACATTAAACTGGGCTAAAGAATCAAAAAAAGACCCGTATTGGGTCTGTTTGGGTTTGCTTGCTCCCCTTCCCTTCTTGTCGCGCTCATGCTCTGGGCGCACACAAAAAGAAAAGGGAAGGTTGGGTTGGCAGCGGCCTACTCTCCCACACCGTTACCAGTGCAGTACCATCGGCGCTTGTGGGCTTAACGACCGGGTTCGGGATGGTTCCGGGTGTACCCCCACCGCTCTAGCCACCAACACCA
>DAOTTP010000118.1:0-27442 GCA_034437835.1 Anaerolineae bacterium | reverse complement strand
CCTTCGCCGATTTTGACCATTACCCATCTATCAGGGCGGACAACGCGGGCATTGTCCCTACAAATACCCTGTTTTCGTAGGGACACGGCACTGACGTGTCCGTTTTGGCGAAGGTATTGCCTGTAGGGACGGCATTCTTGCCGTCCGTTTGGGGATGTGAGGACGGACGCCCAGAAGGGCGTCCCTACACTTTTATCCATCGTTATTTATCAAACTGCATAAACCTCTGGCAACGGATACCGGATACGTATCCAAAACTGAGGTTATATAATGTCAAATGTTCGCGTCAATATGGGGAGGTCATTTCAATGGATACGACGCTGAAAACAGGTGTCTGGCAGCAGTTCGGCGCTGCAATTGATACGCTCGAAGATGCCCTAAATCTCTGTCCCGACCGGCTTTGGACGGGAGTCGTGTGGCATGACTCGGAAGACGCGAAGTATGGGCAATTCTGGTTTATTGCCTATCACACGCTGTACTGGACGGATACGTTCCTGTTGGGAACTTCGGAAGGCTTCAGGCCGCCTGCCCCGTTTCTCCATGGCAAGCTCCCAGAAAACCCGTACACGAAAGACGATGTTCACGGGTATCTCAAACAGTGCCGTCAGAAATGCAAAGCAGTCATCGAAGCGCTCACGGACGAGACCGCCTATCGGGTTTGCATATTTAAGTGGATGGAGCCAACGTATCTAGAGTTACAGCTTTACAGTATGCGTCACGTTCAGGAACATGCGGCGCAGCTCAATTTGTTCCTCGGACAGAACGGCGTGACAGGTCAAGATTGGGTGGCGAAGGCGCGGGAATAGTCGCAGTATGGTGTCCCCCGACTCCGTTATTTGTCCCATTTTACCCCCTACCGTTTACCTCCCTGCTTGCGAGCTTGAGCCTCAAAAAAATAGGGCGCCCCATGGGACGCCCCTACTCGTCTGATATTGTAGTGGAGACCTATAGGTCGCTCACGTCATGGAAACCCCAAATTTATGGTCAAATCTATCCGCCAATTATTTGTCGCCCTACTGCTGCTGTTCACGGTTTGGGCGCTGAAACCGTCCGCCAGCCAATCTGAGGCGTGGTGGTTGTGGGTCGTGCGCGATGTGGTCGATGTCCAGCCCGCCGCCCCGTCAGATGTTTTGCGCGGGGCGCGGGATAATCTCTCGATGGCGCTAGACCGCAGCGGGGGCGGCCTGAGATTGCCGTTCGCGGCGGGCTTAGAGGGTTGGACATGGTTGGCTGGGGATTCGCTGGAAGCGTTGCGCTGGGGCGGAGTCCTGCTGATCGGGTTGGCGGCTGCGGTGGTGATTCGCGTGGTCGGGCGGCGTAATTTCCAATTGGCGATTCTCGCGTTGCAAGTTTTGGTAGTCATTATGCCGGTGTTATGGTTCATTGAATCCAGTGACCGTACCGCCCAACAACTTGCCGACTTTCAATCGCAACGCACGCCCGCCGACCCCGTGCTAACGTTCTTCAGCGAGTCAAGTCCACTGGGTTATTATCAATACCGCTATGACCTCCGCGCCGGAATCGGCCTCGACCTCGGCTGGCGCGACTTCACGCCCGAAGAATTGACTAACATCGCCGCTAAGTTGGATTCGACACGCCCGATTTGGTTGATTGCGCCTACGATTAACCATCCGGCGATGAACAGCATCCGCCAGAGTCTGACGGACGGCGGGCGGGCATCCTCTGGCCTCAGCATCGGCGATGAGGTGACGGTCTTTCACTTCCGTTGAGATTGTTATTCCCCGCATAGCACGGTATCATTTCGGTGGAAATCAAAGTTTACAAAGGATTTTTTAGCGATGCCAGAAAACCAAGACTCCGACCTCATTCAAGCGTTGGATGGGTTGCGTGATGGGGTAGCCCAAAACGAAAAAGCCACCAAAGCCGCTTTGTCTAACCTCAAGAATGCCGCCGCCAGTGCGCTCAAAGCTGCCAAATCACTACGGGACTGGGCTGAATTGAATCCCGGCCAGAGCCTGCCGGAATTGGGCGTCTTTGAGGCGGTCAAGGAGCATGGTTCAGAGCCGATGCGCCCCGGCCTCCAGCGCGACTTGCGCGCCCACGGCAAGACGCTCTCGGCGCTGAAAGAGGCGCTTGGCGCGTTGCGGGCAGACACGGATGTCGTGCGCCTGAGCAAAGCCTATGCCGGGCTTGAGGCGCTCAACCACCCGCAAATCGCCCGCCAACTGCCCGCCTTCCAAGAACGCCTACGGCAAGCCAATAGCGATCTCGCTTTCGGATTCGGCAAAGAATTAAAAGAGGCGTTGATAGGGCGCGGCTTACCGTTAGAGGTCAACGGCTCTAAATATGAGATTGGGCGTTATGAGGTTGAGGTGAATTTCAACAAACGCGCCGCCGTCTTGCGCTATGGCAAGGATGTCGTCATCCCCAAAGTGACCTTATCGGTTGAGGGCGTCCTCAAGGCGTATGACGCCGCCGATAAACTCATCGCCCAACGCGGTGAGGACGGCGCGAAATGGATGGAATTGCTGTATAAGGCGTGGGAAGGTTTATCGCGCAAGCAAGCCAACCGTGAGCCGAGTGTGAACCTGATGGAGTGCTACCTTGAGTTGACAATGTTGCGTCAGGGGCGCAATTTCCGCATTGAACCCAGCAAGCGCAGTTTCGCTGATTACACCCGCGCTCAATTCGTTTACGACTTGCAAAAGTTCAAAGACCTCAAGCCCAACGGGTACAGTATTCATCTGCACGTCGCAACCAAATCTCAGACCGATAGCCCTGACCGCATGATTTGGCTGGTCACGGGCGATGCGCCGCACGACGGAAAGTATATGTCCGGCATCGTGTTTGAGAGGGAAAGCTGACCATGAGCGTCTTAGAACAATTTCAGGCACGTCGAATCATTGAAGTCCTCGGTCAATCCGGCACGCCGCCCGCCAACGGGGTCAGCCATTATAACGTCGGCAACGATAGCCTGATTAACGCATTAGACGCCCATTACCTGAATAGTTATCTGCCGGATGGCGGCGCGACGTTTAAGCTGGTGGTCGGCGGCTATGGCAGTGGCAAGTCGCACTTTTTATATTGCGTGCGCGACCTCGCATGGCGGCGCAATTTTGCGGTCAGCAAAATTGACCTCAGCCCGAAAGAATGTCCGTATAACGACCAAAAGCGGGTGTATGGCGCGGTGGCCTCTGCCGTGATGTGGCGCGACCCTGACGGTGACGAAAGCGATGACCCCGGCCTCGTGCGCTTAATTGAGGGGACGTTGCGACGTCTGTTGGCCGCTGATGGGATTGACCCGCGTGACCCCTCGGTTGAGCAGCACCCCAATATCGAGGCTTTGCTCGAATCGCTAGAAAATAATATCGTGATTGACAGTCCATCGTATCGCAAGGCCATCGTCGGGTATTGTCGGGCGTTGATACGCGGTGATGAAGGACGTGAAGAGTCGCTGATGCGCTGGCTGCACGGCGAAGAAGTCACCAATCAAGACATGCGTGACCTCAAATTGATTGGCGTCACCGAGAAAATCAATAAAAACAACGCCTTTCGCATGTTGCGTTCGTTATGCCAAGTCGTGCGTGCCTTGCAATATAACGGCCTCGCGCTGTTATTTGATGAGGGAGACCGCATGACCAGCATCGGCGGCAAACCCGAAAAAGAGGCGACGGATAATCTGCGTGAGATTATTGACCGCTGCCGTGAGGATTTGCCGGGGGCGCTATTCGTCTATGCCGTGCCGCCGGTATTCATCAATGAGGTCATCCCCAAGTATCCGGCGTTGCAACAGCGCGTTGATGCGCCGGGGTATTTCTCGCGCTCGAATCCGTTTAGCCCGCAAATCAACCTCGAAAAACAGCTTGATTTGCAAGGCGTGGCATTCTTGACTGAAGTTGGGCGACGGCTGATGCCGATTTTCAGGACAGCCTACCCAGAATCATCCCTCAGCAACGATGTCCAATCGGAAAACATCACCACACTGGCACAGGCCGCCGATGACTCGGTGTTGGATGTCAGCAGCCGCCGGTTGTTCGTCAAGACGTTGGTCACGCTGTGGCATGATCAAATCGTGAATGGGGAGGTCATGATTAGCCCAGAACAAGCCGTCGGCCTGATTCGCGGCGGACATGACGCGCTCAACGCGCTTCATGACGCCCAGCAATCGCCTTATTAACCCGATAGGATGAGCCATGTCACAAGTAAAGCAAGTGGTTCACCCCAAGTTGGGGCGCGGCCAGTTGATGGGGATGAGCAACGGCGGCACAGTCTGGGAAGTGATTTTTGAGTCCGGTATGCGTTTTCGGTTGCCAGCGCGTGATTTCGAGACCAAATTGCCGCCCTCACCCCGCCAAGTTGTCCCACTCCGGCGGCCAACCTATTCCAGCTTAGAGTCGTCAGAGGCGGGCTTATCGGCCTTCCATGCCCGCCAGACCGTTGAGGCATTGCGGGTTGGGATTGTGCCGATGAACGAGGTCGAGGCGCTCACCATCGGCCTTAAAGTCGAGCGTACCGCCCTCGCCCGCGCCCTGAGCAAAACGGCCAGCGAAGGCGGGGATGCCGTGGCAGTGATTGGCGATTACGGCTATGGCAAGAGCCATTTTGTCGAGTTGGCGGCGCGGATGGCGCTAGAAACGAATTTTTTGGTCGCCAGCATCAGCCTCGACCTCAAAGAGATGCCGCCCAGCAAACCCAATGAGATGTACAAGGGCTTGGTCAACGCGATTCGCTATCCACAAACCACGGCACACGGATTGGGCTTACTGTTTGCTCATGCGCTAGAAAACCCGGCGATTCTGAATCAATTCATACAGGAATCGAGCGGAACTTGCCCGTTGGCAGCCGTGTTGCGCCGTTTACGCGATGGCGGAAACACCTCGCAAGTTGAGCATAACGCGCTGGTGGATTGGATTTCTGGCCTAGAAGCGCCCCGTATATATACCAGTAAGCTGCCAAAACTCTACCGTAACGGTGAAAACGCTCGCCAATATGCCTATTTATTGTTGCGTATAAGCCGATTGGCGACATTGGTGGGCTATAGCGGACTCGCGGTGCTGATTGACGAATCCGAACATTATTCGCTCTTGCGCCCCAATATGCGTGAACGTGCCGACAGTTTTTATCAGGCGATGATTTACGGCGCAATCAGCGATAACGGAGACCGCATCGACGAAGTGATGATTCCGCAACGGGTGAACGCGAATTATCCGCTGGCGTTTGATGAGCCAACCAACCTGTTTTTCTTGTTCGCGCTGACCGCGATGGTTGAGGACGAGAAAGAGAAACATAAACCGATGCCGGTGGGCGCGTGGCTGTCTCAAAAACAAATTATCCGGCTGGAGGACAGCTACATCCACGACGACATCCAGACTTTCATACAAACCTTGCTCAAGTATCATGCCACCGCCTATGGGTATCCGTTTGAAGACCGGCGTTCGGAGGACTACGATCACTTGATTGGGGAAGGCACAAAAACACTGTCGTATCAGTTGAAACAGCACAATATGAACTTGCGAGAAGTCATCCGCACCTGTGTTCATCTGTGTGATTTGCTGTTTTTACACGCCGATTATGCTGGCGCTCAGATGGTTGGTGAACTGCGGAAAGGCTTGGGGCTATAAACGATGAGCGCGGCGGCAAGGGCGCTGAAAGACCGTTTGCCGCGCACATGGTCGGTGTTTTTCGCACAGCACGGCAACTTCACCCCCGCGCAATTGGCCGCCGCCCCGTTAATTTTGGATGGGGCGGATGTTGTGCTGTGCGCCCCAACCGCCAGCGGCAAGACCGAGGCCGCCATCGCGCCGTTGATTGAGCGCCACATCCCGCCCAATCCCGATTCTGCGCTGTATCTGCTCTATCTCACGCCAACCCGCGCATTGGTCAATGACCTGTATGAGCGCCTGCATTTGCAGTTGAGCGAATTGCGGTTGCGGTTGGGTATCCGCACCGGAGACCGAGGCATCCTCGACACGGGCAAACACGCCCCGCACATCCTCATCACAACCCCAGAATCGCTCGACTCACTGTTGACCACCCGCCCCGCGTTGTTCAGTACCGTCCGCGCCGTGGTGATTGATGAATTGCATATTTTCGATGGGACGGCACGCGGCGACCAGTTGCGCGTTTTACTCAATCGCTTGCGTTGGGTACGCGACTATGCCCATCAAGCCGGAGAAACCCGCGACTCAGCGCTACAAGGGGTGATGCTATCCGCCACGCTCAACAAACCAGAGGCGGTGGCGGGGCGCTATTTTTCAGGGGCGCAAGCAGTAGTTATGGGCGGCGGAAGGTCTGTTCAAGCCGACTTTTTGGCCTTGACTGACGGCGACTCCGCCGCGTTGATAGCTTTATTATGCCAAGCGAGTGGGTTGGGTTGGCGGAAGGTCTTGTTATTCTGCAACACCCGCGCCGAGGTCGAAGGGTATGCCGCCGCCGTCCGGCAGGCCGAGCAACCGTTCGGTCAGGCGATTTACGTGCATTATTCCAACCTTTCCACCGAACGCCGCCTAGAGGTTGAGGACGGTTTTTCTAGCGCGGAAGTGGCGTTGTGTTTTGCCAGCAGCACGTTGGAACTGGGCATCGACATCGGCAGCATTGACCACATCATCCTCTTGGGTGCGCCGGGCGAATATGGCGCGTTGATGCAACGCATTGGGCGCGGGCGGCGGCGACAATCTAGCATCCATGTCACCTGTGCTTACCGGAACACGCTAGAGCGCCTGATATTTGAGACATTATTGGCGATGGATGGCGTGCCAGACCGACCACCCATCGCATTTCGCCCGTCGGTGGTCGTCCAACAGATTTTCAGCCTCATCAAGCAAAGCCCACAGGCGTCGGTGCGCGTCCGACCACTGACCGGGTTATTTACGGGCATGGCGTCGGAGTCGCAAATCCGGGCGATTTTGGGCGAATTACAAGCCGGGTCATGGTTGACCAATCCGCGCACTGATGAGTTTTGGGCGGGCGAACGCCTGAATCACTTGATTGACCGTCAAGGGATGCCGACGACCAGCCTCAGCTTGCACAGCAACATCCAATCCAGCAGCGGGCCGATGTTGGATGTCCGCGACCAGACGACTGGCTCACGTATCGCACGAGTCGGCGGTGAGGCGTTTGTCGATGGCGTCCTCACGCTAGGCGGGCGGACAATGCACGTCGAATGGACGGATGGTGAGGTGATTTTGGCCTCAACCTCGCCAGACGAGTCGCCGTTGGCGCGGCCAGCCCATCTGCGCGGCTCACGCGCTACCATGCCGTATGAGACGACCAGCCGAGTCGGGTCACAATTGGGGTTTCAACGCGGCGATGCGCCATTCATCCAGCCTGATGATGGCGGGTGGCTTTGGCTGCACGGTTTGGGCGATGTTTATGCCGAGGCGCTCTTTCATCTGATGGAAGGGCGTTGGGGCATGGTGCGCGGCGATGCGCCGTGGCTATGGTTTGCCGTAGATGAGATTCCGGCGACGCTGAAATTGCCGACTTTCACCGTCAGCGAGGTTGAACGGCATCTGCGAAATCACAGGCCGCAGTACGAGCGTTTGTTGTCTATGGGCGCATATCACCGGCTACTCCCACCTGATGAGCAAATCAGGGCGGTCATCGCGCAGTTCAACCCGGTGTATTTTCTTGAGGTATTAACGCATCTGCGGGTCTTTGAAGGTTCTTCCTCGCACATAACCACCCCGTCGGGCTATAATGATGGTGCTGCCCCGATGGGCATCTTTGGGAAATGAGAATGTCGCAAGACGGTATACCCAGACGTAGTGTCGATGACAGTTTGCCGCGCTTAGGGCGCGGTGTTTTCGGCCTGTAATTCCCCCCCTGCGATTTACTTCACGCGCACCACGGGGGAAACCGAATTCACCCCGCCCCTCTTTTGCGCGTACAACCTCCCTCATACGACGCGACCAGTCCGACCCCAAAATCCTATCCATACACCGGGCAGGGCAAGTTTTTATATTGCCCTAGGGGCGTGCCAATCGGCACGTAGAGAGGCGCGTATTGATGCCGGAAGAAATGCTTACGAACACAGCGGTCATTGACTTGACGCCAGATGACCTCGAAGAAAAAGTCCACGAGTTATTCGAGGATGATGAACTCGCCGACCCTGACCGCACCGAAGCGTTGCGCGTTCTACTTGAAGACCAATATTCCCAAGACATCGCCGACATCCTCGAACGCCTGACCGATGATGACGAACGCTACGCGCTGTTCAACGTCTTGACGCCAGACACGGCGGCTGAGGTTTTGGACGAGGTAGCGAGTTATACCTCCCACAAACTTCTGAGCAAATTGCCCGCCGTCCGTGCCGCCTCATTATTGAGCCGGATGCCGATGGACGACCTCGTGGAGATGTTGGCCGATGACATCCCGGAACGCCAAGACGAAATCTTGGCGAATATGCACCCGGTCACGGCGCTAGAAATCCGCGATTTGTTGACGTACCCGCCCGACTCGGCGGGGCGTTTGATGACGCGCAAATTTGTTCGCGTCAATCAAGACATGACGGCGGCGGAAATCCTCGCGCTGATTCGGCGCACCAATGACCGTTATGAAACCATCACCGATATTTACGTCCTAGACCCCGCCCACCGTCTGATTGGTGTGGCCTCGTTGCGGAGCGTGATTACCGTCAAGGCCAGTGAGCAAATCCGCGACTTTATGGAAAAAGACCCGACCACCGTCCTCCCCACCGAAAAGGCGGAGACGGCGGCGCGGATGCTGGGACGCTATGACTTTTTGGCGTTGCCGGTGGTCACGCCCGACGACAAGATGCTAGGGATTATCACGGTAGACGACGCCATTGACGTGCTGACCGAGGCGCAGACCGAAGATTTGCTTGGTATCGGCGGTATGGGCGGCGAGTCGGCGGGTGAGCCGTATTTCAGCGTCCCGATGTTTCAGGTCATCCGGCAGCGATTCGTCTGGCTGGTGTTTTTATTTGTGGCCGGATTCATCACCAGCCACGTTTTGAGCGTGTTCCAAAATGAGCTAGAGACGGTGGTCGCGCTGACCTTTTATATCCCGCTGTTGATTGGCACGGGCGGCAATACCGGCAGCCAGACCGTCTCGATGGTGATTCGCGGGATGACGACCAACGACATCCGCCAGAGTGATATTTGGCGCGTGGTGCGGCGTGAATTGGTTTCCGGCGTCATCCTCGGTTTGATGTTAGGCGCGGTGGCGCTGTTGCGCGTGATGTTGAGCGATGGATTGTCTAGCGCCTTGCCGTTTGTGGTGGCGGCAGCGGTGGTGGTCGTGTGCGCGTGGAGCAACGTGATCGCGTCGGTGATTCCGCTATTGGCGCGGCGATTCAAAATCGACCCCGCCATGATTTCCGCGCCGTTGATTTCGACCACCGTGGACGCCACTGGCCTGCTGATTTATATCGGCGTCGCCAAGTTTTTGATGGACGTGATTTAACTCGCCCGCCCGCCCGACGGGTCGAGGCTGAGGGTCTCGTCGCGGTCATCGTAATCCAACAATTCGGCGTAACGCCCCCAATCAATCGCCACATCCAACTGGCGGGTGGCGATATCGTCTGGGAATTCGCGCAGTAGGGCGGTATAGAACACCTTCCACGGCAAAATTTGGTCTGGGACGGCGCGAAGCATGTCCATTATCCACTTCACCATCGGCAGACGGCGGGCGCGATTGGCGAACAATTCCTTGCGCGTCAAAATCGACGCATCGCTAAACGCTTGCCCCAATGGGGTGAGCGCGATGTCACCCTGATTCACCGTGGCAAACCCCAACATCTCGGCCATTTCGATGGTCTGCACCATGTCGCCCATGTCAATGCCGAGGTCATTTTCCAGCTTATACAGGTCATAGCCTTTGGCCGTCTCGCTCAGGTGGTCAATCATACCGGCCATCGCCTCAACCGACGACGACGGCAAGATGCGCGTCTGACCCGGCGCACCCGGAGCTGTCCCGACTTCGGTGGTCTCGTTTTCAGTCTTGCCCGCAATCGCGCCGTAAATGCGGTCTAGCAACGCTTCAAACCCCGGCTGGGTGCGGCTACGCGGCTTGATGAGGTCTACCGCAAATTCCGCGACGATGTGGCCGGGTTCTTTGCCCATGACCACCACACGGTCTGCCATCAAAATCGCTTCTTCAATATTGTGGCTGACCATCAGAATCGCTTGCGTCGGCAGTTGGCCGGACGACCAGAGTTCCATCAATTCGCCGCGTAGGGTTTCGGCGCTGAGGACATCTAAGGCGCTGAACGGCTCATCGAGGCAGAGCAGTTCCGGCTGGACAGCCAGCGCCCGCGCAAACCCGACCTTTTGGCGCATCCCGCCCGATAATTCACGCGGATAGGCGCTCTCGAATCCGTCCAAGCCCACGAGGTCAAGTAGTTTTTCGGCGCGGCTGAGGCGTTCTTCCAGCCCGACGCCGCGTGCTTCCAGCGCCAGAGCGACGTTATCCAACACGGTCAGCCACGGGTAGAGCGCGAACGACTGGAAAACCATCGTCGAATACGGGTTGATGCCGTTGACCGGCTGCCCGCGATACAGCACAGAGCCACCGGACGGGCTAATCAAGCCTGTGACCATCCGCAGCAGGGTGCTTTTGCCGCAGCCGGACGGCCCCAGTAGGGCGACAAATTCGCCACGCTGAATTTTGAGCGTGATGTTCTTGACGGCGGTGAAACTGCGATCTCCCTTGCCGAATACGCGGGTCACATGGTCAATGTTGAGCAGGGTGTTGTCAATCATAGGAGTCTCCTCTAATTTTTACTGATCCATGCGATAACGGGATTCGGCGAGGCGATACAGCCGTCGCCAGAGCAGGCGGTTGGTCAGGACGACCATGCTGACCATCACGAGAGTCGAGGCCAGTAGCAGCGCATAATTGCCGTCCGCCGTAGCAGAGGTAATCAACGCGCCGAGTCCGATCACGCGGCTGGTCTGGCCGCCGAAATTGGTGTATTCGGCGACGATGCTGGCGTTCCACGCGCCGCCGCTGGACGTAATCAGGCCGGTGACGATATACGGGAACAACGCGGGCAGAGTCAGGGTGCGCCAACGCCGCCAGCCACGCAAGCCAATCAGGTCGCTGGTGAATCCCAAATCACGCGGAATGGCCGACGCTCCGGCGATGATATTGAACAACAGATACCATTGCGTCCCCAATAGCATCAGAATCACCGCCGCCATATTTGCTCCGGCGGGCAGCGCCAATAATCCGAGCAGTAGCACTGGAAACAGCGCCGTCGCCGGAATCGAGGCCGCGATTTGTACCACCGGTTGCAAGATTTTGGCCGCACGCGGGTTCGTCCCAATCAGCACGCCGACGGGGATTGTCCATGCCAGCGCAATCGCTACTGCGATGACCACGCGCAGCAGAGTCGCGCCCGCGCCAACGGCGATGTCTAACCACGCTTGAAGCGGCAATTGCGCCAACAGCCCGACGGTAGAAATCCCGCCCCAGATGATGATTCCCGCCGCGAGCAGTCCGATGAGGATGCTGCGCCAGTTCCATAAGGTGTTGGTCTCGACGGGTTCTAGGCTAGGGATGAGCGCCGCCGACGGGGTTAGCCGCCGGTCAATTTGGCGTAAAAGAGGGGCAATCACCTTGTCAGTGAACGCGCCCGCCACCCATGACCGTTTTAGCGCGTTGAGAAACCACGACTCGGCGGGGTCGTCATTGCCGACCTGTGAGACTTTGAAGCGTTCCGCCCATGCCAGCAGCGGACGCCAGACCAATTGGTCAAGCGCGATAATCATCGCAACCAGCACGCCCAACCCGCCCAGCAGCGCTGAGGTATTGCCTTCGGCGGCGGCGGTCTGGAGATACGCGCCCAGCCCCGGTAAGCGGAAGTCGCGGTCTCCGAGCGTGAAAATCTCTGCCGCCATCAAGAAGAACCAGCCGCCCGCCCAACTCATCACGCTGTTCCAAATCAGGCCGAGAGAAGCGAATGGGAGTTCGACATTCTTAAAGCGCACCCACCGGCTGAAACGGTAGACGGCGGCGGCTTCGCGGTATTCGGTGGGCAGCGTCCGCATAGACTGATAGAAGCTAAAGGTGAGATTCCACGCCTGACTAGTGAAAATCAAGACGATGGCGGCGATTTCGATGGCCGCCCGCTGGGGCAGGATGGCGGTCAAGGCCAACAATACCACCGGCAGGAACGACAAAATCGGGACGGATTGCAGCACGTCCAATACCGGCATCAGCCAGCGCTCGGCGGATTTGCTTCGGGCGGCGGAATAGCCGTAGGCGATGCTAAACGCCAGCGACAGGATATATGCAGCCAGCATCCGCCCAAACGAGAGCAACGCATAATAAGGCAGGGTATCGGCGTCTAGCCGGATAATCGGCCCAGTGATGATGGAAGGGGTATCGGTGGCGAGGTGGACGCCCAAATACAATAGGGCGGCCAAAATCAGCAAAATCACAGCGTCAGCACGGCTGAACACCGTTCCTTCGCGCAGTGGGGTACGGAAGATGCGCGCACGCAAGGTCATATAAGCCCTCCTTGTGGGAGTATGTTGGGTGGAGGGCGGCGGCGCGGGAACTTACGGGGGAAGTTGAGGCGTCGTCACCCGCCGATGATGGTTAATCGAGGATGACTGTCCATGGTTCTTTCTATCCAACCTCATCCGAGGTCGTCTATCGCGGTGAATCATACGCTCGTCAGAGGTGATGGGCAAGTGTCAAACGGATGATATGGGGTTTAGTTTTTTGAGCTAGAATCTATTTATGGACAAGCTATCTCCCACAAGAAGGACGATAAAATGCCGATTGCCAATCCCAAAATTTTAACCACCATCCCGCTGTTCCACATGCTGGATGAACACGAACTAGCGACGCTTGCCAATGAGCTTGATGAGGCTCATTTTCTGGCCGGTCAGGACATCTTTTCAGCAGGTGACGATGGTGACGAGATGTATGTGGTGGAGTCTGGGGAGGTCGAACTGTTCCTTCAGGACAACGCCAATGACCGCGTGCGACTGGGCGTGGTTGAGCAAGGGGATTTGTTCGGCGAGTTTTCCCTGTTGAGCGGCGAGGAACGTTCCGCCGGGGCGCGGGCGCTCAAAAACACCAAGCTCATCATCATCGACCAAAACGACCTACATATCTTGGTCAGCGCCCACCCCGCCGCCGCACTGGACATGCTCGCGGCGCTAGGGAAACGCCTGCGCGATTCTAACAAGGTCGTGCAAGAACGCACCATCCGTAATCCGAACGATGAGATCAGTAGCGCGACCAATTTTGGCGAAAAGCTCTCAGATTTTCTCACCATGATTGCCGGTGACATCCGGTTCGTCTATTTCAGCGTCATCTGGTTTTTCGTGTGGATTGTCTGGAATATCAATATCATACCGGGTTTGGCCGCGTTTGACCCGTTCCCGTTCGGCCTGTTGACGATGGTCGTGTCGCTGGAGGCGATTTTCCTCTCGCTGTTCGTCCTCATCAGTCAGAATCGCCAAGCCTCACGCGATAAGGTACGCAACGACATCGAATACGAGGTCAACCTCCGCGCAGGGGAAGAAATCCGCGTTGTCATGAAGCAGTTGGAGGAATTCCAACGCCATACCGTCGCCCATTTCAACGACCTGAACGCGAAAATTGGTAAAATCGACGACTAATCACCAGCCGCAACCGTGGGGATGACCGTGGCGCGGGGTGCGCGGAGGAATAATCCGCCGAAATCGCGCCGATGTATCCCCAATACCAAGCCGCCGACCAGCCGCAAGCCCGCCCCAATCAACAACACAGCCAACAAATTGACGCCCGCCCCGGCCAATGTGCTGCCAATCAACGGGCCGACAAACGTCCCCACTGCCAACATTTGCTGATACAGGGTGGTGGCACGCGGCATCAGGTGATTGGGCGTGCGTTCGACCAAAACCGAGTACAGGCCAATCGCGACCAACGTCCAGCCCATGCCGTTGAGCATCGCCCCGCCCAGCGCGAAACTCAGCGACGGCGCAAACGCGATAACCAGCGGCGTGACGGCGGTCATGCCGACAGCAAGGCCGGTCAAGCGGCGTGGACTCATGCGGCGCAAGAACCACTCCCCAGACAGGCCGGCCAAAATCCCGCCGACCAATTCAATCAGCCCGAATATCCCCATATAGGCTTCATCGGCCTGCATGGTCTTGACCAGCACCATTGGGATGATAGCGTTGACGCTCAAAAAGGCCAGATGTGTCACGATTCCGGCGACAATCACAATCCTCCAGCCCGGTAATTTCCAGACGCGCTCTTGGGATGAGGAGTCAACCGGTGCGAGTACCGGAACGGGGTAGAGCGTCTTGGATTGTGTGACGTGCCATTGGCTGACCAAGCTGAAAATGAAGGCCGCGCCAAACATGACCTGATAATTGAGTGGGAACGGGATGACGGTCAATATCCAGCCGAAGGCCACCGCCGTGATGCACAAGCCGATATTCATCGCCGCAAAGCGTCGGCTAGACAGCACGCTCACACGCTGGTCGCCCACCGCCTCACGCATGTGGGTGAGGAATAGCGATCCGGCTATGCCTTGACCTATGCCGGTGAAGGCCACCGAGAACAACAGCCACGGCACTTGGAACGGCTGCGGGAAAAACGGCGTGAACACGGGTAGCAAGAACCAAAACCGGAAGAAAAATCCGGGGATGATAATGGCTTCAGAGGTGGTCTGAAAACGATTACGCCAACGCACCGCAAAAAGCGTCGAGAAACCCATGACCAACCCTTGCAGGCCAATCAAGAGTCCTTGTTCAGCGGGGGTTGCGCCGAGGCGGATAGCGAACACGGAGAGAAAGCGGGCGGTGGCGGTCAGCGCGAGGCCGAACCAAACCACATCCATCATCAGGTGTCTAAAATTCTTGTCTTCGATTTGTTTGATCTCTGCGCGCTCCACTAGCGCACCCCTCTCGCCTATCCAGTAGGCATAAAAAGACGCCGACATGACTCATCGACGTTGTTTTGCTTCTTTTATAATGATATGTCGGTATCGTGATACCAACATAGACCAACTATTGAGGTTTTACCGGCGCGCACCCGCCGCGACCCCACCGCCCGATAGGTAGCGTGAATCTGTTGCGCCGGTTTGCCGCTTGCGCCATACTGTGCGCTAGACATACACGCGCAAGGAGATATTAACACCATGTCGGCTAATCCTACGCCGGGGCAGACCGTCAAACCGCCCTCGCAGCCCGTCTCACAACAATCCCCCAGTAGCCGTAAAGCCCCAGAATGGCGTCGTCGCTTCCCAAAACTCAAGGCAGACCCGATCAAAAACGACTTTCAATTGCTAGATCCGGCTCGATTAGAGGAGATGCTCAAAACCCTCAACCCCGCCGCCGCTGATCGATTCCGTAAGGACATCCAATTTTTGGAACAACCCTTGCTGCGCCTATTCCGCGAACGCGACCACGAAGCCTATGTCCATCAGAACACGCATCGCCTGTTCCAACTGTCATTCATCATCCTGAGCGTGATTGCGACTGTCGTTGGAGCGTTCTTGACATTGACGTTGACCAGTAACGCGACGATGGCTGCTGTACTTGGGGTGGTAGAGGCGGTCATCGCATCGGCGACGGCAGCGCTTGCATCCCTACAAGGCAACCGTCCGCCACAAGCGCTCTGGTTGCAAAACCGATTGCGTGCAGAATATCTACGCCGTGAGTATTTTCGCTATTTGATGAACCTCGAACCGTATACCAGTTTGGATGAGGTGCATCGCCGCCGGATGCTAGAGATGCGTGCCGCCGAAATAAACATGGGCATGTTGCCAGAAACCCCCACCGAACTCGAGTCGGTGATTGCGTCCAAAGTCAACCCGGCCAGCGCGGGATAAATAAGGAGATAAATCATGCCAAATTTCTCACGCGAGGACATGTTCGCACGCTACTATGTGTTTGACCGGTTCGCGTTGGACGATCAACGGACGTACTATAAGCTCCGCAAAGAGGAATACCGCAAAGCCAGCGTACAGATTAATCGCTTTAAGGCGCTGTTCTCGGCTCTGACGGGCATCAGTGCGGCGCTGGCCGTCTTTGTGTTGACGATTGGCGGTTTCACAGGTGATGGCACATGTTCTGCGGCTGTTAGGCCGGATAACTGCCTACCCGCCCAAACCGTCGCCTCGTTCTTGGCGATTTGTTCGATTGTGCTGCCGGGCGTCGCCAGCTTCTTTAGCATGTTGGCCGACCTGTTTCAGTGGGATCGGTTCGCTGATATTTACGAGTCGGCGGCCAATAACCTAGAGCGCGCCGACGCGCAATTGACCGACCCCGAGATGATCCCCGATGAGACGTTCTTCCGCGCCGCCTATACCGCTTATGTCAGCGGCACGCTGGAAGTGATGACCTCCGAGACCTCACAGTGGGGGCAAGTCAGCACCGCCGTCCCCAGCATCGAGTCGTTCATCGAGGCACAGCGCCAAAAAGACGAGCGCAATCAAAACCGCTTCAACCCGAATGTGGCTAAGACCAGCACCAGCACCAACCCAGCATCCTCATCCGATTTGCCGACCTCGGCGGGGTGAGTTGTGTCGTTAGACGGTGTGCGCGTGTTGGATTTCACGCGGGTATTGGCCGGCCCGTATTGCACGATGCTGCTGGGCGACCTCGGCGCGGATGTCCTCAAGGTCGAGTCGCCGCAAGGCGATGAGACCCGCGCTTGGGGGCCGCCGTGGGCGGGCGACGGCGCAGACCGTGAGTCGGCTTATTATCTGGCGGTCAATCGCAATAAGCGTAGTTTGACGCTGAATCTGAAGCAGCCCGCCGCGCAGGTCATCGCGCAACAATTGGCCGCCCAGTCGCAGATTGTGCTAGAAAACTTCAAGCCGGGGCAGATGGCGAAATTCGGCCTCGATTACGAGTTGCTCAAGCGTCATAACCCGTCGCTGGTGTATGTCAGCATCACGGGCTATGGTCAGACCGGCCCATATAGTGACCGCCCCGGCTATGACCACATCATCCAAGCCATGTCCGGCCTGATGAGCATTACCGGCCCCACCGACGGCGACGGCTATAAGGTCGGGGTGGCGCTGGCCGATGTCCTCAGCGGATTATTTGCGTTGTCTGGAGTCTTGGCTGCGTTGCGCCACGCCGAGCGCACCGGAGAGGGGCAGCACGTCGATATTGCGCTGATGGATGTGCAGCTTTCGGCGCTGGTCAATGTGGCGAGTTCCGCGCTGGTCAGCGGTAAGACGCCGGGGCGCTATGGCAACGCACACAGCACCATCGTCCCGTATCAGAACTTCCGCGCCGCCGATATGCCGTTCGCATTGGCGGTAGGGAATGACGGGCAGTATCGGGCGTTGTGTAGCCTGATTGAGCGCCCAGATTTGGCCGCCGATGCGCGTTATGCGACCAATCCAGCGCGAGTCGTGAATCGTGTGACCTTAATCGCTGAACTCGAATCGGTGTTCAAGGCGCAAACGGCGGCTTATTGGGTTGAGCTATGCTTGTCGGTGGGCATTCCGGCGGGTCCGGTGCAAACCGTGACTCAGGCGCTGAACGATGACCACGCCCGCGCCCGCCATCTCATCCGCGAGACCGAACTCCCGAACGGTCAAACGCTGAAAATGGTGGCCTCGCCGTTGCTACCGGATACGCCCGACGCGGTACGCTATCCGCCGCCGCAAATCGGCCAGCACACGTCTGAGATTCTGGCCGAGCGCCTCGGATTGTCTAATGCGGAGGTTGAGCGTCTGCGGTCTGCGGGGGTCGTGTGAAGAAACAAAAAACGGGGCGTGATGCCCCGTCCTTTGACGATTAATGTTCATGCCGATTATTTCACCAAGAATGTGTCGAACTGCCAAACGTCGTCCTCATGCAAGCGTTTTCCGTTCCATGGACTGAAGATGTCTTTGCGGTGCTTGAGCGGTGTCCAATCGGTTTGAACCGATAGACATGTGCCGAGATACAGCTTGGCGACGGCCAAAATATCCTCGTGCGGCAAATCATCGGCCACACACAAGCCCTTGTCGGGGTTGCGAATTATCCACGTAATCGCGCCCAACAACGAGGCCGCCACTTGTAAGGTGGTCGCGTTTTGACCCGGAACGTGCTTGCGTGCTTCATGGATGTCCAATTGGCTGCCCGTCCACCATCCGGTCAGGTCATGTCCTAACATCAACACGCCCAACTCATCCATGCCGTCAATGATCTCATCGCGCATGATGCGCTGTACCGGCTGCATCTCATAATTCCGCATCTTGAGTTCCCACAGGCTGACGATGGCCGCCGATGAGGGGTGATAAGCGTAATGCACCGTCGGGCGATAGACAGGGTGGCCTTTGGAATCGCGCACCGTCAAATGGTCACTGATGGTGAAGGCCTCGCCGTGGCGCACCACCATCCCTGTGATTTCACCGTGAAGGGGAACCCATGAGCGTACATAGGTCTCGATGCCCATTTGGGACAGGCAAATCTGGTTGCCGGGGCCATAGTCGTAAATCCATGCGTTATTGGGCAAGCGGCGCTCGTGTGTCCCCCAGCCCATCTCGGCAGGGGCGATGCCTTCCTCATAAAACCCTTCCACAGACCACGTATTGACGAATTCATTAACCCGCTTCGGCTGGTCGCTGATCTGGGTATCGCGTTCACTGATGTGGATGACTTTGACGCCCAGCAGGTGCGTTAGGTGATTCCATTCGCGCTTATCGAGGTGCGTTTGTAAGGCGGCGTGCTTGAGCGGACTGACCCCCTGATTGAACATGGCATTGGTGATGTCCGTCAGGGCGACTTTCGTCCAATGGCTGACCAATCCGGGGTTTGCGCCGTGTTCTACGATGGCGGTAGGGCCAGTGGTCACCCAGTTGGATTTCATCTCGCGCAGCATCATATGCCGCGCATAGAGCGTGCGCTCATTGGGGGGGACGCTGGCATCATACCCATCCCAGAGTTCAGTGGCGGTATTGACGTAGGTAACATTGTTATCATGACACCATTGGATGATGTCGGTAGTTTCAATGCTCCACGCGAGGTCGATCAACAAATCGCCCGCGCTGACGTGTTGCATCAACGTATCGGTCAGGTTACTCTGGTTAATTTCGTGGATGACATATTGTGCGCCCGCCGCCAGCATATCTGGGATTTCGACGCGGTGATCGATCATGTCCATGATGATGAATTTGCTGAAATCCATGTCGAGATGTTTCAGCAAGAGGGGTTGTATGCAGCGCGATACTGCGCCACATCCTAGCAATAGGATTCGTCCACCGAATGGGATTTTCATAAGCTAGTTCCTTTTTCTTAATGAGCAACTAAGTGCTTGAACGCTAAAGCGCAGAAGTTTCTGTGCTAAAAGACCCCGGTGCGGGTTAACCATTATAGGGGGAGGCCAATCACGGCGTACATGCTGGCCTTATGCCCCGTGTGAGAATAGCTCTGTAATCGTGGCGCTGAACCCCGGCAGCAACTCGCCCGCCGTGAGCGTATCCGTCCCGCGCAAAATGACCGGGGATTTTTCTGCGGCGTGAACGACCACGGTTTGCGCGTCGAAATCGACCACCCAAATCAGTAGCACACCATCGCGCAGATAGAAGTCAACTTTGCTGGCGATTTCACTATATTTGTCGGTAGGTGACAGCACTTCAATCACGATGTCTGGGATCAGGACGAACGGTTTGGTATCGGCTTCACTCACAATTCCATAGAACGCATCAAGTTTTTCCCGACCAATCCACATCACATCTGGGATACGAGAGCCACGTATCCAATCTGAAACATCTTCGAGGACGAATGTGGTTTCAGAGAATACCTCACCCAGTTTTTTATCTTCGAATGGCATGAATACTCGAACCAAGCGCTTGATGGTTTTGCTATGTCCCGATACTGTCGGCACTTTGGGGACAATCTCCTGTCCTAGAATCTCGAATTTTGACTCAGCGCTCCGGCGAAGAAATTCTTCCATCGACATGCCGATTCGTTCAGGGGCGGGTGCGAGAGTCATGATGTCTGTTGCCTCCGTGTCTTTCTGTAAGGTTGATTATAACGCGGATTCGGGGCGGGTCAGGCGTCGCGCATCAAATCAAGCGTCTGTTGCTCATAATCCCAGACAGGGCGATCCGCTTCCTGTTTACGCAGACGGTTGAGCCGCGCAAAACCTTCTTCTTGTTCGCGCATCCATTCTTTGGCGAATGCGCCGCTGCGGATTTCCTTCAATGAGGATTCCATCATACTCTCCAAACGCAGTTCGGAGAAACGTGCCATGCGGCTCAGGGCGGCGTATTGCGCGATTAGCGGCTGTTGCATGAGGGTCGGCATCAGGCCGTCGCGGTTGGCCTGTAGCAGATAGTCAAAGAAGCGCCCAGCGATATGCAGGTCAGCGAAGGCCGCTTCTGGCGGGATGCCCTCACGGGTGAGCAGTTCCGCCGCCGTGACCATGATGTGATGGAAGGCCGGGATGATGGCCTGTTGTACGAACAGCGCCAGATACGCCTCGTGTTCCACTGTGACCTCGATTGCGCCGCCGCGCAGCAACCCAGAACCTTCCGCCAGCGCCAATGTGCGCGAGAAGGCTTGGCGGCTGGCATCTTGCACCACTGAGATGAAGGTCAGCGACCCCGTTCCGTTGAGGTAATTGCCGCGCATCCCTTCGCCCGATGAGCGCGGGGCGAGCAACCCGACATCGACGAACGTGGGCGGTTCGATATACCGGAAAGCGAGGTTATAGCCACTGGTGAAGATGAGCAAGTCATTGGCTTTGAGGTGTGGCGCGATGGTGTCTAGGTACATTTGCGGCAGCGCTTCATCGGGGTTGGTCACGATCAGCATATCGCATTGGCGGGCAACTTCCGCCGCGTCCTCAACCGTCATCCGGTCTTCAGCGGCGGCGTCCAATTCGCGCCCAGTGTCGGCGGAGACCAAAACTGGTATGCCGCTGTCGCGCAGATTCAGAGCGAAAGCCTGTCCTAGACTGCTATAGCCCAAAACTCCGGCGCTGCGCCCGCGTATCGCATTCAAATCCGAGTCATCATCAAAGTAAATCACCGTCATGGCGTAGGCTTTCCGGGGTTGTATAAACACATGACCGCCGATTATAACCCTCTACCATGAGACGACTCACTGTTTTGCTAATTTTGCTGTTGGCGGGGTTCACGCGGCTACACGCCCTGAACGCCGATTTGCGCTTTCACGGGGATGAAGCGTGGTTTGCGACGTTTGCGCGTAACGCCGCCGTCCACGGGGATTGGTGGCTGACCGGCACATTAGATAAGCCGCCGCTGCCAATTTACGCGATGGCGCTGTCGATGCAAGCCGTGGGCGTGACGGTCAACCCCTCAAATGTGCTAGACCTCGACCTCCGGTTGGGAGAATGGGCAGCGCGTCTGCCGTCGGTCTGGGCGGGACTCATCACCTGTACAGCGCTGATGATGTTCGCCCGCCGAATCACCCGTAATTTCTGGACGGCGATGATTGCTGGCATGATTTGGGCGCTATCGCCGGTGGCTGTCGGCTTTGATTCTATGGCGTTGACCGACCCGCTGATGATGGCCGGACTCGCGGTCAGTTTAGCGGCGGCAGTATATGACCGTCCTAGACTCGCGGGCGCGACGTGGGCGGTGGCCTTTGCCAGCAAACAGCAAGCGATTTTTGTCTTACCGTTAATTATCGTGATGCTACTCCCTCTCTCCCAGTGGGGGGTGAGGTTGTGGCGATTTGCGTGGTCTGCTGGTTTGGGGATTGGCCTGCTATTCTTATGGGATGCGCTCCGCCCCGGCGAGTCGATTAACGCCTATGCCGCCGTCAACAACAACCCGTATCGCGCCTTCGCTGACCCGTCTGAGTGGGGGAATCGGGCGCGATTCTGGTGGGACTCGCTGAGTGCGGGGTTTGGGGTATATGGAAACTGGGTGATAGGGGTTGGAGTAGTGTTTAGTCTGCTTCGGCGCGAACCTCACCCCCCTCCCCCTTCTCGATGGGGAGATGGGGAGTCTAAATTGCGCTTTTGGAAGTTCCGCCTCTTAACACGTCAGTTACCAGTCTCCCCTCAACGTGTTAACGTGTCTAAGCCGCGCTTTTGGAAGTCCCCTGTCTTGTGGAGAGGGGATTTAGGGGTGAGGTTCGCCCTGCTCTACATCCTCGCCCACATCATCTTGCCGTTTAACCTATATGAGCGCTATATTTTGCCGCCTGCCCTGTTGCTTACCTTGCCCGCCGCCGCGCTGATTACCACCCTGTCGCGCAGGCGCAAACGGTATGTGTTCCCGCTTCTGATGGCTGTGTCGCTGATTGTGCCGTATTATCAGCCGTCTACGCCGCGTGACCCGGACGCGGACATCATTGACCTTGCGGGGTTCATCAACGCGCAAGGCTTGGGGACGATTGTGTATAACCACTGGTTGGGTTGGGAGATGGGCTATTATCTCGGCGCGTGGTCGGATAAGCGCGTGGTGTATTACCCGACGCCAGAAGAATTTGCCGTCGATGCGCCGCTGAATCCTGATACCGCCCCGCGCCTGATGATTGCGCCTCGCTGGATAGATACCGCCGCGTGGTTGGCCGCCGCCGGAGACGCCGGTTTTGAGATCACGCCCGCTTATGACAATCGGCGATATGTGGCGTGGTGGTTGAAAAGCAGGGATGAGTTGGGAGTGATGAGGGATGAGCTTAAAACGACGCGGGTTGCAAGACGATTAGCCAATACCCGTGTTGTAGGGACGCCCCATGGGGCGTCCGCCCAAAATAAATCATCTTATCTCGCCGCGTTTTCCCCCTCTCGCTTTGCCGCGTTTTCCCCCTCTCGCTTTGTCGCGTTTTCCCCCTCTCGCTTTGTCGCGTTTCCCCCCTCGCCCCTTGTGGGAGAGGGGGCAGGGGGTGAGGGGAATAGCACTTGCCCCTCCACCCAACGCGTCGCAATCCCGAATCCACGGTTTGGGCGCGAGGTGTATGTATCGGTCTATCTGCCATGCGTACCAGACGGCGAAACCGTCCCGTATCTGATTTTCCTACACGGCTCGAACGCTGATGACCATCATCTGATCGAATTGGGGCTAGAGGCCGCCGCCCAGCCGTTCGCAGTGGTCATGCCGTTCGGTGAGGACGAGGCCAATACCAACGAATTTGGCGAATCGTCGTGGGGCAAAGTCGTGCTTGACCTCATCCCCGATTTTGAACGACGTTTCCCGTTGGACGGGTCGCGCCGCGCCATCGGCGGCATCAGCCGAGGCGGATTCTGGGCGTACCAGATCGGACTATCGAATCCTGAGATGTTCCGCGCTATTGGCGGACATAGCGCCTTTTTTGACCTCTACCATGCCCCGCCAGGGGCCAACCCGCTGGATTTGGCACTGATGCTCACCCCTCAGACCGCGCCCGCCTTGTATCTGGACAGAGGCGCGGATGATTACGCCGCGCCGGGGCTAGACATCATGGACGCCCGCTTACGCCGCGCAGACATCGCGCATACCTATATCGTGAATCCTACAGGTGAACACAACAACGATTATTGGCGCGACCATCTGCCGGAATATCTCAATTTTTATGCCGCTGCTCTCACCGCTGACCCCACCCCGACTCCGACGGTTGTCCCGTCGTCCGGCGTGACGCTGTTCGTCCCGATTGCCGCCTATCCCAGCCCGCTGTATGACCTTGACCCGTCGTCACTCTCAAACGTGATTGCGGGCGGCGCGGACTCCAAATTGACCGTGAGCGCCGCGACTCGCGAGTCTCTGGCCGGATACGGCGTGAGGCTCTCAGCGGATATTCGCACGCTAGATACCGCCGAGGCCGTGCAAAATGACTTGTTCCGTGACCGTTCGCGCTGGACGATTCTGCCGTGGGACGCGCTGAATTTGCGCCTGCGGATTCTGATGGTCGGCGGTCAGCATCCGGTGGATATATTGGCTAACGGATACGGCCTCGCCTTTGAGTCCGACTCGCCCAATTTTGACCCGGCCAAACTCTCGCGGGTGATGGTCAGCGGCGTGACGGCGCTGGGGCGTGGCACGACCACCGCGCTTGATTCTAACGGCGTTGAATGGGCGGCGGCGGCGATTGCCCCACTGACCACCCGCGCCGATTTGTTCCATATCAGCAGTGAAGTCTCAGCGATTGAAGGCTGCCCGTCAGTGGAGTCGCCGCGCCTCGGCGGAAGTTCCAGCTTTTGCGCTAAGCCGGAACATCTGGAATTATTCACGCTATTGGGCGCGGATTTGATTGAACTGTCCGGCAATCACAACAATGATTATGGCTATGACGCCTATCTGAGTACGTTGGATACCCTGCACGCCGACGGATTCGCCACGGTAGGCGGTGGAAAAACGCTGGCAGCGGCGCGTCAACCATTTTTATGGGAAGGCGCGGGCGGGCGAGTCGCGTGGTTGGCCTGTAATGCCGTCGGGCCGTATTACGCAATCGTCGATGGTGATGGGGGCAACCCCGGCGCGGCCTTGTGTGACGGGGCATGGCTGCACGCCGAACTACCGCGCCTCAAGGCTGAGAACGATGTCGTGATTTTGACCGTGCAGTATTTTGAGTTTGACCAGCATAATCCAACCGATGAGCAGCGCATTGATTTTGCGACCTATGCGAGTTGGGGCGCGGATTATGTCGGCGGGACACAGGCGCATTTTCCGCAGACGCTGAATGTCATCCCCGGCTATGGTGGCGAAGAAGCGTTCGTGCATTACGGCTTGGGGAATTTCGTGTTTGACCAGACATTTTGGGCGGGCGTGCGCTTTATGGTCGATGAACTGTATATTTATGAGGGGCGCTTGCATAGCGTGATGGTCTATCCCGGCATCATCGAAGGGCAAGGACGCCCGCGCCTGATGACCCCCACCGAGCGCGATAATTTTTGGTATGTACTGTTCAATCAGTACGGGGAATTTTAGGACGTGACGGTGATTCCCGTTAACCATAGGGTTAAGCACAATCATGAGTGATGGTTTACGGCAATCCGTGTTGTACGGACGCCTCATGGGGCGTCCTCACAAGACAATCCGGCGGCAGATAGTCATGCTGATGCTTTGTTATATATTCCTGATTCGCCCCGCCGCCGCCCAGTCACGGGTTGACACGCTATTGGAGGGCATGACGCTAGAGGAAAAGGTCGGCCAGATGTTCATGGTTGACCTATACGGCACGCCGTTGAATGAACCCGGACGCATCCTGTTAGAGACGTGGAAGCCGGGGGCGGCGGTCTTGTTCGCCAGCAACGTCGGCGACCCAGAATCGACCACGCGCCTGATTAACCAATGGCAAACCGCCGTGATCGAGGCGGGCGGCGTGCCGATGTTCATCACCACCGACCAAGAGGGCGGGGTGATTGCGCGCCTGAAAGACGGCTTCACGACTCTGCCGGCCATGATGCTGCTGACCGCTACCGGCGATGTCGGACTCGCGCAGCGCACCGGGGAAACTCTGGCGCGAGAACTATCCGCCGTCGGGGTCAATATGAACCTCGGCCCCGTAGCGGATTTATATACCAACCTCCGCAACCCGATTATAGGGCGGCGGTCTTTTGGCTCAGAGCCAGAGCGTACCGGCCAGATGTTGGCGGCGCTGGTGCGCGGGATGCAAGGCGGCGGCGTCTTGGCGACGGCCAAGCACTTCCCCGGCCACGGCGACACCGAACAAGACTCGCACACCTCGCTACCGATGGTCAATTACCCGCGTGAGGAGCTTGACCGCGTGGAGCTTGCCCCGTTCAAATGGACGGTTGCGGCGGGCGTCGAGGCGGTCATGGTCGCGCACATTTGGTTTCCGGCGTATGACCCCCTAGAGCGCATCCCAGCCTCGTTGAGCCATAACGTCGTGACCGGACTGCTACGGGAGGAATTGGGCTTCACTGGCTTGATTATGACCGACGCGATTGAGATGGACGCTATCGACCTCGTATACAGCTACCCAGAAGCCTCGGTTTTGGCGGTGCTGGCGGGCGTAGACATCATCGCGTTTGGCGCGAACCTCAGCCCGCAGAGTCAAATCGCGGCGATGGCGGGCGTGGTTGAAGCGGCGAGGACGGGGCGAATCCCAGAATCGCGGATTGATGACTCGGTGCGCCGGATTCTGGACGCCAAATCACGCTATGGGATTCTGGATTGGCAGCCACTAGACCCGCTGACCGCCGACCAGCGCGTGAACGCGAGCGCGGGGACGGCCTTAGTCCGTGACCTGTTCAACGCGGGGGTGACGGTGGCATACGACCAGAACGGCGTCATCCCACTGGATTCGACCAGTCAGCGCATCAGCGTGATTTATCCGGCCAACCGTCCGGCTATTCGTACCGAATGTGAGCGCTACAGCGCGACTATCACATGGCTGGGAATCGGCGAAAGCCCGTCGCCGGATGACATCGCCCGTGCCTCAACCACCGCCCGCGATACCGATTTGGCTGTAGTGTTCACCTCTAATGCGGCCTTCGATGTGACTCAGCAAACGCTTGTGAAGGCGCTCCCCGCTGATAAAACCGTGGCCGTCGCGCTGTTTTCACCGTTCGACTGGCAAGCATTCCCCGGCGTGACGGCTTATATCACGACCTATAGCCCGTTGCCGGAGGCCGTACCAGCCGCGTGTGCGATTCTGTTTGGCGCGCTCCCCGCGCTAGGGAGTCTGCCAGTGGCGTTGGATGGCGCACGCGATTTCGTCAACGGTGGCGCACAACTTACAGACGGCGGCGCGTTGAGCCTGTTGCCGCGCCGCGTCAGCACATTGGACGGCTCTGACCCAGATTCAACCCTGTTGGCGATGCTGTTCACCCCGCCCGCCAGCGCGACTCCGCCCCCGACCCAGAGTCCTTCCCCAACCCCGCCGCCGCTGGATTCCCTGACGCGCCCCGCCGTCACCGTTACCCAAACCCGTGAGCCGACGGTCATTGCGGCGATTATTTTGCCGACTCTGCCATCGTCTTTTACCGATAACGCCGCGCCATCTGGCGGATTCGATTTTGGGACGGTCATGCTGTTAGGGGTTTTGGCGGGCGGGGTCGGGTTGGTGGCGGTTGGAATCAATAAAACCCGCAAAAAACCGGCTTCGGCACGCCCCGAGACGCCCTCACCAGAAAAGATTCCCGCGTCCAAGCCTAAATCTGTCGTATCCAAGTCGCCCAAGCCCGCTACGCCAAAAGTCAGGCCGCCGACCAAAGACTCTGCCCCAAAACTGTCCCCCGCGAGGCCGCCCGTGAAAGCGCCTGCACCAGATAAACCGCGTGCGTTTTTCCTGTCGCGCTGTGTGATTTGCGGCCAACCAACGCTCAAGGTTGAGGATGGCAATAAGCTCGTCCATTGCACGACTTGTTATTCGATTATGCGCCCGCGTGGGGGGAAATGGTTGCTGCGCGTCAGCGCCAATTTCAGCCCAGACCTGCACGCCCGTTATAACGACAAAGCATTGACCGAGGCCGAACTCCGCGCCATCGAACACAGGGGGTAAATTGACTCATTGTGATATTAAACAAATGTTGTAACTACTCAGGCTGGGATTTTAGGGAAGGGGTAAAGGGGGTACCTAAGAACGCCTCATAGAGAGCGTGAAACACATTGACGCCCTGTTTGCGCGCCGTAGATAAATAGCTGCGGATG
>DAOTTP010000117.1:0-11431 GCA_034437835.1 Anaerolineae bacterium | reverse complement strand
ATGCCCATCGACAAATCCACCATCCAATACATGACGCGGAATGAGGCCGATATGGCCTTCAAAAAGCGAGTCGAGACCATCTTTGAGTGGGTTAACCCCCGCGATGATATGGCAATCCTCGATATGCCGTGCGGACGCGGCTTCTACCTCAATATGCTGCGCTATACCAGCAAAGCTACGCTCATCGGCGCAGACTTAGATGAAGACGTCATCCACAAGGCGCGGGCGAACGTCGGTCATCTGTCCGATACGACCCTGTTGCGGGCGAATATCTATCAATTACCGTTCCCAGATAATACCTTCGACGCGGTGATTTTGAGCGAGGTGCTGGAACATATCGACGACGATGTGGCCGGACTGCGCGAGGCGTTCCGCGTACTGAAACCGGGTGGCGTGGCCGTCCTGACCGTCCCACACGCCAATTACCCATTTTGGTGGGATCCGATCAACAAGACGCTCGAAACCGTGTTCAAAACGCATATTCAGCACGGCGTTTTCGCGGGGATATGGGCGAATCATGTCCGCCTGTATACGCCGGAACAACTCCGGGCGGCGGCGCTTGGCGCGGGCTTTGAGGTCGAGGCCGAACGCGCTTTCACGCATCACGCCTTCCCATTCATCCACAATTTGGTCTATGGGATTGGCAAGCCCCTCTTAGAGCGCGGCGCGTTGCCCAAAGGCATGGCGCAGACGGCTGACCGCACGCAATTTGACCGCCCCGACGCCCCGTGGTACAACCCGATTCGGATCGGCTTGGCGGCCTTTAATTGGTTTGACAAGAAAAATGTATTGGATGAGCCGCCGGGTCGCTCGACGGTCAATTTGGCTTTGAAGGCGCGTAAGCCCTCTAAGGACGCTTCCCATGACTGAACAACGCCCGTTTGATGACCTGACGCTGGCTGAAGCGTTACGCCAATTATTCCGTTCCCCGCGTTCGACGCTGGGGGCGTTGCGTGCGGTGACGACCACCCGCGTCCGCCGTCCCGCGCCGATGGTGTATGTATCTGGGGTAAGCGGTGTTGACTCCGATGCCTTGATTCAAGTGAATTGGTGGGTGCTGGCACGGCTGGTATTGTGGCTGGCGGCGGTGCTGTCCGGTTTAATCGGGTGTTGGGCGGTGGCGACGCCGGTTATGGTCAACGGGCGACTCGGTTTGTTATCGTTTGCCCCTGTTTCGGCTGGCGCGTTGGGGTGGCTTATGGCGGCGGTCTTTGGCGTGTTGGCTGAGGGAGTCGCGTGGTATAGCGGCCAGACCTCGGCGCGGCCAAACTGGTCAGAGCCGTCAGAGTCGATGCCGTTCCGCTGGTTGGCGTTTGCGCTCGCATTCCCCTTCATGGCGCTGGCGTATCTGGGGCAAGACCGCAATCAATTCACCTTTTTGGGCGTGGTGGGTTGGATTCTCAGTGTCGAGATGTTGTGCATCGCATTTTGGCCGCGTGACCTCAAACCGCTGTATGCCCTCTCGCGATTCTGGACGCGCATTGCCCGTGCGCCACGTCAGAAACCGTGGGTGATGGTTGGTCTGGTCGCAGTCTTGTTGATCGCGGGATACATGCGCTTCGCCGGGTTTGACGCGCTCCCCGCCGAGATGACCAGTGACCATATCGAAAAATTGATGGACTCGCAGCGTGTGGCTGACGGTTCACGCGATATTTTCTTCTCGAATAACGGCGGGCGTGAGCCGATTCAGATGTATGTCGTGGCGATGTTGGGGTCATTGACTGGTGGCCTCAATTTCCACACGCTCAAGCTGGCGGCGGCAATAGAGAGTTTGTTGGGCGTGCTGGCCTTTTATTTCTTGGGGCGCGCTGTCGTCGGGGAAGATACACGGCATGCCGATGCGTTCGGGTTATTATTTGCGCTATTGGCCGCCGTCGGTTACTGGCATTTGGTCGTGACGCGAGTCTCGTTGCGGATTATGCTCACGCCGCTGGTGACCGGTCTATTGCTGTGGGCGCTGGTGCGATTCGTGCGCTGGAATCGGCGCGGCGATGCGCTTTGGGCGGGGCTGATGCTCGGTTTGGGGCTATACAGCTATCAGGCGTTGCGACTGCTGCCGGTATTGGCGGTATTGGCCGCGTTCATGGGCATCATTTTCGTGGCACGCACATCGCATCAGCGGACGGCCTACCTGATGAATCTGATTGTGATGGGGGTGGTATCTTTTGCCGTGTTTGTGCCGCTGCTGCGTTTTGCCAATGACTTCCCAGATGATTTCTGGCGGCGGGCGTCTGGGCGTTTATTGGGTGAAGACATCATTTGTGAGTACGACACCAACGGTGGGTGCATCTCACGTTCTGCGACGATTACTGAACGGCTTGATGCGCTGGGGAAAAATCTGCCGGTGTTGGGCGATAATTTTGTGCGGGCGTTGGGGATGTTCACCTATCGCGGCGACATCGCGTGGCTGCATAACGCCCCCAACTATCCGGTATTCGACCCGTTGAGCGGCGCATTACTCGTAAGCGGGTTAGGCGCGGCGGCGGTATGGAGCGTGCGGCGGCGCGATATTGTGCCGCTGTTCATCGTCTTGGCCTTGATGGTCATGCTCATACCGTCGGCGTCGGCGCTCGCCAATACGATTGAGAACCCCAGCAATACTCGTGCCAGCGGCGCGATGCCGTCTGCCTACCTGTTGGCGGCGTTCGGTCTGATGGGTCTGATTGGCGGGGTGGGGGCGGTGTTGCCATCCCGTTGGCGCGTCCCAGCAGGGGTATTGATTGCGTCTGTCGTGGCGCTCTTGGCGGGGATGCAGGCGCAGCGCGTCTTGTTTGGCCCGTATGACGATTTCTATCAAACGTCGTGGAGTCCGCAGCGCGAGGCCGGCGAGTTCATGCGCGGCTTCGTGGAAAGCGGCGGGGGGTGGGGCAATGTTTATTTGCTGTCTTACGCGCACTTCCTCGATTTTCGCGGTGTAGCGATTGAGGCGGGCGTCACGCCCGGACAATTCCCCAACGGCGATATCGCCGCGTCAAGTCTGCCGCAGATATTGAACCGTAACCTGACTCGCCGCCCGGATGATAAATGGCATCTCGACCCAAACCGCGACCTGATGATTATCTATAGCGCGGATGATACAGAGACCACCGCGCTCTTGCAGGCGTGGTTCCCGAACGGCTATGCACAATATTATAAGACCCGCGAAAATACCCCGTGGATTCCGCCTGAGCCGTTCTGGACGTTCCGCGTCCCCGCGCCGGGCATTGACGCGATTGAAGACCTCATCGCAGAGGGATAAATCCCGATTCTGAAAATACGGCATATCTACGGATGTGCCGTAAAATTATAGTCGTCCCTGTCACATTTTAAGGCAAATAAAATCTATCCTCATGCCATAACGCCGGATTATTGAGCGTATAGTGTCTAATTCGATTTAAGCTGACCTCACTACGGATGATGTGATCGTGAAATCGTCCTTGCCATATCGTCAAGTGTGGATCGATAGCCTGTCGAACGGTTCGCGTGACGATAGATTTGTACGCGCCAATGATGATAGACAGCGACCCTTTTACAGGTTTTCCGAACGTCGCCGCTTGATTTTCATTAGGCCTTGAGACATCTTTAGGATTGCCTTTTGACGCTATCTTGTCGGATGGTTCTATACGACCCCGTTGTTCGATTGTATTGTGTTGTGACGCATCCCCGCGTGCCTGTTGTGACGTATCCCTTTCGGCCTGATTGTAGGGACACGGCACTGCCGTGTCCGCGCTGCCCCCACCTAAAACCAATATCCCGTGAATATGATTTGGCATAACGATAAAAGCATCTAATTCAACCATTGGGAAATGTTCTGGGATTGCACACCAATAATCATGCGCGAGTTGCCCTATCTCGTTGAGATTCATTCCAGCATCCAGCGTTATTTCCCCAAACAGATGTAAACGTTGATGTGTACAAATGGTGATGAAATACGCGCCGGATTGCGCGTAATCATAATCGCGCAATCCGGGCGAACGACGTTGAGGGTAGGGTGTGGTTATGTTTTTTGACCTGTAGATGATGGCGGACACGTCGGTGCGGTGTCCCTACTTACCCTTCGATATTGGCGTCTTCGCCTTCTCCAGCGGAGGACGGCAGCGCGGGGACTTCTTGCGAGTCCACGATAATCGGTGAGGTGGCCGTCGGGGGATGGGCGCTGAAACGCAGCCGCCCCGTCGATTCGCCTATATCGGCGGTGATGGTAGAGGTCGGCTCTAGGCTCTCGCTCAACAGGAAAGTACTCAGCGGGCGGGTGAGCAAGCGCTCGATGGCGCGGCGCATCGGGCGTGCGCCGTTGCTCGGCTCAAAACCGGCCTGCATGATGACCTCGCGGGCGGGGTCGGTCAAGTGTAGCGTCAGACGTTGAGCCGTCATCCGGCCATACACATCGCTCAATTGCTTATCCATGATGCGCCGGACGACATCACGACTGAGGGCGTTGAACGTGATGACCTCATCCAGTCGGTTGATGAATTCCGGGCGGAAATATTTGCTGAGGTAGGCGCGGAAATCGCGGGCGACGGGCGCATCCCCGATTTTGAATCCGAGCGCGTCACGATTGCCCTCCACGCTGCCGATATTACTGGTCATGATAAAGACCGAGTGGCGACAGTCTACCTTGCGCCCGTGGGCGTCGCTCAGGCGGCCTTCGTCGAATACCTGTAGGAACAGGTCGAATACTTCCGGCGCGGCCTTCTCGATTTCGTCCAGCAGCACCACCGAATACGGGCGGCGGCGCAGGGCTTCGGTGAGTTGACCGCCTCGGTTGGCGTCCTTATACCCCGGAGGAGACCCAATCAGGCGGGCGGCGGTGTGCGCGTCGTGGAATTCCGACATATCCAACCGTAGCATGGACTCCTCACTGCCGAACAGGGATGCCGCCAGAGCGCGGGCGAGTTCGGTCTTGCCGACGCCGGATGGGCCGAGAAATAGGAACGTCCCAATCGGGCGATTCGGGTCGCCGAGTCCGGCGCGGGCGGTTTTGATGGCGTCTGCCACCATTAGCACGGCTTCATCCTGACCCACCACGCGGGCGAGCAGTTCACGCTCAATTTTGGCGAGGCGCTGACGTTCATCACGAGTCATTTCAGCGGCGGGGATGCCCGTCCATTCGCTCAAGACCACGGCCACATCATCGGCGCGGACTTCGTTGGCTTCGCCGGTTTCTTCCTCATCTGGGTTGCGGGTGCGGATGACGACGCGGGTGCAGGCTTCATCCAACAGGTCAAGCGCCTTATCGGGCAGGCGTCTGTCGGTCAGGTAGCGGACGGACAACTTGACGGCGGCCTCGACTGCTTCTTGTGTGATGACGACGCCGTGGTGAGTCTCTAGGCGGTGGCGCTGGCCTTTCAGGATTTCGATGCCGTCTTCCATAGACGGTTCGGGGATGTCGATGGGGCGGAATCGACGGTCTAGCGCTGGGTCTTTGGCGATGGCGCGGCGGTATTCTTCGTGGGTGGTCGCGCCGATACACATGATTTCGCCACGGGCTAAGGCCGGTTTGAGGATATTGGCGGCGTCGAGGTTGCTGTCGATGGTCTCGCCAGCGCCGACGATGGTATGGATTTCGTCGATGAAGACAATCACGTTGCCGCTGTGCTTGACCTCCTCTAAGATACCGAGCAGCCGTTCTTCAAATTGACCGCGCAGACTCGTCCCCGCGACCAAGACGCCGATTTCGATTTGCACGATGCGCCACTTTAGCAGGGCGGTGGGGGCGCTGCCGCTTTGTATCGCATAGGCCAGCCCCTCGACCACGGCGGTCTTGCCGACACCAGCATCGCCCAACAGTAGCGGGTTATTCTTTTTGCTGCGGCTGAGGGTGCGGGCGATGGCGCGTATTTCGGTCTCACGGGCGATGGCGGGGCCGATTTTGCCCAATTTGGCCTGTGCGTTGAGGTCGCGCCCATAT
Organism: Anaerolineae bacterium; assembly: GCA_034437835.1. GTDB lineage: Bacteria > Chloroflexota > Anaerolineae > Aggregatilineales > Phototrophicaceae > Flexicrinis. The sequence continues at coordinate 5,541 of DAOTTP010000117.1, read as the reverse complement.
TTGTCTAACAAAGGGGTGTGCGAGCCACGCATAAGATCGGGGATTGGGCGTCCCAAAAATGGATTTATAGGCGGCGATTCGATGTCATTATCGAAAAAGTCAAAATCATCGTGGCTGTCGAATAGCACATCATCGTCTGGCTCACGGATGCGCCGAATCATGCGGTCTACCAAGTCTGAGGCGTCGGATGATTTGGCGGATTCTTCCGAGGCTTTGGCGATGAGGTCATTCAACCAAAAGTTAACATCGAATCCGAGTTCAATCATCTTGCGGATGGGGACGGATTCGCCCTCTTGTAACATCGCCATCAGCAGATGTTGTTCGCTGGGCTGGAATACGCGGTCACTCTCTGCGAACAGCAGTGCCAACGATAGCGCCATCTGTAAGCGCTGAGTCAGGGGCAGTTCACGGTCAAGCGTGCCGTCGCCTTGCTTGATTTCGGCGCGGATTTGGGCGCGGACTTCTCGCGGGTTATGACCGGCCTTCAGCAGCAGGCTAGAGGTCAAGCTGTCCTCTTCTCGCGTCAGGGCGATGAACACATGCTCGACGCCGACATAATCATGTGCCATACGCCGGGCTTCTTCTGAGGCCAGCGTCAGGACGGCGCGACAGCGTTCGCGCAGTTCGTGTTCAGGAAAATCGGGCGTATCGTTCAAAATCGCCTCCGGGTGGGTGCATGGCAGGTGATTATAGCGTAAAAATATGAGTCATGAATGCGAAATGATGCAGGATGAAAATTGTTATAGGATTTTCACACGCCCGCGAGATTACGCATCATCATGCTCGCCCCAATCCATCGCCGTTTGTGTGGCATCTGCACGCCGCCCGCTTTTGATGCGCTCACCCGCCGCAAAGGTCGCCCGCCCGCCGGGGAGTTCTGGACGTTTGCCGCCCAATAGCTCCGCGATACTGAGCAATTGCAGACGTGGGTATTCCTTGCCCGATGGGTGCTTATATTTGCCGGCTTCGCGGCACGCTGGACGCGGTGGTGCGCCACACTGAGTATTCCTTGCCCGATGGGTGCTTATATTTGCCGGCAGCCAACGCCTCTTTAATCATGCCAGCGGTTGGGGTGGTCAAACAGATGAACAGCCCGATTTCCGCCTTTTCGCGCTCAATCACCCCGCGTAAATCGCGCATCATTGATGGGTTAACCACATCGTTCGATTTGACTGAAACCAGCACGCGCTTGGGTTTATTGCCCGGCTCTAGGAACACAATTTCACCGTCAATACCCCCGTCCCCGCCCTTTTTGCCTTGAGCGCGTCCACCCACCGTGCTTGTGACGCTAGACGGCAACGCCCCGACCAATGAAATCGCCCAATATTCAAATTGATGACGGCCATTCAAGGCCAGTTCACGGGCGCTACCCACATCTTGCGGCTCACCAATCACCTCATAATCGACAGTCGGGCGCAGACCGTACAGCCGTTCCATCTGGCGTTTTTGCACGGTGATGGCGAGGTGCGTCACATCAATCCCAATCCAGCGCCGCCCCAATTTTTGCGCGGCATTGACGGCAGTCCCGCAACCGGCGAACGGGTCTAGCACGACATCGCCCGGGTTGCTGCTTGCTTGGATGATGCGATCTAAGAGGGCGAGTGGTTTTTGCGTCGGATAACCGAGGGCTTCAGCCGAGTGAGGTTGTACGGGTGGAATATCTTCCCATACCGTCCCAACCATATTCCCTTCTTGTTGATCCAAATACCGTTTGAGGCGTGGAATCGCGCCAGCTTTGGCCTGATAAATCAAGCCATCTGCGTGGGCTTTTTCCATACGTTCTTTTGTCCAACGCCAAACCCGCATCACGCCGAGAAATTCATACGTAAGATTGGGGCGGTCTTTATTGGGATTGGTTAAATCGGCCAACTGGTAGAGGCGTCCGGTTTCTGGTTCAATATACTTATAAAATTTCTTCAGGTAAGCTGGGTCATGTGGCGTAAATGGCGGATTCCATGTCCATATTTCGGACTTAGTATAACGGAAAATCACATCATGGTTGGTCGGCAAATTACGACTGGCTAATCCTTTAGCATTAGTGCGCTTCCAAATGATTTCATTGCGAAAATTCTGAATCCCAAAAATCGTGTCGAGCATCATCTTCAAATAATGGCTGGCAGTGGAATCGCAGTGCAGATACAGGCTACCCGTCGGCTTTAAGACGCGGTGTAACTCGACCAGCCGCGCCGCCATCATCACCAGATAGGCCATGAGCTGGTTACGCCCAATCACGTCCTCAACATAAGACTGAATAATTCGACGAATAGATGACGGCCCCGAGACCAATAAATCGGCATAGGTATCCTCCGCGACCTGTCCCCAATGCCATGTGTCATCAAAGGCGGTCATTTGCGCGTCAGCCGCCATGCCCGACTCATCTTTGAACAAGACGTTATAGCTGCGACTCGAATTAAACGGCGGATCAAGATACACCAAATCCACCGACTCGTCCGCCACATAGCGCCGCAAAATATCAAGGTTGTCCCCGTAATACAGTTGATTTTTGGTCATGTCTTGTGCGTCCTATGGGCTGGAATATGGCGTATCTGTTCTATTTTAGCGCAAAAACACCTCACCCCCTAGCCCCCTCTCCCAGCGAGCAGGGGAATCTGGTTTGCGCGGGATATAAACTTCCTATAGAGAGGGGTTGGGGTGAGGTTTCACGTTTTATCTCATAACTACCTCTTCGGCGGCATGGGGATGAAGGCCGAGGTCTTGCGGATGTACTCGGCGTATTCGGGTTTGCGCTCTTTCAGGGTGGTTTCTAACATCGCCACGCCGGACACTTTGAGTAACAGGTAAGTCATGAACAGCGGGCTAAATATCGTCCACCAGCCGCCCGCCGCCAACGCAATCAGATAAAACCCCCACCACTGGGTCGCATCCCCAAAATAGTTCGGATGACGGGTGAATCTCCACAAGCCGATGTTGAGGACTTTCCCCTTGTTGGCCGGATTCGCCTTGAACGCCGTCAGTTGATAATCACCAACCGCCTCGAAAAAGAAGCCCAACGCCCAGACCGCGATGCCCAAAATATCGAGGATGGTCAGCGCGGGCGGGGTAGACGGAAGCATCGCGGCCAACAGTGGCGCGGAGACCAGCCACATAATCACGCCTTGTAGCAAAAAGACCTGAAGATAACTGCGCCACCACCATTTTTCGCCGTATTGCTTGCGCCAATTGGCATAGCGGAAGTCCTCACCCTTGCCCAAATTGCGCCGGGCGAGGTGGGCGGCCAAGCGCACTCCCCATGCGGCCACGAGCGCGACCACCACCAATCGGCGTCCAGAATCCCCGCTGGTTTGAGCCGCATAGGTCAGCGCGGCAATTACAAAACCCAAACCCCAGAAAATATCAACAATGCTAGAATCTTTTACGGCGAGGCTAATCAACCATAAGAGGGTTATAGCTCCTAGAATCACAACAAATCCGGTCAAAAATACAGGTAAAAAGTCCATCTGCGTCTTCCTTATGATAGCGATGCCCCCTATTTTGTCTGATACGGTCAGAATCACCAACTTTTACAACCCTGTAACGGTGTGTAAGCGCCTATTGTCCGTGATGAGAACCGGCTATATAGTGAGAGTGGATGTTCATTCACTGGACAATGCATGAGCGACGACCAATCTTTTCACAGTAACCTAATGGACGGGATGAACGCCTTTCAGAACGCACGGGGACGCGCCTTCTGGCAGGAAATGTTCGCGGTCTTACGCGGAAAATCGGCAGAACTGATGAGTTTTGACGACATCCGCGAACGTCTGCGCCTGACCGAAGAACTTTACCGAGGTTTGCAAGACATCCCCGTCGATAAGATACGCGGCAGCGTCGGGCGCTACCGCGACTTCACCAGTACCTTTCTGCCGCGCAAAAATGAGATGCAGGAACGCTGGAGTCGCGTGTATGCGGTTGCCAACAGTATGCTCGGCCTACCGCCGATAGAGGTCTATCAGGTTGGGGATGTGTATTTCGTGCGCGATGGCAACCACCGCGTCAGCGTCGCCAAGCAACTCGCCTCTAAGACCATCCAAGCGCATGTGACCGAATTGGCGACTCCCGTGCCGTTCTATGTGGGCATGACCGAGGAGGACATCGACTCCGCCAGCGCGTATGCCGATTTCTTAGAAGTCACCAGCCTGAATCGCACGCGTATCCATCATCAATCCATGCGTCTGAGCGACCCCTCGCGCTACCCCGATTTTCTGGGACTCATCCGCGTACACCGCGCCATTTTGAATGAGAACAAAGACCAGCCGGTCTCGCTGGAACACGCCGCGACGGACTGGTACGACCATGTGTATCGCCCATCTGTGACCGCCATCCGTAAGTACAAGGCGATGGACGCGCACCCCGAACGCACCGAAGCCGACCTTTTCCTGTGGCTGGTGGGGAATCTGAGCGACTTGCGCGAGGCGTTCGATGAGTTTGACGATGACGATAACCGCGAGGTGTTAGTGACGTATCTGCGCGCCCGTGGGATGGAAGTCCCCGATGACTTTTTGACCAACGACCACAATCCAACCGAACTCAGCGTTGAGTATATGGAACGGGCGTTGGAAGTCTCGCAAGCGCCGGAATCACTAGACGAACCATGACCGCGCCGCTGTCCCGTGCTGAGGTCTTGGCGCGGGCGGCGGCGCTGGGGTTTAGCGCGGCGGGCGTCGTCCGCGCTGACCCATCCCCGCACCTCGAGGCCTATTTTGCGTGGCTGGCGGCGGGCTATCAGGCCGGTTTATATTATATGGACAGGTCAGACCGAACCCTACGCCGCCGCGACCTGCAAGCGGTGCTGAAGGGGGCTAAATCTGTCCTCTCGCTCGCGTTGGACTACCGCGCCGAGGTTGACCCGGCTATATTGGCCGACCCATCACGCGGGCGCATCGCGGCCTATGCGTGGGGGCTGGATTATCACGCCGTCATCAGTAGCCGACTCCGCGCCCTCGCCGCCGAAATCAAGCACATGCGCCACAAGGCGACGGTGTATGTCGATTTTGGGGCGTTGTTAGAGCGCAGTCACGGCGAACAAGCCGGACTCGGATTCGTCGGCAAAAACACCTTGCTCATCCACCCACGGCGGGGGAGCCTGTTCTTCCTCGCGGAAATCATCACCACGGCAGAATTTGACGACTACGACTCGCCGCTGAACCCGTCCCCGACCTGCGGGCGCTGTACGCGCTGTTTGAATGCTTGCCCAACTGATGCTTTTCCGCGCCCGTTCGTGTTGGACTCGAATCGCTGCATCAGCTATCACACGATTGAGAATCCGACGTGGACTCCGCGTAGCTTGCGCTCAAAATTTGGCAATTGGGTATTTGGCTGTGATGTTTGTCAGGATGTCTGTCCGTGGAATCGATTCGCGCCGGTCAGCCGAGACGCGGCCTTTCCCTCACCGCCGGATTATCGCGCCGCGCCGCGCTTATCTGATCTGCTCACGCTGACCGAGGCGCGTTATGCCGCGTGGTATAAGGGGAGCGCCGTCGCGCAAATCGGGCGGGCGCGTTTGATGCGGAATGCGTGCATCGCGGCGGGCAATAGCGCGGA
>DAOTTP010000116.1:0-1510 GCA_034437835.1 Anaerolineae bacterium | reverse complement strand
GTTTGCGCCACCCCGCCGAGTTCGGCATATTCGGCCAGTTCGAACTTCTCTAGCCGAAAATCCTCAAACTTGAGTCGGTCAAGGTAGGATAGTTCGCACTCGCGGCGGGTGCGCGTCCGGCGCGGCCTACCCGATGACGCGGTGGAGGCGGGGAGCGCGGCCAATAACACGTTCAGCGCGTCGGCGTGCGCCAATTGGTCAAAGCGCACGCCTTGAAAGCGGTGTAGCCCAAAAAAATTGTCGGAGTCAATCACATCTTCCAAAATCACCGGGATAATCAGCTTGCGCTTGTTACGCGCCCACTGCACCTCATCCCAGACGTAATCGCTGTCTAGCGCCTTTTTGCTGCACACCACCACCATCGCATACGAGGCGTTAATCCCGTCACAGATGGCCTTTTGCCAATCCGCGCCGCCTTTGATTTTGGACGTGTCAACCCAGCACGCATGACCGGCGCTTTGTAGCCCATCAATCAACCGGCGGGCGAATAAGTCATCACGGTGCGAATAGCTGATGAACACGCTCGGCACGCGCTCATTGACCGGGGTGTCGCTGGTTTGCGGCGGGGTGGTCACGGGCGGGGGCGGCTCGGCTTTCGTCACGCCGGCAACCGAACGCGCCGCACAGTCATCATTCAGAATCGGTAGCCAGCGGTCAATTTCAGCCTGTTTGAGCGCATCGCATTTAGAGCGCGCAATTTTGAGCAGTACCGAAATGGTGTGTTCGCGTTCCTCACCGGCTAAACAGCCAATTTTGCCGAGCAGGTCGGCCATACATTTGACGTAAAACACGTCCGCCCCGCCCTCAAGGTTGATGACATCCAACGGGCGCGGGTCGCGCAAGTAGAAGGCTTCGATTAAGAGTGCTTCCCGTTCATCACGGTCACGCATGTACGGGAGCAACAATGGCTTCAGGTCGGTGATCAGGGAAGGCGGTAAAGTCATAATCGGGTCTCAATAACATTCAATCGCACATCCGCCAGATGATACCCCATCCCCGCCGATTTTGCAGAACGAAACCCCTTTCATCGCCCCCGGTGAGGGGTTTTTAATTTAGGGACGGCTCAGAAGGGCGACCCGACGAGTCGCTCATACAGTGACCGGTTTTGCGGCTATGCTTCAACCACAATCGCCCCCGTGCGTCCCCAGCGCACCTGAACCGCCATAATCCCAATCGTCGCAACGACCAAGCCTAAAATTTGACGGCTGTCCAATGTCTCTCTGAGGAACACCCACGCCAATACCGCGATAAACGCCAACATCAGGTTATTGATGACGCTCGACTCCAACGCCGTCAGATGTTGCAGCGACAGATTCCACAGGATATAAGTCAGCGCCGTATGCACCGCCGCCAGCCACAAAATAATCAAGACCGCCTGCGCCGTCAAAACTGAACCGGCAAACGGCATCACCCCGCCTAGCTGAATAAAAACCGCCGGAGTCGTCACGGTCACGCTCACCGGCGTGAGCGCCTCTTGGATGAGTCCCGCCGCGAGTAAAAAGACCGAGCC
>DAOTTP010000115.1:0-11678 GCA_034437835.1 Anaerolineae bacterium | reverse complement strand
CGATGGTGACATCACGCAGGCTACGCCAATTCTTGAGATGTAGTTGTTTGAGCATGGCAAGGCAATCCGTGATTAAACATATTCCCCAAGTGTACCCTATTTGAGCGATACGTCATCATTCTTATGCGGTTATGATACTACGTCTCTCTTAGCGCAAACCCGCCGAATAGCCTATCGGATGGCGTCGAATCAGGGGTATAGTGGGATGATAAAGCAGTGATGAGTCTTGAGTCTTGAGTGATGAGAAAGGGTAATACCCTCTCAAAATTCGGCTCATGTTCAGATGGATTGTAGGGACGCCCTTCTGGGCGTCCGCCTGTTCCGAAAACGGACGGCAAGAATGCCGTCCCTACAGTCTCACGATTTTTGGACTTGGTATTTGCTGTTCCTCATCACTCATCAATGTCAACTCATCACTATAAAATTCGAGGTGTGTTATGTCCCAACCTGAAGCTGAAGCCAAATATACCATCACCGGCATGGATTGTGCCGACTGCGCCCGCACCGTGCAGCGCGGCGTGTCGCGGCTTGAGAATGTCATCAAAGCCGAGGTTGATTATGGGACTGGCACGCTCTATGTGACCGGCAGCGCCGCGATGGGTGACATCAAACACCGAGTCGAGGCGCTCGGCTACGGGCTGGCCGTCCCCATCATCCGCAAAAAGGCCGCGCCCGCTGACGTTGAAACCCATGACCATGACCACGGACACACCTACCCCTTAGATAACTCCAGCGCCGCCAAACCCGGCGGAGTGATGGGTTTACTGCATTACTTGTTCATCGCCCCAGACGGCAAACTCAGCGGCACGGGACTCGGCACCGGCTTACTACTCGCCGCCCTGATTTTCGCCCTATTCCCCACCCCATCCATCGTGATTGACCTGCTGTGCATCGCGTCGCTGATTGTGGCGGGGCGTCCGGTGGCCGTCAGCGGGTTCAACGCCTTACGCCTCAATCGCGAATTAAACATCAACTCGCTCATGACGATTGCGGCCATCGGCGCGTTGGTCATCGGGCAATATGCCGAGGCCGCCGTCGTGATGGTGCTGTTCTCAGTCGGCGAATCGCTGGAAGGCTATACGGCAGACCGCGCCCGCCACAGCCTCCGCGCCCTGTTAGATTTGACGCCGCCAGACGCGCTACTCCTACGCGATGGAAAAACGACCCGCGTCCCCGCAGCGCAACTGGTCATCAACGATAAAGTCTTGGTACAACCCGGTCAGCGCATCCCCGCAGACGGCACAATCGAAACCGGCACAGGCGGGGTGAATCAAGCCCCCATCACGGGTGAGAGTATGCCCGCCGCCAAAGCCCCCGGCGATATGGTTTACGCGGGGACGATTAACGGCGAGGCGGCGTTGACCGTGCGAGTGACTGCCAATGCAGAAGATACCACGCTCGCCCGCATGGTGCGCCTGATTGAAGACTCGCAGCGTGACCGCGCCCCGGCGCAACGGGCGATTGACCAATTCGCGCAGTGGTATACCCCCGCCATCGTGATTTTAGCGACGGGCGTCGCGCTCATCCCGCCGCTATTTTTCGGCGCACCGTTCTACGATACGACGACCCAATCTGGCTGGCTATATCGGGCGCTGGCCTTGCTCGTGATTGCTTGCCCGTGCGCGTTGGTCATCAGCGCACCAATCACGGTCATCAGTGGGATTACGGCGGCGGCGCGGCGCGGCGTCCTCATCAAAGGCGGCGCACACCTTGAGGCACTCGCGCAGGTTAAGGCCGTCGCATTCGATAAGACTGGCACGCTGACTCGTGGTGAACCGACGGTATTATCGACCCGTTCCGCCGCGTGTGATTCTTCTGACAATTGCCCGCAATGTACCGATGTCTTGGCAGTGGCCGCCGCGCTTGAGGGTCAGAGCGCCCACCCGTTGGCGCAAGCCGTTCTCCGCGCCGCCGAATCTCGCGGCATCGCGCATACCTATCCGCCCGCCCAACAAGTCGAACAAATGGCCGGTTTGGGCGTGCGCGGCATGATGGACGGCAAGCGCATCACGATTGGGGCGCATCGCCTGTTTGACGCCGAATATCCTCACGACGCGGGCTTATGCGCGGAAATCAACGCCGCCGAGTCACAAGGTCAGACCGCCGTCCTGTTGGCGAATGAAGGCGAGGTGCGCGGCTACTTGATGTTGGCTGACGCCGTGCGACCAGAATCAGCGGGCGTGGTGCGCGGGTTACACGCCCTCGGACTCCAGACCATCATGCTCACGGGCGATAACCCCGCCGCCGCGCAATCTATCGCCGGTCAGGTCGGGGTGACTCACGTCCGCGCCAGCTTGCTTCCGGCGGATAAAGTCGCCGCCGTACATGAGCTAACCGCCAAATTCGGCGCTCTGGCGATGATTGGCGACGGCGTGAACGACGCGCCCGCGTTAGCAGCCGCCTCTGTCGGGATTGCTGTCGGCGGCGCGGCCAGCGCCCAAGCGATGGAAACCGCCGATATTGTCCTCATGGCCGACGGCCTGACCGCGCTCCCAGCGGCGCTGAGTCTGGCGCGATTCACCCGTAAACTGATCTTCCAAAACGCAGTCTTGGCGCTGGGGATTAAGCTGATTTTCGTTGCGCTCGCCATCGAAGGCAGCGGCAATTTGTGGACGGCGGTCTTTGCCGATGTCGGGGTCGCGCTACTGGTCGCCTTCAACGGGATGCGCCCGCTGGGAATGCGGGCTTAAGCTGTCGGTACGGGGAAATGCTGTTTGAAGGTGCGGCATTATGGGTACATGCAAAGTAGCCAAAAGGTTGTGAGAGCCAGCGGGGAGATCTAAACCAACGCATAATAACGGATGTTGACCCTGTTTCTCTCAGAGAGGTAATAGAAACTCATGCTTCTGCACCGTCACTCTCCCTTGAAATCCCTCCGTTTTATCGGGCTGCTCTGTGCGCTGGTCATCTGCGCGTATGTTAGCGTGGCGCAAGACGAATTGACCGAAACCACCTTCACCGAAGACGGCCTAACCGTCAGCGTCACCCACCCCACCAACTGGTTTAGCGCATCCGATGATGAAGCACTCTATTTGAGCAATACAGAATCCGCCTTAGAAGTCCTCGCAACTGGCGAAGGCAGTTTGGAACGCGGCATCGTGGGCTATATCGTCTATGCGCCCAGTTTGGTCGATACCCTCGATTTGCCCGAAGGCGCGGATAATGTCGCCGCTTTAGAGGCCTTAATCGCCTTGCGTGGCTTGCCCGAATATTCCTCAGGGGAGGTCTATTCAGGTGATCCAGCCCTCGTATTCTTCCAAAAACCGGCGTTCGATGGCGCAGGCACAGACCTGTACGGCTATGAATTCGACGAAACCATCATTTTTGTGGCGATGGTTAACACTGACGTGGACTATGAAATCACACAGGCGGTCTTGGATAGTGTGGCGCTAACCACGGGTGAGGTCGATGAGGCCGCGAGTGAAGAACCGCGTGAGTTGGTCGTCACGGTCACAGATGTCGAAGACGAGGCCATCACCTATGATTTCACGGCGACATTGCCCGTCGGTTGGGTGGAATTCTATGACGAAGAAACCGGCACGCTGATTCTCGCCAGCAGCACCGCCGCCCTCGATATCGCCTCTGCCGCCGCGCTAGAGGCCATTGCTACCGCTGAGGGAGAAACATCCGACCCTGACGCTGAAGCCGCCTACGAACGTAGCGACTCGGTGATCGTGATCGTGCTGCCCACCGTCTTAAAAGGGCTTGAAGTAGACACCACCGAGAGCGTCGATATGGTGCTGACCGCGTTTGCGGCGACGCTGGGCATCGAAGCCTTTCCGAGCCTGACAGAGCGTGAAGGAATAACCGTCGCCGATGCGCCGGTCATCAGTGAGAACATCATCGGCGGGTCAGCCAACTTGTACGCCTACGCCTTCCCAGACGGCGTGGTCATCACCATCGTTCATCCCAATGACGGCAGCGGTAATCCTGAGACGAGCGATGTCCTGAGATCCATCGGTTACGGCGTGACCGTCGCAGCAGAACAATAACGACCAGACCAGAGTCGGCTGCTTTGTAGGGACAGGATCAATCCTGTCCACTCAGGCGTCCAACGAGGCAAAATCTCAACTCAGATATAGGGGACGGCAAACGCGCCATCCCCTATTTTTGTGCATCTAATAGTCATCTCGATTCCAAAACAAAAGTGGCTCGGCATCGGCAATCAGAAGCGTCAGCCCTTCTGAGGGTGATGTTCGATAAATCTCCAAATGGGACACTCCATCCTTCCGGCCACCCGCCAAGCGCAAACCCATTCGGTAAACGGGGGCAAGAGCATAACCAACAGAATTAGCAGGTGATTCATAAGAGATATCCTCTAATCAGCGCGGGCGTTAATCTCCGCGAGTCCGTTCATGAAGTCGACCATCTGAAGGCTGTCTAGCGGCGCAAGCATCCGGGCGATATTGAGTTGGGCAAGGTGATACAGGCGTAGTTTCCTGATATGTGGCGAAAGACTAAAAGATAAGTATAACGCGATTTTGAGGATGCTGAGAGGAAAATTTATTTGTGAATATTTTCACAGCATGACAAAAGACACACTCAATGCGGGAGCTTTGTTATCTAGTGATGACCCTGAATGATGTTACAGTGAAGGGGTGTTGAGAAAACAACCCGCATCGGGAGTGAGAAGAAGAACCATGAATGTCGCCGCCCAACCTGAAGTCAAAATTCCCAGCTACGTAAAAAGTGAGCGCCTCAAAGCATGGGTACAGGACATGGTAGATCTGTGCCAACCTGAGCGAGTGCATTGGTGCGATGGTTCACAAGATGAGTACGACGCGCTGTGTGAACTACTGGTCGAGAACAAGACTTTCATCCGCTTGAACCCAGAGAAGCGCCCAGATAGCTTTCTCGCTCGGTCAGACCCCAGCGATGTCGCCCGCGTCGAAGACCGCACCTTCATTTGCAGCCTGAATCAAGACGACGCTGGCCCAACCAACAATTGGATGAACCCGCGTGAAATGCACATCATCCTCGATGGCTTATTCGACGGCGCGATGGAAGGCCGGACGATGTACGTCATCCCGTTCTCGATGGGGCCAATCGGCTCACCCATCTCCTATATCGGCTACGAAATCACCGACTCGCCGTATGTGGCGGTCAATATGCGGATTACGACCCGGATGGGGCGTGCTGTCGATGAGACACTGGGCGATAGTGATGTGTTCGTCCCATGTCTGCACAGCGTTGGGATGCCCTTGCAGCCTGATCGCGAGGACATCGCGTGGCCGTGCAACCCCGAGACCAAGTACATCGTCCATTTCCCAGAGGAGCGCTCAATCTGGTCTTATGGCAGTGGCTACGGCGGCAACGCGCTCCTCGGTAAGAAATGCCTCGCCTTGCGGATTGCCTCGGTCTTGGGGCGTGATGAGGGCTGGATGGCCGAACACATGCTGATTTTGGGCGTCGAAGACCCGAACGGTCAAAAGACCTATGTCGCGGCTGCCTTCCCCAGCGCGTGCGGCAAGACCAATTTCGCCATGCTCATCCCGCCCGAAGGCTTATCGGATTGGAAGGTCACAACCATCGGTGACGACATCGCATGGTTGAAACCGGGCGCAGATGGTCGGCTACATGCCATCAACCCAGAAGCCGGATATTTCGGCGTCGCGCCGGGGACGAACTATAAGACCAATCCCAACGCGATGATAAGTTGCGAGAAAAACACCATCTTCACCAATGTCGCGCTGACCGATGAAGGCGATGTGTGGTGGGAAGGCATGGACGGCGCAACGCCCGCACATCTGATTGACTGGCACGGCAACGACTGGACGCCTGACAGCAATCAGAAGGCCGCGCACCCCAATTCACGCTTCACCGCCCCGGCCTATCAGAACCCGGCCATCGACCCCGCGTGGGAAGACCCCGCCGGAGTCCCCATCAGCGCAATCATCTTTGGTGGGCGGCGCAGCACCGTCGTACCGTTGGTCTATCAACCGATTAACTGGGCGTTCGGCGTCTATGCTGGGGCGACCATGGGGTCAGAGATGACCGCCGCCGCCGCCGGGACAATCGGCGAAGTCCGCCGCGACCCGATGGCGATGTTGCCCTTCACCGGCTATCACATGGCGAGCTACTTCAACCATTGGCTGAATATGGGGCGTCGCATTTCACAGCCGCCGCGCATCTTCAATGTGAACTGGTTCCGCAAGAACGCCGAGGGCAAATTCATGTGGCCGGGGTTCGGCGAGAACATGCGCGTCCTGAAGTGGGTGGTCGAACGTGCCAATGGTCACGCCCGCGCCATCGAAAGCCCATTGGGCTATGTCCCGACCTATGACGACCTCGACTGGACGGGTTTAGACTTCAGCCGCGAGCAATTCCATGCGCTGATGTCGGTAGACCGTGACGACTGGGAGCGCGAGATTTTGCAGCACGAGCAATTGTTCATCCGGCTGTATGACCGCTTGCCGAAGGAATTTCTCTCGATCCGCGAGTTGCTCCTCAGCAGCCTGTGGCGCAGCCCCAAGCACTGGGAACTCCCCGACTACGCAGGGAATCAGTAAGCCCATCATCACCCCTGTGTCATAAGGTATTGGGCGGTTAGACAAACAAAAAAAACGGGCGTATCCCTCACCAGATACGCCCGTTTTTGTATCCCATTAACAAGATTTACGCATCGATAAACGGGAAAATTTTGCGGACTTCGGCGCTGAAACCGGGCAAGACATCCCCGCCCACGAGCGTCCCATCGAGTGACAAATGTTGATAAATTGCCGTCCCATCGGCTTGTGGTGTATACACGGTGATACTTTGTGTCGTCGGGTAGATGACCCAGACTAAGCGCACCCCGGCATCCAGATACAACTGTACTTTCTGCGCCAACTTATCAGGGGTATTGCTCGGTGAGACCACCTCAATTGCCAAGTCAGGCATAAGGTCAAACCGAGTCGGCCACCGACCTTCAATATAGCGACCAGACTGTAAGAACGAAGCATCTGGTATCACCAAATCACCGCTTGGGAGTGTGTAAATCGCACCATCTGTCAGCGCAATTCCGAGTGGATGTGCCTCGATAAAATTCAACAATAGCGTGACAAGGCGGCTGATAATGATGGTATGTAGTATAGAGCCACCCGTCATAATACTCAGCACTCCGTGAATGAGTTCAATGGTTTTATCCTGATTTTCAGGTAAGGCTTGAAGCGCCAATACATCATCAATCGTGTAGGTTTGCTTCTCGACGACATCAGGGTATATCACATTCATAGCTTATTTACCTCTCTATATCCAACACCTTCGCCAATTTTGATTATCGTAGACAACGCGGGCGTTGTCCCTACGAATTCTCCCGTGACGGTTTTTTTACTGTAGGGATACGGCCTGCCGTGTCCACTGATGATGGATGGTATCAATCGGATTTTGGTGAAGATATTGATATCATGTCGAGACATACATCTCACTATCTGACTCACAGTATAACGCGATTTCAGATAGCGTTTACACCTCTGGCGCGGGGAATTTTTGCCTGAAAGTGAAGGCGTCGGGAGTCGCGCCATGTTTCGCCAGAAGGTCGAGCTTCTCTTTGGCCTCATCCAACGACGGGATATGCCCAGCCGGAATCCACCATAAGGCCGTCGCGGGCGTTTCCATCTTGCTAAACCACTCGGCGCGGCGGCGGAAAAAGCCGGTATGGTCGCTGTAGTAGGTGTATTGAAACAGCGCGTCGATATTCTCCCATATCGACATATTGACGATGATTCCGGGGTCATCGAACGGGCGCAGTTCGGTAGCATCCCCGGCAGGCGTGGTCAGCCGCCAGACGAACCCCGACGCGGCCTCTGCCAGCGCATTAATCTCCGCGAGTCCGTTCATGAAATCGGCCATCTGCGGGCTGTCCAGCGGCGCAAGCATCCGAGCGATATTGATTTGGGTAAGGTGGTACAAGGTAGAAAAATCCTTTGGCTAAAAACACCGAGCATGTGGAGTATACGGTGCTTTTATCAAAATCCCGCTAGAGGCGTGATTTCCCCATCAACGCTTGAACAACTCAAAATATTCAATTTGAGTTCCATCGCTTCAATTAGACTCGCCGTTTTTATAGCTATCTCTGCGCCTTTTCTTTCGCCAATTTATACGCCGATTTTGCCGGTTTCAGCGGGCGCTTGAGCGAATACGGGCGGCGCGTCCCGTCTGGGCTGAATTGCGAGGCGGGGCGCGTCTTTTCTACCCACTCATGATAGACCTGCATCGACTTCTCAGTATCAACCCACACATCGCCGTAATTGTCACGCGGGGCGGCCTTGCGGACATTGACCGCCTTCTGCAACCAACAATGCGCCCCACTCACCGGATCAGGATGGACGGCGTGCGTTAGGTTTTGATGCACCCCGACCTGTTGCCACCAGATTCGCGCCGTATCGGGGTCAGAGGATTGCCACGCCGCCGCGCCGTGGATGACGTGCAGCCGAAATTCCCCATCCGTCGATTCGCTCAGTTTGGCGAGGCTGGACGCGCCGCGACTCACGCCTGCGTCCTCTTGTAAGCGCCAACGCCCCAGATGATGACTCACCGCCACGATTCCGGGCTTAATCGCTTCTGTCACCCACGCCTCATCGACAAAATAACCGATTTCGGTCTCAATCCGCAGCAAGTCGCCGGTCTCGACGCCCAACCGTTCGGCATCTGAGGGGTGCATCCAGACCGGATTCTTATGGCTGATTTCGTACAACCATTTGGCGTTGGCGCTGCGCGTGTGAATCAGCGTCGGTAGCCGGAAATTGGGCAGCAGCAGCATCTCACCTTTGGCAAAATTGATGTTATCGGGGTGGACATGGCTCTTGAGCGGATACGGAATCGTGTAATCACGCTCCGTCCAGCCCCACGCCTTCATCAACGGGGAGTAAAACTCCAGCTTTTTAGAGGGCGTCTCGAAGCCTTTTTCGAGGTACGGCTGATAGTTATCGTGCTTGACCTCGAATGTCCCGTACTTCCGCATATAGGCCAGCGGCGTGAGGTTTTCTGCGGCGGCGGATTCGGGCAAACCCGGCACGCTGTTCTCAAAAATCCACCGGTAATACTCGTCTACCGTGATGATTTCGCCGGTCCGATAGGGCGACTCGAAATGTTGGCGAATCCCCAACGCGCCGTCGGGGTCGATATGCGCCGAGAGTTGAATCCACCACTCGTTTTCTTCCCAGACCTCGCCCGGATTCGCCTCATAGGTGAAATTGACCGGCTTTCCGGCGCTTTCCATCGCCACGCGGCGCACCGGCTGGCGGAAGGCAATCCACTGTCCGGCGTGCGTCTCTTGGCTCATCAAATCGTGACGTTCGCCGCCGTGACCCATCGGCAAGACGTAATCGGCAAACCACGCCGTCTCGCTCCATGTCGGGGTCAGTGCGACGTGACAGCCGATTTTCGACTCATCACGCAGCATCTTCATCCACATGAAGCCGTCGGGATTCGTCCACAGCGGGTTATACACGCGGGTGAAATACACATCCAAATTGCCGCGCCCCTCCTCCATCATGTGTGGGAGGATGAACGACATCTCGTAATGCGAGAGCGGCCACTCATCCGGGAAATGAAGCTCGTTCCATGCCTCATGTGGGGGCGCAGAGGTGAACGGCTTCGGGACGAATTTGTTCCACGTATTGCCAGATGTCCCGCCCTCATTGCCGACGCTGCCGGTCAAGACATTGAGGAAGAACATGCAGCGGGCGACTTGCCAGCCGCCTTCATTGCCGATGCTGGCCGCTCGCCAGACGTGCGCGGCCAATTTGCCGTCACACTTGGCGATATAGTCCGCCGCCTCGCGGAGTCGCTCAATCGGGACTTGCGCGGCTGCGGCGGCGCGCTCAAACGTAAACTCGCTATAAATCGACTTAATCAGCGCGATAAATTGGTCGAACGTCGGAGTTTTCAGCGCGGCCAATTCCTCCAACAAGGATTTATCGTCGGTGAGTTCGGCGGCGTGCGCGAGGGTTTCCTTCCAATTCACCCATTTTTGGACGAATTCGCGGTCATATCTGCCGGTTTGCAGCATGTGATTGGCGAACGACAGCAACACCTCGGATTCGCTCCCCGGCCATGTCGGGAGCCAGACATCGGCGTGGCTGGCGGTATTGCTCAGGCGTGGGTCGAGGACGATTAGCTTCGCCCCGTTCATCTTGCCTTCAATGATGCGCTGGGCGTGCGGATTGAAATAATGCCCAGTCTCAAGGTGGCTGGAAATCAACAAAATCACGCGGGCGTTGGCGTAATCGGGGCTGGGGCGGTCAAACCCACTCCACAAGTAATAGCCGATACGCGCCGACGCGCTGCACACGTTGGTATGGCTATTATGACCGTCCACCCCCCACGCCTGAATCACGCGCTCGGTATAGCCGTCTTCGCCCGGACGCCCGACGTGATACACGATTCCGTCACGGCGTTTGGCGCGACTCTGGCGCATTTTTTCTGCGATTTCGCTCAGCGCCTGTTCCCACGAAATGCGTTTCCATCCCCCCGCCCCTCGTGCGCCCACCCGCTTGAGCGGGTATAAAATTCGTTCCGGGTCATAGGTCTGGTTATGCGTGGCTGGGCCTTTGGCGCAGTTGCGCCCGCGTGAGCCGGGGTGAAGCGGATTCCCCTCAAATTTTTTGACTTCCAGCGTGGTCTTATCGACATACGCCAATAGGCCGCACGCGCTTTCACAGTTGAAACACACCGTCGGGATGAGTTGATAGCGCCGCGCCACCTTTTTCGGCCACAGTTTGCCGTCATACTCGACCCACTCATCCCACTTCTCCGACGGTGGATATTGGCTGAGGCGTCCGTCGGCCTGTTGGACGCTGGTCATCTCGACCTTTTCTGGCACGAGGTCGGTGGACGAAAACGCGGGCTGCTCAACCCCTGCGTCGTTGGTCTGCCACTCGGCGGTGCGGCGGAACTTCACCCGCTTATCTCGACCCATCAAAGAACTAAGGAACTGCGAAAGTGTTTTGCTGGACATACTCTAAGAGTCTCCTAACAAGGCAATAGGGTAAGATTTGGTTTGTTTTGTCATTCTAACAGTAATAAATCGTCACAAATCCGCAAGGGAAGATCACGTCACAGACCCGCAATTTTAACATAAACCACCTCCGAACCATCTATATCTAAGAAAAGGTAAACCCTATGCACCCAGAAATGACCCTGTTCGCTACCATCACGATGGGACTCATCACGGCCTTCATCGGAGGGTACATCGCCCGAAAGTTAGGACTGCCGTCGCTAGTCGGTTATCTCTTGGCGGGCATGGCAATTGGCCCCTTCACACCCGGTTTCGTCGGGGACAGCCACGCCGCCAACCAATTGGCCGAAATGGGCGTGATTTTTATGATGTTCGGCGTCGGGCTACATTTCTCGCTCAAAGATTTATGGAGCGTCCGCCGAATCGCCATCCCCGGCGCGGCGTTACAGATGCTACTCGCCACGATATTGGGATTATTACTCACTCAATCGTGGGGATGGGAGCCAAGCGCGGGTCTGGTACTTGGCCTCGCCATCTCCATCGCCAGCACCGTCGTACTACTGCGCGGCCTCTCGGATAATGGATTATTGAATACCGCCCACGGCAAAGTCGCCGTCGGCTGGCTGGTATTGGAAGATTTGGCGACGGTGCTTATTTTGGTGCTGCTGCCCGCACTGGTCAGCGGCGCGGGCAATCCACTTGAGAGCATCGGCGCGGCACTACTGAAAACCGGCCTGTT
>DAOTTP010000114.1:0-7131 GCA_034437835.1 Anaerolineae bacterium | reverse complement strand
TCAACCACCACATCACCCTCTGGTGCGGGCAAATTAAATTTTAGCACCACATCCGCCCCCGGCCCCGTCCACCCGATAACTACCGTCGGGGCAAATTGGGTCGCCCAATTCACATTATCGCCAAACGGAAACACCGACTCACCATAATGGTCTAAACGTGTGAGAGTGAGCAAATACCCGCGATATCTTCCAGTGGGATCAGCGCTAGGCAATGCAAAATTATGATTGACCTTCACATCAAAGTGGTCGCTCAAAAGATCGTTCGCCTCAGTCAAAACGTTCTCATCCGCAGAGAGTATCAAGACATCTTGTACGATTTTGAGCATTGCTTTGAGGGCGCGAGCATTTGTGTGTGCGATTTCCCATTTCGAAGCATGACCATAAACCGGTTGCGACATACCGCGTAACGGCATACTGTAGCGGAAAAATTCATCTCCGGCTTCCCAAACCACATACGGACTAAAATCGAGCGTGCCGGGGTCTTGAGCATCTATCGTTTCAAGCGCATTACTCGTCGCCATAAAAATATTATAGGTATACAAACGGTCATAATAAGCAATCCCATTATGACCGCTGAACATCAAACTCATCACGGCAAACGACCCGACAATCCATAGCGGCTTATGGATTCGCAGCAATGCCAGCGCTAAAACCAGCATCGCAGCGCCCGCAAACGCCCAGACCACTCGGACATCCAACAATGCCGCCTCAAGCGTTGGAAGGGTGATGCTCAAAATGAATGGAAGCAATATCACCGCCAGCAGAATGAGACCTTGCCGCATATCAAGCTTGGGTGCGGCCATCGCAATCAAACCCGCCAACAGCAGAAACAAGGCGGGAATCATCAATGACATATACAAATAGAGGATCAAAAACGGGTAAGACGTTTTGAAATGCAAAACGATTAAGCCGCCGAGAGTCAAACTAAACACCACCATAACGAGGCGGAGCGCAAAACGAAGCTCAACCGCGACGTGTTTCCAACGCGCCAAATATACTAGGAAACACAATGAGAGCAAGCACGGAAGCGCCATCCAAGTCATGGGTGTAGCGCCATAATCTCGGATAATGAAAACGCGCAGTTGCATACTTTCAGTATTATTGCGAATAAAAGTCAAACTGTTGGCAAAGATATTCACTTCGCCTACAGTTAAAAGATTAAACAGCATGATTCCCAAAATCAAGATTGCCGCGCCACCCCCCACCCAAGCAATACTGATAATCAAAGAGCGCTGATGGTTTTTCCAATTCAACGCCAAATAATAGATACCAATAATCGGGATGAACATGGCTAAAAACAACTGCGTGACGAGCGAAGCGCCCAGAAATACGCCGCAGCCGAACAAATACCCTTTATAGCGCGGCTGATAGGCAGCCTGAGTCGCAAACCAAAGCGCCGCCGAAAAATAGGCAATCCCTATCCCGTCGATATAGTCATGTCCGACTGCGCGCAGAAACCACGTATACGACCCTAAACACAGCGCCATGAGCAACGCTGCATCCTTCCCAAATAAGCGCCTCGCCACACCGTATAGAGCAAAAACGGTCAGGAAATATACGCCTAAATGCAACACCGCATTCGCCACTTCCGGGCTGAAGATATGATATGCCGCATAGCCGGGTAAAACCCACGACAAACGCTCGATAAAATAATGCCAATTGGACGGGTGTTTATCGGCGAAATCAAAGAAATACCGGAATAGGCCGGTATAAATCCATGTATCGACGTTGTTTAAGACCGGCGGGTTATAAATCCAGTTGGGGTTTATCAGGGTAATCAGCAACGGCAAGGCGAATAAAATAAGCTGATGCCAAACACCGACCAACCACTGGGTCAACTTAGGCAAGAAGGGGGTACGCGGCGAATCGAGGGTATCGGAAAGCATTAAGCCCACCATTCCTTATAATGTGTGATCAGGCAAGTATAGCGAAAGCGACCTAAAACCTCAAAAGCGGGGTGGCTGAAAGCGCCTTATTACCCCGCCTCAACTGGCGTCAACGTGAGAATATAGCCGCGATACTGCCCGGCTACATCGATACCCGGCAGCGTAAAACTGTCCTCTTGTAGCACAGTGAACTCCCCAGTCAATGCCGCGATGACCTTATCGACAATCTCAGGGTCATCAGACAGCATGACGACGGACAGTACCCCGTCGCGCTCCAGATGGAGTTGCTCAGGCGAGATTTGGACTTTTTTCCAATCCATCTGCCCCCAATAGATACCGATGAGCGGCTTGCTATAAGCGGCAAAAGCAGGCGATGCCCCATCCCAGACGATGAGGTCGGTAAAATCGGTCAGATTCGGGGAATGTTTGATAATCGCGTTGACCGTCTCATCCGCGCCCATGAAGATTTTGTAACTCCGCAGCCGGTCATGATAAGCCACGCCATTATGCCCACTGAACGCGAGACTCATGACCGAAAATGCACCGACCAATAGGAGTACGCTGGCTTTTCGACTCAAAGCAAGCGCCATTATAGCCATCGCTACCCCGGCCAGCACCCAGACCACACCAGCGTTACGCAGCAACGGCTCAATGGATGGGGTTAAGACGTTTAACAGGGTTGGCAGTAGCCCAATCCCCAGCGCCGCCGCCGCTTTCCGGAAGGTGAGCGCCGTCGGGTTAAAGGTCGTAATCACCCCAGCGAACAGCAAAAACGTGACCGGAATAGCGAGTGACATATACAAATAAATGATGAGATACGGGAAAGTTGACCGAAAGTGAAAGTATAGAAACACGGCGAACGTCAGACAAAAAGCCAACGCCAACGCCCGCAAGATGAAACGTAAATCGGGTGAGGCCTGCCCCCAGCGTGCCAACCGTATGGCGGCGCACAACGCCACGGCACACGGCCACACCAGCCATGTCGCCGGAATATCACCGTATCCCGAAATAACGCTTTGACGGACGCCATCGCTAATCGACGCGATACTGCGGATGAATACCACGCTGTTGATGAAAATATCCGCCTTGCCGATGGTGAAGAAGTTGAAAGCCATTAAGAGTGCGATGACGGCAACTGCGCCAAAACCAACCCACTCGACGCTAACAAACAGGCTATGGTGATGTCGTTTCCAATTTAACAACAAATAGTATAGCCCAACGGTGGGCATAAAAGCCGCCCAGAACAACTGCGAGATTATGGTCAGCCCCAAAAACACCCCACACCAGAACAGGTAGGGTTTATATCGGGGTTGATAGGCGGCCTTAGTCGCAAACCAAATCCCCGCCGAATAATAGGCAATCCCTACGCCATCGAGATAGTCATGTCCGGCGGCACGCAAAAACCATGTATACCCGCCCAAGCATAGCGCGGCAATCAGCGCCGTATCCTTCCCAAACAGTTGACGCGCCGTGCCATAGAGCGAAAATATCGCCAGATAGTAGACGCCCAAATGCAGTAGCGCGTTGGCGATTTGAGCCGGAAAAATATGGTATAGCGCGTATCCGGGCAGAATCCAGCTTAAACGTTCAACAAAATAATAGATTCCCGTGTCTTGCGCCGCCGCAAAGTCAAAAAAATGTCTGAACAAGCCATGATAAATCCACGTATCGATATTATTTAGGGCGTGCGGGCTATACATCCAATTGGGGTTAATCAGGGTAATCAGCAGCGGCAATGCCAACACGAGCGCCCAATGCCACTCTTGGCGTAGTGAGCGCATGAACTTACCCGTCACGCTGACGACTGGTGATTCGGCCTGCATGGTTGCCCCTCAATGATGCACAACACCGCACCAGTATAAACGGGAAAATCAAAACCAAGAAATTCGTCTCTACACAACATCAAAACAAACTTATTTTACAAACTAAAGTTTTGAGTTTGTTGACAAAAGCAACTCATCGCGTTACTTTAGTAAACATAAGTTGAAACACATCTTTTTCTTTTTGGTGATATTGTGAAATCGAAAACGCCTGTCCCTAATCCATTTCAAAATGCGGTGCATTCCGCCCCTTATTCTTTGGAATCGGCGGCCTACCGCACCGTAGAAGTTTTGCGGCTATATGGGCGGCTGTCCCGCACCAACGTCGCTGACCGCATCGGATACTCCCCCTCCAAAATGACCTCGGTGGTCAATACGCTGATTGAACAAGGCGTCTTGGAAGAAGTTGGGGACGGTGTTTCATCCGGTGGGCGGCGGGCGCGGGTGATGGACTTCAACCCGAATTATGGGCATATCGTCGTCGCCAGCGTCGAATCGTCGCAGATGGATGTGGCGCTGGTCGATTTCCGTGGGAATGTGCGCGTCCGGCGGATGATGCCGATTGAACCCGACCAGACCCCGCAAGCCGTCCTGAGCCTCATCAGCCATTTCATCCACGAACGGCTCGAAAAATTGAACATCCCCGCCGCCAAAATCTGCGGCTTTGGACTCACCACCCCGCTGCCCATCAACCTCAGCACGGGCATATTACTCGATTCCCCGGAACTCCCCGCGTGGGGCGGCTATCAGATTGACAGCCACATGCGCGAGTTATTCCCCTACAGCGTGGTCGTCATCGAAAAAGATGCCAATGCGATGGCGCTTGGAGAATTACGCCGAGGGGCGGCCAGCGAGAACGCCTCACTCTTGTATTTGAAATTCGGCGAGCGTATCAGCGGCGGCCTAATTTTGCGCGGGCAGATTTACCGAGGCGCATCCGGGCGGGCAGGAGACATCCTCCATACCCCCGGCGGCGACACCGATGGGGTGGCCGAAACGCTGGCCGATTTAATCGCATTTATCGACCCTGATGTCGTGATTTTGGGCGCGGATGTATACGCCGCAGAACCCAATCTCGCAGCCGCCATCAGCCGACAAGTCATGCGCCTGCCCAATGCAGGCATAAATTCCCGCCGAGTCAAGCGCCCAGCGTTGGGCGCAGAGGCCGCGATGGTCGGCATGATTGCGCGGGTGGCGGAAAGCGTTTTTGCGCTGGACGCCCGTTAAGTTTTGGGTTTACACCGTGTGGGCTGACGCTCACAGGGGTAACTGAACGTTTTGTATAAGTGTTTAGGAGAAAGTCATGAAACCTTTGTCCCGTAAGATTGGTCTTTTAGCAGTTTTGGTTGCGATGTTGGGGCTAACCCTTGCCCCCGTCGCCGCACAAGACACCAAGTTGTCGATTATCTGGTTTGCGTGGCCGCCTTGCGACCTGCTCTCCACCATCACCGCCGATTACCCTGACGCGGAAGTCACCGTGACGTGCGTCCCCATCGACCAATGGTTTGACCAGATTTTCTTAGATTTCGCCGCACAAGGCGGCGCTGACCTCCCCATCTTAGACAGTCAATTCATGGGCGCGGCGGTGGCCGGTGAGCATGTCGTCAACCTGACCGAGTGGATGAACGAAAATCTGCCCATGGATGATTACGTCCCGGCGGCGCTGACGGCCTACGGTGAAGTCCCAGCGGGTAGCGGCGACTTGTACGCCGTCCCCATGATGACCGACACCCGTATGTTGGTCTATCGCACCGACCTGTTCGAGGCCAAGAGTTTTGAACCGCCGACCTCGTGGTCAGAACTCCTGACCCAAGCGCAAGCCTTCAAGGCCGACGGCGGCAACGGCTTCGCCACGCACTGGAATCCCGGCGGCGACCTCGTGGCGACGACTTGGAATCACATCCTGTGGTCGTTCGGCGGCGAGCTATGGGATCCCGAGACCATGCAAGTTGAAGGTATTTTGAACACCGAACCCGCCGTGCGCGCCATTGATATGGCTCACGCGCTGTGGGAAACCGCCCCGACGGGCGCGGGCAGCTTCGGCTTCGATGAAGTGGTCGGCGCGATGTGCAATGGCTCTACCGCGATGGTCGAAATTTGGTACGGCTTCGGCGGCGCATTCACCAGCACAGATAGCTGCGAATATGCGGACAGAATCGGGTTTGCCGTAGTTCCGGGCGAGGATGAACACTTCATCAGCCTCGGCGGCATGGGCATCAGCCTGAGCAAATATTCGGCCAACCCAGAAGCGGCGCTGGCGCTGATTCAATGGCTGCAATCGGATGAAGTCCAACTGCGTTGGGCGGCTGAGGGCGGTTTCCCCGGACGTGTCAGCATCCTTGAGAGCGACGAGTTCCAGAACGCAGCCGCGTATACCCCATCCTTCTCAGAAGCCTTCCAACTGGTCAAGGATTTCTGGAATCTGCCGGAATACAACGCGCTGCTCGGAATCCAGCAAGAATATCTGAACCTTGCTATCACCGGTGATCTTGGCGCGCAAGAGGCGCTTGACCTGATCGCGGCGGAACAACAAGAATTGCTGGATGAGGCTTACCCCGAATAACCTGTAACACTCGTAGGGGCGCAGCGTGCTGCGCCCCACCCCTCAAAATGTGTTTTGAAAATTCTTCGGAAAAGGGTGTTTTGTCAACGACCACCCCCATGAAGGGGGTGGCTTGCGATGAGCAAGCCCATGTTGACCAGCCTCAGTCTCATTCGTGAGACACCGTTATTTGGGTCACGATACCGACGGGTGACTGAACCAGCCCATCGCTCTATCGCTCACCGTTAAACATGCCGAGGGTCTAGGCAAGTGCGGTGGGCATGACAAGCCCGAATAACATTGGCGAGGTTCACTTTACCGCAGTAATGCGAGAATAATGAGGTAACTCATGCAAAGAGTATTGGTACTAGATAAAAACAAAAACACGCTCATGCCGTGTCACTCGGCGCGTGCACGTCAAATGCTCACGCGAGGGAAGGCGGCGGTCTTTCGTCAATATCCTTTCACAATCATTTTGAAAGAACGGGATGGTGGGGATGTTCAACCCGTCACTATCAAGGTAGACCCGGGCAGTAAGACCACTGGGATAGCGATAGTCGTTGATTTCAAAGCGGGCAAGCGCGTGATTTGGGCTGGGAAGCTCACCTATCGCGGGCAGCAAATCCGAGATAGGTTGTTATCACGCCGTCAGATAAGACGGCGGCGTAGCCGAAAAACGCGCTATCGTGAGCCCCGTTTTCTGAATCGGCGTCGTGTGGAAGGTTGGCTTGCGCCGTCGTTACAAAGTCGAGTCGAGAACACGTTAACTTGGGTTGAGCGTCTGCGTCGCTGGTCGCCTGTTAACTCGCTCTCAATGGAATTGGTGCGTTTCGACACGCAATTGATGGAAAACGCTGAAATATCTGGCGTGGAATATCAGCAG
>DAOTTP010000113.1:0-16718 GCA_034437835.1 Anaerolineae bacterium | reverse complement strand
GAAATCTGCTCATAAGTTTTAAACTGCCGCCGAACCTGAATAGACATTCCATATTCTTCTAAGAATTCTCGTTCAATGGCTGATTCTAACTTTTCACCAAAATCGACCTGTCCGCCGGGGAATTCCCAATGTTCTTTTTCGTTGCGGGTCTCTTTTCCACGTTGAGCGAGAAACACTTGACTTTCCTTATTCAGAACAATAGCCGTAACACCAACTCTAATCACATCAATTGGCTTCATTATCAATTTCCTTATCAATCACAATACCAAATTTCCTCAAATCACATCTTTCAATATAAAAGGAGCCGTCAGGAAGAATTGTGCGCTTATCAAAAAAAGCACCCGTTAGATTAGCATTTTCAAGCTTAGCTTTTTTCCATTCTTGCTCCTCGTAGATTGGAGCCTCGCAGATTTGCCATTCTCAAATTACACCCTCTTAAGTCTGCACCTCGTAGGTTCGCGTTCTGGAAGTCGCTCCCAACTCGTCTCGCTCCTCGTAAAGCGTATCCGTTCCAATAATTTTCATGTTTGGGGTCAGTAAAAATAGCCATATCAACCGCACTATGCCACGGAGTCTCATCTGGGAGGATTGTATCCTCGCTAAATTTTGCGCTCCCATAACGCTCGGTATAGAAACAAACTCCTGTTAGGTTGGCCTTTCCAAAATCGACCCCTGAAAGATCGGCTCGTTCTAATTGTGCGGATTTCAAAGAACTATCCGCCCACCACTTGTTAGCCTATAAACCTTCTGCTGCATTAATGGCAATAGAATTGACTCTACTACCTAATTGTTCAATAAGTTGTTTTTTCAGTTGCTGGCTTTCACGCCAACGGCAAACACGATCTATACCAAAAACAGTTAAAATTATTCCACCTAGCTCAGGAATAAAACCCACTAATATTTCTTGGAACTGGTTGTTATCTAGCGATATTAAAGATGTGAAAAAAACACCTACCAAAAATCCGCCTAAAAGAAATAGTCCTTGAAAATGCGTTCCAATAGTTTGATGTAACAATTGTTTCATTTTATCTGTCATGATATATCTCCTTGAACTATGTTTTATCCTCTTTTATTTAACACGAATAAAAGAGGATAAAAACCATCAGTTTTTGACTATTCTTATTTAAATTCTTGGGTCATCAATAAAACAACATCCTCTCAGTAAAAATTTGGGGAGATATTGAAGCCCAGCTTATCTCGAATCCAAGTCTATGCGCTAACAGATATTTCTTCCCCAGCAGAGACGAGAATAATTTTCTCACGCGGGATGCCTGCTTGAATGAGCGACTCTGTTAGCGATGGGTCATTGCGATCTTCATAAATCACCACACTGTCACCTATAATCCCTACCGAAAGAGACATAAACGTAAAAGATTTTCCATCCATAACGGCGTGAACAACGAGCGTGAACTCATTGCCGTCTACGTTAGATGTCATTACGGCATATCCGTTAGCACCCTCACCAGCGTAGTCTTTGATTTCGCGCTCAACAACAGATTTTATGTCCACAATACAATCTCCTCTGTTTGGGTGTTGATTACAATCAAGTGTAGCTGTAATTGGTCAAGTAATGGGGTAAACCAACTCATCCTTAGAATCGTATTGTACGCCATTTCTGGGATTGCCAGCATCAGCGGTATTGGAATCTTAAGCGCGTTAAGCGCCTGCCTATAAATCAGATACTTACCCAAAGCATTGGCAAGTGCCTCACTTGGGGAAGCAGATTCATCAAAGGTTTTGATTTCAACCAAATTTGACTGCCCACTCTCCAAATTTGTTATGAGCAGGTCAATGAAAAGTGATTGCTTTGGCGGCAAATAGAGTTTGTAATGCTCGCGCACTACTCTCCAGCCGCGTTTTTCGAGTGCGTGAATTACCGTGTGATGGATTTTATCCTGTGCGGGCATAAATTGTAACTACTCAGCCCCTATTTGAGGGGAAGACGAGGTTTTGACCAGTACTCAGTCCAATCATCTGAGGGAAGGATTTCCCTGTGCCTTAGCCAATTTGATGCTCTAAATCATCAAATTGAGGGAAGAAATGATGGCTGAGTAGTTACCATAAATTCTCCTAAATGTGCTTGTCCAGCCATGTCGTCATATCGGCCATGACCTCGCCCTGCTCTGGTTCGTTGTGAATCTCATGTAGCAGATTTGGGTAGAACTTTAGCGTTTTGTCGGACGACCCTACCCCGTCATATAAGGTCTGGCTGCCGCCCGGGGGCGTCAGCGTGTCCGATGCGCCGTGCAGAATCAGAATCGGCATCTTGATATTCCCGATATTCGCCCGCGCACCCGGCAGCGCCCGCCCAAACAATCCAGCCACTCCTAACGTGGTCGGCTTGCGGACGTTCAATGGGTCGGTGTCATAATCCGCCATCACCGCTGGGTCACGGCTGAGTTTGGTATTGTCAATCGGCCCCATCGGGATGTTGGGCAACAATTTCGCCACGCCAATCACCACCGGGCGCAAAAAGGCCGGGATCGCCCCATCCACTTGCAACGGCGACCCGGTAGAAATGTACCCATCGGCCAACTTAGGATATTTGATCAGGGTCAGCGTGCTAATCAGCGACCCCATGCTGTGCGCGTAGACGAACAATTTCAATCCGCCATGCGCCGCCCGCACCGCATCGATTTGCCGCTTGAGGTCTTCAATCATCGCGTCGAAACTGGTCATCCCAGCACGCGGCTCGCCCTCACTTTGACCGTGATAGCGGTGATCATGCCCAAAAACCGCGTAGCCGTGGGTGTTCAGGTGCTTAATGACGTGAGCATAGCGTCCGGTATGCTCGCCGATTCCATGCACCAGATACACCAGCGCCTTAGGTTGCCCCGACGGCATAGAATCAATGGTATGAAGTTTCAAGCCATCCGGCGTTTTAACAGAACCTGTCTGAATCATGCTGTTTTTCCTTAAATTCACCGTTATCCATGCCCTGAGTGTACATCCAAGCGGGGACGCGCCGCAAACAGTATAATCAAATCAATTCATGCGATGCGGACACGGTAGCCCCTTGTCCCTACAAAAGATTCTGACAATGGTTTACTTCCCCCCCAATCCCAACCCTAACCCGATGCCGCCCAACAGCGACCTCGGCGCGGTGGCTATCCGCATTGATGGCGTCCTCACCGCGCTAGGACTCAACCCCACTGAGGCGCGCATCCCGGATTCGTATACGTGGCAGTTCCAACGCGGCACGGCCTTGATTGAGGTGCGGCTCGTCCAAGAAGACGGCGCGAACACGTTCTTCCAAATCAGCGCCCCTGTGATGCACCTGCCGCATGACAATCTGCTCA
Organism: Anaerolineae bacterium; assembly: GCA_034437835.1. Lineage (GTDB taxonomy): Bacteria > Chloroflexota > Anaerolineae > Aggregatilineales > Phototrophicaceae > Flexicrinis. The sequence goes on along the minus strand of DAOTTP010000113.1, from coordinate 13,419 downwards.
GGCTGTACCGCCGCCTGCTGGAACTCAACATGCAGTTGGTCGGGGCGGCCTTTGCGATTTACCGCGATGTGATTTATCTGGTAGATGAGCGCCCCGTCCCCGGCTTGGATGATAACGAGGCGCACACCATGATTAACACCGTGGCCGGATTCGCCGACCAGTTGGACGACTCGCTGGTGAATGAATTCGGCGGGCGGCTTTACGGACAAGTCTAAAAAACAGTGATGAGGACACAACAAATGTCTAATGTTCATACTGCGTAAAATGCTCGTGCCTGTAGGGACGCCCTTCTGGGCGTCCGTCTGTTCCGAAAACGGACGGCAATAATGCCGTCCCTACACCACTCGGTCTGAACATGAGCCACAATATTATGTCCGTTTGATGATGCATTTGTCTAAAGAGGTGCTAATGTTTACACGAAACAATATCTTCAGATTGATACTGGCTTGCGTATTTCTCTTAACCGCCTGCGCTGCGCCGCCAGACAACGAGGCGTTACCAACCCTGTTGGTCTTGCCAAGCGCCACGCCAGAGACTCCGACTGCGACGACTTCCCCCACAGAATCTCAGGATACGGCTTTAACGGCATTGGCCGCCCTACCGCCCTCGCCTGAACCCACGTTAACAGCGACGCTGACGCCCAGCATTACGCCTTCTGCGACTCCCGGCCCATCACCTACCGTCACGTTGACACCCAGCATGACCATCACCGACACGCCGACCCGTACCCCGTCTCCGACCCCGTTGCCCACCGAAATCGAAGGGCCGTTGTTCGAGATTGCGCGGCTGGCGCTATCCGCCACCGTCGTGACGCCGGATTATCGTCTACTCACGGCTACTGCTACCGGACAACCGGGCGGCGTCATCCAGCCATCGCTGTGCCTCCCGCCGTTGGGCGGATTCGGCAGCCTATATACCGCCAATCCGAGTCTGAATCTGCTGTTGGGATGTTCACAGGGCGGCACGCTGAATTATGGCGCGGCGGTACAGCGATTCGAGCGCGGCCTGATGATTTACGTCGCCACCACGCCCGCCGTGATTTACGTGGTCTATAACAATGGGCGCTGGTCACAGTTCGCCGATACATTCGTTGAAGGTGTAGACCCCGTTTCCGGCGGCGAAATGGCTCCGTCGGGGTTGTTCGAGCCGATTCGCGGATTCGGCAAGGTTTGGCGCGGCAACGCCGATGTGCGCGGCGGCCTCGGCTGGGCAAGCACCACCGAATCGGGGACGACGGCGACGGTCATGTATTTTGACCGTGGTCAGATGATTGCCCTACCGCTGTATGGTCAAGTGGCCGCACTCGGCACAACGGGCGAGTCGCAAGTGCTGGTGGGCAATCCGTAAAACCCTCAAGTTTTTCCATTCAATGAATAGTCTAGAGGGAACACCTCTAGCTATTCATTGCAATTGAGGCCTAGTTGCTTAGCGACACTATGTTAATTACGATGATCTCTTTAGAACCAGATCCATCATATTCTTATCTAACTTAGAGGTGGCTTCTGTAAGATATTCGAGTTTCTTTTCATAACAAAACGGAACGCCCCGCCGGAAGGCTATCTCAATATCCTTCATCACCTCATGCGTAGGCTTTGAGAAAGTCACCACACATTTCTTATTTTCTTCAGCGAGCCTTAAAAGCGCTGGCTCAATGGTTGATGCGTTCTCAACACCAGTGAGAAATAGATGAAAACCTAATCTGGCTAGGCGGAAATGGAGACCTAATTTACTTCCTCCACTAAAGATCACCCGCCCAGGGTGTTCATTATTCAATTTTTGTTGTTGGTAGAACTCGAAAGCTTCTTGCTCTGAGTATGAGGTTTGTCCGAAACACCAAGCAAGATCATCCAGAGCTTCATCAGTGGGTGTGGTGAGTAATTGCCCGCCCGTTATTGCGATCAGGTCTCTAACGCTTATTGCTGTTAACCTCTCATCGAACGCAATCTCGCCCACTTCTTTGAAGCGTAAATCAAGCGCGACTTGGCGAACTTCTTTTGCAATATCGCTCAATTTGCCATTTGGAACCTTATTGAAAATAAAAGCAACCGGTACATGGCCCATTTCGACTGCTATTTTGTTAAGCAACTCCGTAGGAGGTTCTTGGGCGTTTTCAATCGCAGTGTGATCAATAATCAGCAAAAGGCGTGCATCAAAGACATCAACAATCATCTGCCGTAGCCCGATGTTTTTAGGCTTGAACAAGATTCCTTCAATCATTACGGGGCGACGATTGTGCGAAATGCGATTAAAGGCATCACGAAGTTGAGTTTCGGTACAAGCTGGAAGGCTCGCGGCATACTCGAAGGGGGCAAATGTCTCTATGCTTAAGCTTAGTTCAGATAGCTTAAACTTATCATATAAAAATGTAATGTCCCGTCGATCATCATCTCGCATTTGAAACGGTTTGAAGTAGCCGGGAAAATGATACCCATCAACAAGAAGCTGATTTAACGCAGTAATGACTGAAGTACGACCACCATGCTTACCGAGAGTGGCTACATACAAATTATGCTTACGGTGCGGAATGCCGAGATCAGGTGGATATGGGTTCTTGAGCGTCTCAAGAACTTTTGCATATAAGTCATCAAAATGTGTCGCGTATTCGAAGGCTTTAACAACCTGATAGGCTTCGAGATATTTAGGCAGAATCGTGTCAGCAGTAAACAGAATAGGCAATACAAATTTGCCTTTTTCTAAGGCCGCTTTCACTTCTTTTTCGACTTCGGGACGTGTGACTGAGTTAGGGGTTAACCAAACGGTCATGGTTTTACGACTATCGATTTGTGTTGCTATTTCTTCTCGCCAAGCACGACCCTTCGCGATATTTTCATCATACCAATCATCAATCGAGATATTATGTTGCGCGGCATAAGCTCGCAGACCACTGAGAAACATCCCAAAGGTCGTCTGATCCGCGTGAGCATAACTATGAAAAATCGTTAGTGGTTCAATTTGCGGCATGATTGCCCCTGAAATGATAAATGATGTGAGTTAAGCAGATGGGATATTCTGGAGTGGTATATATTCTCCTTATCGCATCTGGAGTGATAAGAGTCTCAACTTGAGTCTACTTGAGCTATTCCAGTATGTCGATGATTTTTGACAACAATATGTAAGGATAAATATCCCTGAATCGCGATCAATAAACGCTTACGCGAATAATCGACGTTCACCCTTTAATCCGTGTTGGTGGGTGAATCCGATGGTGCGGGCGTCTTGGGCTTGCGGGAGCGTGAGGATGTTGCGCTATTTTTACCGTTTAGGCTGCCGTTGAAATCATGCAAGGCGCGGCGTGCTTCGGTGCGGACTTCCATCACGGGGTCGTTTTTCGACATCTGCTCAAGGTGTTGAATCGCCTTCGCCATCAGCATCGGCAACCATTCAGTGGTATACGGTGAACGGCACAAGGTCGCCAGCGCGTGGACGGCCTCACGGCGGCGGACGTGTTGGCTCTCAATATTTTCTTCATCGTCCTCATCAATGTCCGTCATATAAATGAGCGTATTCAGCGACTTGGATACGGTGTCATATTCCTCGCTCAACAATGTGACCTCATAGCCACGGATGTCGAGGATGACATCAACCACCTTCATTTGGCGGCGGAGTGCCAGCGTCGCATCATAGGCCGACTTAATATCGCCCTGAAGTTGTGCCACAGCATCGCTTTGAGTCTGAACCGTTTGGCGCTGCTGCTCGATTCGCTCTTGCAGCAAATCGGATTCCTCGTCGCGCTTCTTATCGCGCATCTCGGCCTCAATACGCTGGGTATCGACCTCTTTGCGTTGCTTGTCGATACTGGTTTGCAGGCGCGTCGTTTCCTCGTCGCGCTTCTTATCACGCTCAACCGCCTCATCCGCCGATTTCAACGCGCTGGCGACTTGCCCGCGCAAATCCTCAACGATGTCCGCAGAACGCGCCGCGTCTCGCATAGCGCTGGCTGTCTGTTCACTCAAACGAGTGATGGTGGTGCGGTTTTCCTCAATTGTGGAATTACTCTCGGTGTAGATATAGACCACCACACCCAAACCCAATGGCAAAAGCAGGCCGATAATGCCAAACACCACATCCAACATATTCAGGATGCGGTCTGCTTGTTCGACGGCGAGGCTGGCGACATCTTGGGCGCTCAACTGCGGGGCTTGTCCCCCGCGTAGCATCCCGACGACCTGAACCCCCAGCATCACCAGCATAAAGAGCGTATAAACGCCCAGCGTGAATACCGTCGCAGCGCGCCAGAAACGGCTGGGCTGGGTTGGAGGGACGGGCGGCGGAATTTGCTGTATAGGCACGGGAGGCAGGCTCATGCGCGAGACACCTTGCGGATGCGTTCAACCAAATCCGCAGCCAGTACCGGCTTGGACATGAAAGAAACCTTATTCTGATATTTGGCTTCTTCAGCGCGGACTGAGTTGCGGATGTTGGCATCGCGGACTACGGAGAGGAAAATGATGGGGATATGGTGCAGTTTCAAATCACCCCGGATGATGCGGTGCAGTCGCAGGCCGCTTTCTACCGGGTCGGGTTCGTCGTATCCGTCTTCTTCGCCGTGGCTACCGGGCATCATCATGTCCAGCACCAGCACGTCAAAGTGTTCGACGGGGTTTTTGAGTGTTTGTATCACCTCATCGGGACTGCTGCGATATACCACGTCGATATTACTGGGTTCAAGCCATCTCATCAGGGCGTGGGCTTTGTCAGGTTCATCGTCTAACAGGAGGATGCGGGGTGATGCGCCTATCATGAGGTGTTACTCCTAAACGATTCTTATCGTTGGGGCTGTAAAGGTAAACGGATGGTAAAGGTCGTCAGCCAGCTTTGCTTGTTGTCCAAAAGCCGGTTGGAGGGGACAGAGGGGAGAGCCGTGATGGTTCCGCCGTGGAAGTCGATGATGTCACGGGCGACCTTGAGGCCGATGCCCGTGCCGGGGGCGTTCAGGCGGATGGCCTTCACTGAGCGATAGCCGTACTCGAATATCTTCTCGACTTCGGCTTCGGGGAGTTGTATGCCTTCATTGGTAATGTCGAATGCGGCCATGCCATTGGTGATACGCCCGGTCACGACGATTTCGCCGCCCTTATACGAATATTTCACAGCGTTTTCTAGCAGATTCGCCACTGCTTGCCGGAACAGTTCTTCGGTGTTGATGAGTTTGAGGCGCTCGTTCATCAGGCTCAAAGGCGGCGTCTCGACATGGACGCGCCGCAGGCCGTGGTCTTTCGCCATTTGCTGGAAATCGCGGGCGATTTGAATCATCAAGCCGGGGACATCGGCCTCAAGCTCCCATTCCCAGTCCATCGTGTTGTCATCACGCGGCGTAAAGACCGAACGCTTGAGGTTTTGTGCTACCCGCAAAGCGTTGTTGCTGCCATAAAACACCTCGTCCATCCTGTCAAAGAAGAAGTCGATGTCTTTGCTCGACCAATAGGCGAACGCTTGTTGATTGCGCTCTCCCAAATCAATCACCCACTTGGAAATGCCATGCGAACTGTTGCGGACGACCCCCACCGATTGCACAATCTGGTGGCTGACTTTTTCTAGCCACTCGCGGCGCTCATTTTTGACGCGGGCGCTACGCTCATTCAGGCGGCGGTTATTGAAGGCCAGAGCAATCGTCCCAGCGAAATGCTCTAAGGTCGTGCGCTCAACGCTGTCGCCGTTGTCAATTTTCAGGCTGCCGCGTGCCACATCCTCATCATTGTTGATGAAATAGACCAATACCCCCGCCCCCAACATCTTGAGGTCGAGTTGGACAAGGAATAGTTTGTCGATGCGCTTGCCCATCTTAGGGCTGTAGTCGATGATGCTCTGGCGGATAGCCCCCGGCTGGTCGTTGACGTACTCAATCATGCCTTGTGAGCCGGCAAGTTTCTCTATGATTTCGCTAGACAGCTTATAGCTCCGACGGAAGAACTTCTCAGGTGGCAGGCCGCATAACGCGCTGACTGTGTGTAAGCCGTCATTGTCGCCGCGTCCGGGGACAAGCACCATCCCGCAGACCGCGCCGACCAGTTGGCGCATTTCCTCCATCAACAATGACGTGCCGACCCAAAAATCATCCCACTTAATGAGGACATCATTGAGTTGGCCGCCCGTCCGCCGCACGATTTCAGCGGCGCGGAGGTGTTGGTGTTCGCGGTGTAGTTTGTCCTTGAGTTGCAGCCGGTCTGCGCCCACATTGGCGACATAAGCCGCCAGACGCTCAACCCTAGCCCGCACTTCCGTGATGTGCTGGCGGCTGACCACCGGCACACGCTGTGCGATGGCTTCTAATTCGCCCGAAAACCCGATTTTGGCGTCGAGGTCGTGTACCCGCGCCTTAAATTGGGCTTGTTCTGCATCATCTTCAAGCAGCGCTTGACCGAACAAAATGGTCGCCACCAACTCATCGCCAATCCTGATGGGGATAGCGGTATCGGTCAGACCAGCATGGCAGACATAAAACGGCGCATCGTGCTTGCCGTCCTTAATGCGCTGAAGCACAGCCTTGTCAAATTCATGGCAACGGCGCTCACCTTCTGTCGTACTGCGGAGTTTAGAGCAGAACGGGCAGAAGCGGGTATCCTGCTTGGCATTGAACAAGTATTGACCGGTCTGCTCCATCAGGACATCATACGAGCCGTGCCAATCACGGAAAGCGTCTTCAAGCACCTGCTTGAAAGCGTCAACATCGCCGATGATTTGGATGAACCGGTCAGTACGGGTATCTACCAAGTGGGTCATGGTCTACCTCTTAAAGAAATGATAAGTGATGAGTCTTGAGTGATGAGTGAAAAAGTAGCTCCAAGATTAGGACATACAATTTATCCATCTGGAGTCAAAAAGTGAGCGCCAAAGTATAGTTCGACTCTGACTCATCACTCATCACTTAAAACACATCACTGTTTTTGATTGTGCGTATATTACCACGACCCTATAGGTCGAAGGTTTAAGACGGGTCATTCCCCCCTGTAATTGGTGGGCAACGGGCGGGGTCTTGCTTGCCTATGCGCCGCGTGCCATAATCACCCACGACTCACGTAGGGGTTATTCACCGCCATCATGATTGCTGAAAACATCGCCCGTATCCAGACCAACATCGCCCAAGCCTGTGACAAGGTATCACGCCCACGGGACTCGGTGACATTGGTGGCCGCCTGTAAGACCCAGCCCGTCTCGGCCATCATTGAGGCGGTTACGGCAGGAGTGCGTCACTTTGGCGAAAATCGCGTCGAAGAAGCCAACCCCAAAATAGTTGAGATCAGCGCTACCATCCCAGACGGCTTGACATGGCACATGATTGGGCATATCCAGAGTCGCAAGGCCAAAGAAGTCGTGGCGTATCAAGGCCAGCGTCGGTTTGGCCTGATACATGGCGTCGATGACATAGACCTCGCGGCACGGCTCTCGCGTCTGGTGACTGAGCGCGGCGACTCTGTCCTGCCTATCTTGATACAGGTCAACGTCAGCGGCGAAACCACCAAATCGGGCTTAGAGGCGGCGGGATGGGCAGAACACGCCACCATCGCGCAGCACATCACCGGTCAAATCAAGGCGCTGGCCGCCCTACCGGGCGTCTCGGTGCGCGGATTAATGACGATGGCTCCGATTTCCAGCGAGATGGAAGACTCCCGAACGGTATTTCGGTCACTCCGGCTGCTGCGTGACCATCTGCAAGACGCGCTCGGAATCGCCCTGCCGGAATTAAGCATGGGCATGACCGATGATTACCCCATCGCTATTGAGGAAGGCGCGACGCTCGTGCGCGTCGGGCGCGCCATTTTTGGCGAACGCTAATTAACCTAGTCCAAACAACAGAGGAAGAACACCCATGATTGGCTTCATCAGCACCCTACTCACCATTTACAGCCTAATTCTATTGGCTCGCGTCTTTATCACTTGGGTTCCGAACATTGACCGCTATAACCCCATCGTCAAGTTCCTGTTCGACGTCACCGAACCCGTCCTCGCGCCAGTGCGCCAGATGCTCCCGCCGATGCAAGGGATAGATTTCAGCCCGATTGTCGTCTTCGTCCTCATCCGCGTCATCCAGATTTTCCTGCGCTAACTCGCCAAACCCCATCTAACAGTGTCACTACGTGGGTCACTCCCCGCCATGAAAAGGTATAGATTTTATGCAGCCCCCGCAATCAGGCCGCCAACCACTCCCCATCGGGCATGAGTTGGCCTCACAGTTAAACCAAGACCATCCCGGTGATGAGCGCGATTCGTTCGTTCACGACCCGTTGCCAGAAGTCCGCACACTAGGGCGCGTGGCGCTTCGCCGCCATCACGTCAATGATTTTTTTGCGCTGGGCGATGTCTGCGCGAGGAGCGCCTTCAATACCAGTGACGCGCACCTGCTGGCCGGATACGCCGAAAAGACCCTGATGGCCTACCGTAAGGCGCAGCACACCGCCAAAGCCGAACCAGACCGACAGGCCGCCGAAATCGCAGCCGCCAATTTTGTCGATTGGTTGACCACCCTTGCCTCACAGTTCGCCAGCCGCCGCAATATCGCCGTCGCGCTATGGGCGATTGCGGAATTAGACGGCCCGCACGCCGCCCACGGGGTAGATATCACCGCCGTGGAACGCCTGCTGGGGATTTACCGCGAACGCCTGAACGCCGCCGATAAACGCCATCAGCGCGAACAGGTCAATCAAGCGCTGCACGCCGTCACCGCCGATGATTTGACCCGCGTAGACCTCAGCGGTGAGAGCTTCATCTCACAGGACGGCTCTAACTCTGGCAAACTGCCCAGCGCCGAAACCCGCGCCGCAGAATTGGCCGCCAACCCGCCACAATCCGCCGCCCTCGCCTCGGTCTTAGAGACCCAATCACTGCCCGTCGTCACGACAACGGTAGGGCGTGAATTTGCAGTAGGCGAGCGCATCGACAGCATTTATGAGGTCATGAACATCCGCTACGGCGGCATGGGAGTGGTCTATCTGTGTTATGACCACGAGCGCGGCGAACCGGCAGCGGTCAAAACCTTCCAGAGTCGTTATTGGAACAACGCCCGCGCCGTCACCCGTTTTGACAACGAAGCGCATACGTGGATTCGGCTGGACAAGCACCCCAATATCGTACAGGCGCGCCTCGTCCGCGTGATTGATGAGCGCCCGCACATCGTCCTAGAACACGTCAGCGGCCCAGAAAACCTCGGCTCCGACCTGACCAGTTGGATTAAGCACCGCCGGATTGACCTGCGTACTGCGTTGGATTTCGCGCTGCAAATCGCCCGTGGGATGCGCCACGCCACTCACCGCGTCAGCGGCCTTGTTCACCGCGACATCAAACCGGCCAACATCCTCGTCACCCATGACGGCACGGCCAAAGTGACCGATTTCGGGCTGGTTTACTCGGTACTACAAGACCTCCCTAGCGCCTTGACCGACACATCCGGCTCAGGCAGCGACCCAGACATCAACCCATCAGACCGCCTGACCCGCGCCGATGCCGTGGTCGGGACGTATGCCTATATGTCGCCGGAACAATGGAACAGCGATTTGAGACTCGACCAACGCTCAGACATTTACGCCTTTGGGTGCGTGGTATTTGAGATGCTTGCCAATACCACGCCCTTCCCATTCAAGGCCAAACTCGACCTCAAGCAAGCGCACCTGAGCAAGCAGCCAGTCTTCCCGCTTGCCATGCGCGATACCATCCCCGCGCCCATCCAAGATTTCGTGATGGACTGCCTCGCCAAAGACCCGGCCGTGCGCCCGGTGTCGTGGGATGCGGTGGCCGACGCCGTGACACAACTCTATATCGACCTCTACGGCCAAGCCCCTGCCGCAGAGCCGGAAGGGGCGCCGCTGTTGGCGCGGGAACTCATCGACAAGGGGTATTCGTTGACCGAGTTGGGGCGCTATGACGAAGCGCTGACGGCCTATGACCAAGCGATTGACCAGCAGCCCGATTTGAGTTGGGCGTGGGCGCGTAAGGGGCGCACCTTGCGACTCTTGGAGCGCTATACCGACGCGCTGGCTTGTTATGATAAGGCGCTGGCCTTGCAGCCGCGTTATGCGTGGGCATGGAACGGCAAGGGCGTCATTTTGGAACGCCTCAATCGCATGGACGAGGCGCTGATTTGTTTCCAGACCTCAGCCGACCTCAACCCCAGTGATGTCTGGTACTGGTACAACCTCGGCAGCGCCCAGACCGCCCTCGGCAAACTGGACGACGCCCGCGACATCCTCAATCACGCCCTGAGCCTAGACCCCGCCCACGCCCACAGTTGGGCGAAACTTGGTCAGGTTTTGCGTCAGATGAACCAGCCCACCGAGGCGATTGACGCCTATGAGCAAGCCATCCGACTCGAACCGACCTACGCATGGGCGCACAACGGGCTTGGGCTGGCCTATAAATTAATTGGCCGCACCCGTGACGCGCTGACCAGCTTCCGCCGCGCCGCCCGCTATCAGCCGCGTTCGGTCATGCACTGGTACAGTTTGACCGAGATGTACGTCGATTTAGGGCAAGTACAAGACGCGCTCGAACCGGCGCTAGAAGCCACCCGCGTCGAACCCAAGCACCCGCTGAGTTGGGCGAAACTGGGGCAGGTCTATCGTCATCTCAAGCAGTATGACAACGCCATCCAAGCGTATGACCGGGCGCTAATTTTCGACCCCAACCTGACATGGGCGATTAACGGGCGCGGCATCGTGCTAGAGCAACTTACCCGTTACGATGAGGCACTAGACTGCTACCGTCGGGCGGCGGAACAAGCGCCGGAAGATGTCTGGCATTGGTACAATCAAGGCAACGTTTTGGTGATGATGGAGCGCCATCAGGACGCCATCATCCCGCTCACCCGCGCCCTCGTGATTGACCCCAGAAACGCCCGCTGTTGGGCGCGGCTGGGCAAGGCACAACGCCATATCGAACAGATGGAAGAATCGCTCCAATCGTGCGAACGGGCGGTTGAGTTAGTCGGCAATCAGCCGTGGGCGTGGAGCGAGTTGGGCGGCACATTAGAGGCGATGGGGCGGCACGTAGACGCGCTAGACGCCTACCGCCGCGCCGTCGAACTCAGCGATGACCCGTTCTATACCTATAAGCAAACCGACCTGCTGGCGCACATCGGCAAGAACCAGACGGCCTGCGAATTGCTGGAACAAGCGCTTCAACGTGAGCCGGATAATGGTCAACTGTGGGGCAAATATGGTCAGGCGCTGCGCCGGATGCGCCGTTTGGATGAGGCGTTGGTGGCCTATCAACGCGCCATCGACCTCGACCCAGACGATGCTTGGGCGTGGGGCGGTCAAGGTCTGACGCTGGGTGAACTCAATCGCCACCCGGACGCGCTCGGCTGTTTTGATAAGGCGCTGGCGCTCAATACCGAAGACCCGTGGCTGTGGTATAACCGCGCCGAAGAATTACTGGCGCTGAATCGCCCACACGACGCGCTTGAATCGCTCAATCAGGCCATCAAGCGCCGCCCTGACCACGCCGAAAGTTGGGCGAAACGCGGCCAAGCGCTCCGCAAGGTCAATCAATTGGACGAAGCGCTGTCGGCGTTTGACCGCGCAGTACAGGTCAACCCCAGTTATGCGTGGGCGTGGAATGGTCGCGCCCTGACTTTGCGTGAACTGCGCCGCCGCGATGAGGCGCTTGTGAGTTATCAGCGGGCGGTGCGCGAAGACCCGCACAACATCTGGTATCGCATCAATCAGATTGACCTCTTATTAGACATGCGCCAAGCGCAAGAGGCCATGAACGTCGCGCAGGCGCTGACCGAAATCGCGCCCGAAAACAGCGTGGTTTGGGCGCGGCAAGGTCAGGTCTTGCGTAGATTGCACCGCTACGCCGACGCGCTGTCCAGCTATGACCGTGCATTGACCATCGATGCGCACTATGCGTGGGCGTGGAACGGCAAAGGCATGAGCCTATTCGCGCTAGAGCGCTACGCCGAGGCCGTGCAGTGCTATCAGCAAGCGACCACCTATGCCTCGGACGATCCGTGGTTCTGGTATAACTATGGAGAGGCACTTTTGCGTTTAGGCGACCCCGACGGCGCACGGGTGCGGTATAAGAGTGCGCTGCAAGCAGACCCCCGGCATCAGGCCAGTAAGGATCGACTCAATGAGCTTTAGGACTCCACGCCGTGGGACGCGGCGCGACATCTCAGTGACCTTTATGAGTGGGCCAAACGACGGCATCACGCTCAATTTCACCCAACCAGCGCGAGGCGAGGAGCGCACGCTCTCGATTGGGCGGCGCGAGGGCAGCGATATTCATCTGCCGTTTGACAGTCAAGTGTCGCGTAATCACGCCCGCCTCGTGTGCGGATTGCTGCCCGCCTCGGTCAATGGTGATGACGATATGCCGCACATCATGACGTTTTGGATTGAGGACATGGGTAGCCGCAACGGGACGTTCGTCGAAAAACACGGCGACCCCATCACAGGCCGAGTCAGCCTCCGCCCCAGCACGCTTTTTCGTATCGGGCGCACATGGCTCCGCCTCGACATGCCGATGTCTTTAGAGGAGTGATGAACCTAGGGGCGCAGCGTGCTGCGCGCCATATGCACCAAGTTAAGCCCGTTTTGATGTCTTACCAGCTCGCCGCCAGAGGCTGAAGCCTCCTGCTACCCATTTTGAAGCCCGCTGAAGCGGGCTGCTCGTTACACATTCTCGCCTTATAATCCCCTTATGCAGTTTTACAAACGAATACGGATATTACACACCCTGTAGGGACGGCATTCTTGCCGTCCGTTTTGGGATATGCGGGCGGACGCCCAGAAGGGCGTCCCTACATTTTTATCCGTCGTTATTTATCAAACTGCATCAGGGGGCTTGAATCGGCAGACGGACGCTGTAGAGGCGAGACTTGTCCGCCCGTTTTGGCGTCCAACGAGGCGAAATTTGGTAATATGAGGAAATCACAACATGGACATAAAATCCATCGTTGAGCGTGAGGTCAAAGCTTATGCCGTTGAAGGTTGGAACGTCAATATCACCTTCACGCGGGACGAATCCGGCCATGAATTCGTCTTAATCGCCCACGCAACAGAACGCGGTAAACGGGTGACATACATCTCACTCCATGTCACGCTCGAAGAAAATTTAGTTATCATCCACCAAGACCGCAACGACCCAGCCCTCGCGGATACGTTGATGCAAGTCGGAATCCCCCGCGAGAAAATCATCCTCGCTTATATGGGCGAATCCGCGCCGCTTGAGGCGTAAAAACCGCCGCGCCAAAAAAATTCGCCGCTATCGCGGGAAAAAATTTTGTGGGGGGCTACGCCCCCCACACCCCCCCCTCCAGAAAAGCAGAAATACAGAAAACAGAAAATCAGAATTATTGAGAGCGGGCGAGACGAAACCCCCAAGTGTCGTTCGAACCATTCGGGAAGTCCCTGAGACGGCACGCAGCGCGGAAGTTATCTATATCGTTGTTGTTCGAAGACCCACCCCGTAGGACGCGCAAAC
>DAOTTP010000112.1:0-2611 GCA_034437835.1 Anaerolineae bacterium | reverse complement strand
GGCCGATGGATTTGGCATGGACTCCGGTGGACGAGCGTTAACCTTTAGCGAACCCCAATCCGTTCAATCCCCTCTACAACGACGTAGAGGGGATTTTTTTATGGAGATGCAATTTATATATGGGCAATGCTCAATATGTGGGTATATAAGATGTGCGGATTTTTCTGTAAGATGCAGTATGCTATTTTTCTCCCCCAGAGTTTAGGGAATCTCCCATGAAATCCATCCGTCTGATCACTATTGCCATGTTCGCCGTGTGGGGCTATCTGATGCTGTCCGGCACAACCCCCTCCGACGCACAAGAAATACCAACCGATTTCCCGACTCTGCATGAGTTAGGCGACCTGACCAGTGATTCTTCTCAGGTGCGTGCCGGTTGGGATTTGGATGTCAATTTGGTCGTTACCCAGACCGATGGCTCGACCATCGCCACATCATTCGGTGCGCCCGATACTATCACCGTCGCATTGGCGGCACAACCTGCTGCGCCAGTCACGCTCGTTCATGTCTTGCCACTCGACTTTATCAGCTTACCGCGCAAGGTCGTTTTTACGCCAGAAAATTGGAACATCCCACAGACAATTACGGTGTACGCCCTGCATAGCTATTCTGGAGCGGCGGCAGTCAGGCTATCCGGTTCTCAGCAAATATATGGCGCTGAAAGTACGGACGAAAATGGGGTTTATTCGTACAAACCCGATATGGATTTTGGTATCCCGATCATCATCACGGGTACGCCTGTCACCGCCCCCGCTGGGCCGCTGGTCGTCACGACTTTGGCGGACAGTGTAAGTGAAGTCATCCCCGGTTCGCTACGCCAGATGATTCATATCGCCAATGCTCGCGCCGGGGCGGATACCATTACCTTCCAAGCGGGTTTGACCGGAACCATCACGCTCGCGGGTAGTTTACCGATGTTTGATGACGCATTGACTCTGACTGGCCCCGGCCAAACGTCGCTCATTATTGATGGGGCGGGGATGCATGACGGGTTTACATCCAGCCATATCAGCTCAGATGATGAACGCTATCACTTGACTGTTGAAAATCTGACATTGGCAAATCTATATTATGCTATCCACGTCCCGTATGTGTCTTTGACCGATGTCACCGTCAGAAACAGCGGCAACGGAGCCAGTTTTCTCTGGGGATATCCGGCAGTCGTAGGGTATGAAAAGACGACCCTCAACCGTGTCACCATGCGTGAGAATTCAGGATTAATCGGCGGGGCGTTGGTGGCGGGGGAAGTCGATATTACCGATTCAACCTTCGTCGATAACCAAGCCTATAGCCTGAAAAACAGTGCAGGTCAAGTTTCATCTATAGGTGGCGGCGCGATCTATCTGGAGGGCGGTCAGATTAACGCTTCTTGGATTAGAAGATCAACCTTTGTAGGAAATATCGCCCCAACCGGCGGGGCGATATTTACCGTAAACGTACCCATCACAATCCTGCACAGTACATTCAGCGCTAATATCGCCTCGCTGGAGGAGGGCGTAGCAGCTCTAACGACGTAAGGCTCCAATTCCACGTATGCAGTTGTCTATTTTTCGACCTTTTCAGGTCATAATACTGGGATGAACAGCGGTGGCGTTGTAGCACACACAAATCTGAACGCTTCTATCATCGCCAATAATGCTTCGGATACGCCTAAAGAGTGTGGAGAAGGGGTTACTAGTTTTTTCATTATGACCAATGACCCGAATTGTCCCGACCATAATAGGATGCCGACGGAGGTTGATCCAGTATTGCGCGATAACGGCGGCTATACCATGACCCATGCGCTGCTACCTGACAGCAATGCTATCAATGCTGACCAGATCATTGAAGATGGTTTTACCATGTGTACGGGGTTTGGTCAGTACGGTTGATCTCACTACCGATCAGCGCGGCGTCCCACGGCCATACGGTGGCCGGTGTGACTACGGCGCGTTTGAAGCAACTGGTAATGGAATTACCTTGCTTGGCAACGGCGGGTTCGAGACCGCCAAGATGATTACGTATCCGGCCAGCATTGAAACACAGGGTGATGGGTGGGACAGCAAATATCTGAAGGGGACGGATAAGCGCGTCTGTGAAGGCGACATGCAGCCCATCGAGACGGCGGAAGGCGACTGCATCTTCCAGTTCAGCAGCGGTAGCACTCCAGAGATCGCTCGTATCCTGACTCAAACCTTAAGCGGAGACATCGCACAAGCGGGAGAAACCTTAACCCTCAGCGCGATGGTACGCGGCAACAAGTTTGGCGAAGGCGCGAACCTGTCGCTAATCCTGACCTATGCCGACGGGTCAACGTCTAAGCACGGCCTGACTATCCCCAGTGGGACATATCCCTTCACCGAACTCGTCCAGACGGTGGCTCTGTTCACTGATGTGGTTGGGGTTGACCTCGCTATTAATGTCGGGTTGGTTACGGGGCGCGTCTGGTTGGATGATTTTTCATTGACCGTCGCAGATACCGGGCTACTGCCGCTACCTGTAGACAGTCGTCCGGGCGCTATCGACGCGACCACGCCCGCCGCGCCAGATAGTTTCCGGGGTGGGAATTAAGAGTTGAGGGGCAGCAAAAATGGGCGACCCATGGGTCGCCCCTACGTTATTGTGGGCGGTC
>DAOTTP010000111.1:0-4612 GCA_034437835.1 Anaerolineae bacterium | reverse complement strand
GCATGGGTCGAGCCGACCTATGACGCCGAGACCAACCGCGTCGTATTCACCGTCAAACGCGAACAAGACGGCGACGACCCCAAAACCATCCAAGACGGCACCATGTCAGGCAGAAAAGGTGGAATTTGCATTGTCTCTGGCGTTGCGATCCCAAAGGATCACATTAAATCCGAGGCCAAAGCAGGAAGAATGGGGTCTCAATTAATGACAATTGTGACCGAGGGACAACGAGGTCGTAATTATTATTCTCCTAATTTATCCCATGAAGCAACATCTTTGCAGGCTCACCCTGAATGGCGTCCATCCGGTGAACTTGCAAATGACCCCCGCGCTATTTGGTGCAAAGCATATGGATTAACCGATTTCGCTGACCTATTCACTCAACGTCAACTGGTCGCGCTGACGACATTCAGCGACCTTGTACCAGAGGCACGCGCCAAAGCCCATACCGACGCCCTCGCCGCCGGTCTATCGGATGACGATATTCCTTTGCGTGACGGCGGGCGTGGCGCTCGCGCCTACGCCGAGGCGGTCAGCGTGTATTTGGGTTTTGGTATAAGTCGAATGAGCGATATTGATAATGCACTTTGTCGTTGGGAGATTTCAAAAACCCAAGTACGTAACCTTTTTGGCCGCCAAGCAATTCCTATGATTTGGGATTTTGCTGAAAACAATGTATTCAATGACGCAGCAGGCGATTATGTAACATCGCTCGGGTCTATCATTAAAGTGATGGAACATTGTACAGGGTATGGATTGAATGGGAATGCAAAACAAACAGATGCCGCCCAAATCGAAAGTGCGATTCGACCAATCATCTCGACAGACCCGCCTTATTGTCTTGCCCCCGGCACGCTCATCTACACGCTAGACGGGTTAAAACCGATTGAGCGCATCCAAATCGGGGAGCTGGTTTTGACTCATCAGGGGCGGTTCGCCCCTGTAACCCAGACCTATCAGCACCCTCATCAGGGCGCTATTTATAGCCTCAAGGTCGCGCATAGCCATCAACGCTTGCTCATCACCGGTGAACATCCGATTTACGGCGTCAAAAGCCAAGCGTGTCGGGTGAATTATGCCGATTATTGTTATGCCGAATGTGCGTGGAAAAAACAAAACAAAGGCAAATGTGCCTCAGATGTCGCGCACAGCTATCACTTAGGCTGGATTCCAGCGGAGCAAGTTCAAACGCATGATTTAATCTTCATGCCTACCGTAGAAACCACCCAACGCCCAGAATCTATTTCGCTGTTGGATTATCTTGCAACCGATACTTACGCCGTCCATGACGGACAATTGCATTATCAAAAAGCAACCGTGCGTTCGTTGGCCTATCGCTCAGAAAATCCAGCACAACCGCGTCAATATCAAATCAACCCAGATATTGAAATCACGACGGCATTATGTCGTCTGATCGGCTATTTTGTGGCCGAGGGCTATGCACGGGTCGAATCAGATGGCGGCACGATTCAATTCACCTTCCATAGCGATGAGCTAGACTTGCAAGACGATGTTAAACACTTGATGCAAGATTGTTTTGGCATTGCCGCCAAGAAATCGACCGACAATCGCCCACAAAATAACAACTCTATCCGATTGAATTTCTATTCAAAGCCGATTGCCGAACTGTTGCGCGTCTGGTGCTATACCGATGATGGGCATAAGAAATTCCCTGATTTCGTCTGGTCATTGTCGGATAACGAGTTAAAAGCCCTGATTTATGGCTATTGGTCGGGCGATGGTTCACGCAGTAATACCAGCTATCAGGCCGTTTCCAATTCCCATTATCTGATTGGGCAACTTCGGTTGATGCTGCAAAAACTCGGCGTTTTAGCTGCATTTCACTCTCACAATGTCAAGCCAAGCATGGTTAACGGCAAGCCCGTTATCGCCACAGGATTACAATATTCTTTGCATGTTTCAGGGACATCCCTGCTTACGCTGGCGGAGATTGTCGGGCCGCCCAAAAAAGAAGCCCTGAAAACACGGCGTCATCGTACTCATGGTCATGAATGGGAGGGCGGATATTTACTCCCCATCCGAGATGTCGAAAAACAAGACTATGACGGGATGGTCTACAACCTAGAAACAGAAGACCATTCCTATGTCACCGTGGCGGGCTGTGTCCATAACTGTGACAACATCGGTTATGCCGACTTATCAGACTTTTTCTATGTCTGGATGCGTCGAACCTTACACGATGTTTATCCCGACATCTTTGGGACGTTGCTCGTCCCGAAAGCTCCCGAACTCATCGCAAATCGGTATCGCTTTGAGGGGAGTTATGACCGGGCTAAAAAATTCTTTGAGGACGGGTTAGAAGATGTGTTTGAACGTCTAAACACCCTTCAAAGCCCCGATTATCCGACCACCATTTACTATGCTTATAAACAGCAAGAACAAAATGATGAGGAGGCGGATGAACTAGAGGGAGGGGATAGCCAAGTCTCGTCTAGCGGTTGGGAAACGGTTTTGAGTAGTTTGATTGTGGCGGGGTTTCAAATCGCTGGCACATGGCCGATGCGGACGGAATTAAGCAATCGTATGGTCGGTTCTGGCACAAACGCGCTCGCCTCGTCCATCGTCCTCGTGTGCCGCCCGCGCCCGTCAGACGCGCCCAGCCTCAGCCGTCGTCAGTTCGTAGACGCGCTGCGCCGTGAACTGCCCCTCGCGCTCAAGGATATGCAGTCTGGCAACATCGCGCCGGTAGACCTCGCGCAAGCCAGCATCGGCCCCGGCATGGCGATTTATAGCCGCTATAGCAAGGTGCTGGAATCCGACGGCTCGACGTTGGCCGTCCGCGCCGCGCTGGGTCTCATCAACCAAGAACTGGACGCTTATCTGGACGAGCAGGACGGCGACATCGATGTCGATACGCGCTTCGCGGTCAACTGGTTCAAGCAATTCGGCTTCAGTGAGGGGGAGTTTGGCCTCGCCGATACGCTCGCACGCGCCAAAAATACCAGCGTCGAGGGCGTCACACAGGCGGGCATCGCGGCCTCTGGGCGCGGCAAGGTGCAGCTCATCCACTGGCGCGACTATGACCCGTCCAATGCGTGGGATCCGTCACAGGACAAACGCCCGACGGTCTGGGAGGCGACGCATCATCTGATTGAGCGGCTGAACAGTCACGGCGAAACCGGCTCGGCCATGCTGTTGAGCAAGATGCCGCACGATATGGCCGCCGAGGCGCGTAGCTTGGCGTATCGGCTATACAGCATCTGCGAGCGCAAGGGGTGGGCGGAACACGCCCGCGATTACAACGCGCTGGTGGTCAGTTGGTCGGGCATCGGTGAGGAAGTGGGCCGCCTACGCGACCTAGCCGCCAGCGGGGACGCGACGACCCAGCCAAGATTGTTTGATGACGTGTAGGGGCGCAATACATTGCGCCCAGAATACATTGCGCCCAGAATACATTGCGCCCAACACCCGCCCAAAAATGGACAAACCCATGACTATCCACCACCATCGCCGCTCTATCCGCTTGAAGGATTACGATTACACGCAAAATGGCGCGTATTTCGTGACCATTTGCGCGCATGAACGCCAGTACGTGTTCGGTGATGTGATGCATGGTTATATGGCGTTGAACGAATGGGGGCGGATTGTACAATCGTGCTGGGATGACATTCCGGCACATTATCCGATGGTGGAATTGGATGCGTTCGTCGTGATGCCGAATCATATACATGGGGTGATTGTGATCGCAAATGGTGATGTAGGGGCGCAATATATTGCGCCCCTACAAAACCCATCGCCACAAAACCCGTCGCCACAAAACCCATCGCCACAAAACCCGTTCCAACAAAACCCCTTCCAACAAAACCCGTTCCAACAAAACCCATCGCCACAAAACCCATCGCCACAAAACGCGCCCAAACGCGGTGTGACACCCAATAACGTGACCCCAAATTCGCTGGGATCCATCGTTCGAACATTCAAAGCCGCCGCTGCCCGTCTCATCAACCGCCTACCCAATCCGCCTGATCATCCCATCTGGCAGCGCAATTATCACGAACACATCATCCGTAACACCGAATCGTTAAATCAAATCCGTGCCTATGTCGCCATAAATCCGACAAGGTGGGCGGAAGATTCATTGTTTGCAAATAGAGGATTCAATCATGGCTAAAAGCAATCGTGAGCGCGTCAGTGAGGTGATGGACGCCCTGAAAGATGGGTTAGCGCCGTTCATCGTGAGTGAATTTGCCCGCGTCTATAAAGAGCGTGTGATTCGAGAAATCAACGAGGCGCTCACCTCTGGCGTCTATGGCGGATTGGCAAGCACCACCGCTGAGGGCGCAGTGCGCGAGATGGATGTGCAAGCCTGCCTGAACCTCATCGCACGCCGATGGGATCAAGTATTTAAGACCAAGTTGGGCAAGTCCGAGCGCGGCTATACCAATATCCTCTCAGATGTCCGCAATGAATGGGCGCATCAGAGCGCGTTCAGCAACGACCAAGCCTATGAAGCCGCCGATATTGCGCGCCGTTTATTGGAATCGATTGGCGCGCCGCCGTTGGCGCAAGTCTGCCGAGATATTGCCCAAGAACTGCTGCGCCTGCGATTTGAAGCGGAGCAGAAGCAAGCCGTCAAGAAAAATGGTTCAGT
>DAOTTP010000110.1:0-2291 GCA_034437835.1 Anaerolineae bacterium | reverse complement strand
CGTATCTGGCGGCGGGGTGAGGGTATGGAGCAAGGTGTTGACCATCCCCGATAAGTGGTCGGCTTCGGTGGCGATTTGGGCGACATACGCGGCACTTTGTTGTGAATCGATGCGATGCGGCAAGGATTGAGCGGCTGCCCGGATGCGCTGGATGGGAAGACGCAACTCATCCATCCCATTGCGGACGAACTTCCCCATCACCTGTGATTTCTCGGTTTCCAACGCGCCTACCTCGTCCTCGGAGTGCTGGGTCATCTCGATGAGCGTGTCTAACAGCGCTTTCGTCCGCTGCTCACGGCTGCCGAATTGCGCTTCAGTACGCCGTTGGGCGGTCACATCATGCAAAAACAGGATCCAGCCCGCCGGTTTGCCGTCCAGCGACATTGGCTGACATTTCCCCAGATAGACCGTGCTGTTGCGCCCGCTGACTTCAAACCGCGTGGGTGAATCGGTGAACAGCGACGGGTCGGCGGCTTGTGGCATGACATTGGACAGCGGGCGGTTTATCAGCTTAGAGCGCGACAAATCTAACACCCGTTCGGCGGCTGGATTGACCCGCTGGATACGCTGGCGCATATCGACCAGCATCACCGCGTCGTTCAGGCTGACATAAATCAAGTCATAGGCGACGGGGCGGGCGATATATGTCCCATAACGCACCACCGCCCAACCGATAGCGAGGCTCATCAGTCCCATCGTGATGGGCAACAGGCGAAACCCCGGCGGCTCACCGATGACAACCGGCAAAAATCCCGCCGCCGCCGTCGCCATCGTCCCCGCAATCACCCACCCCAACGCCATCCGTTTGCTCGAATCCACCCGCAGGGCGTAATTCACCAGCAGTGTGAGACAGAAGATGGATGTGAGGATGGTATAGATCAAGTAGACATCATGAAAACCGGCCAAAACACGGTATTCGACGTTATAGCCATCGGGGGAATGAATCAGCGCCCATTCCTTGAAGAACGCGGTATCGCCGCCGGGGACAACCCACAACGCGGCTTGAGTCAGCACGGGGACGACGCACAACAGCGCGACGCGCCGAGGCGTCACCCATCCGCCCTGTTGGGTATATTGCAGCGTCCATAGGATGACGAACACATTGAGGAAGGCCAACCCCAAGAATCGCGCCCGCGCCGTGAAATAAGCCACTTCAACCGATGGGGTGATGGTCAGGATGAAGAACATCAGGTTAATTTCCAGCACCGCCGCCAGCGTCCACAGCACCGCTTTGGCGCTAGGGATATGCCGGTTGCGCCAGATATAGCGCCCTAATATCAGGTTGCCAACCGTGATGACGATAATCAGGCCGAGGTACAGATGGTGAATTTTCATGGCTGGGCTAATTCATCCAACAGGTCAATCAAACCGATGAGTTGCGTGGTCTGCGTTTGGATTTGCTCAAGATGGCGGGCGCGTTTATCCGGGTCGTGGTGGCGCACCAGCATATAAGCGCTGTTCTTGATGTGTGTGACAGGGCGGTGAAATTCTTCTAGCGTGTTGCGGATGAATCGCGAGAGAATTTGGTCGTTCTGGCCTTGACGGTCAGCGCTGAACATCATATCGGGCAGGGACTCCAAAAGGGTCTTGGCGTGCTGTTCATCGGCGCGTAGACGTTCTTCCGCTTGGCGTTGGGTCGTGACATCGCGCAATACGAGTAAGCTCCCGATAGACGCGCCGCCGCGAACGAGTGGGATAATTTGGCAACGGCACACCACCCCAGAATCCAACACACAATCAAAGGTCACGGCCAGCGCGGTTTTTGACGGGAAACCCGTCCCAGTCGGTATGACCTCGGCGATGGGGCGCTGAATCAATTCCGCGCTTTGCTTCCCGAATAGGCGCTCGGCGCTGGGGTTGGCGCTCAGGATGAGGCCATCCATATCAAGCACGATGGCGGCTTCATCCATCGCGGTATAAATCAGGTCATAGGCAACCGGTAATTGCCGCGCTGACCGCACAAAAATTAAGACGGCGAAGGCCATTCCGATGGTATAAACAATCGCTAAGATAGCGGTATAAAAGGCTGGCAACGTTTGAATATCCTGTGACCAGTGGATTATCACAATATTATAACCGATGACCGACTCCTACGCCTCGCATACGACTAAACCCAGACCATTACCTCATGAGTGGACTGGGTAATGACTGAGAAGCCGTTTGAAAATTCAATCGTTATCCCCTCACCCCCTAAATCCCCCTCTCCCACAGGGTGGCGAGGGGGATTTTTTCGGCGTTTTTGTCCCTCGCCCCTTGTGGGAGAGGGACGGTTCAACGCTAGGTGAACAGGG
>DAOTTP010000109.1:0-9660 GCA_034437835.1 Anaerolineae bacterium | reverse complement strand
TTGTGCGCGTTGCCACTCGCACTCTCGGCGACCCGCCTCCATCCGTTCAGATTCAGGAGTCGCCGCCCGTACAGCCCTGATTGCGTAGGCCGCTGCGCCCAATTCGTGAGCGGCCACATGAGCCACCACTGCGGCTTGTCCGGCGGCATAAGCCGCTTCTCTTGCCGCGCCAGTCAATTCTCTTGCCGCGCCCATAGCGTGTCCGCCGGCGGTACGGGCTTGAGTCATGGTGATTTCGCCGCGCACCCAAGCGTGCGCCTGCTCAATCGCTCGGCGCGGACGGTCATCACTGGGTTGGGCTTGCTCGAAGAAATGGAGGACGTGCTGCGCGCAATCAGCCGCCCAAACTGCAAGCAGGCGATGATCGGCGTCCTGTAGGGTTCCGCCGCGACGCATCGTAATAAACCGAGGGTCGCGGATTTTGCTGAAAATCACTTGTCTACCCCTTTGGCGTACCTCCCGCACGGCGCAATCCGTTAGTTTTGTACCGAGGCGTCAGGTGATTGAATAATCATCTGCTTGGCGAATGAAAACAGCAAGTTAAGATCAACCGGCTTGAGCAGCACCATATCCGCCTGCTTCGCCCGTGGGTCGTTCGCCGCCGTGATACTCCCCGTGATGAGGATGACCTTCGTCTCTTTCAGGTTGTCTTCGCTGCGGATATGGCTCAAGACCTCAAAACCAGAAATCTCTGGCATGTGGATGTCCAAAATCACGACAGCTGGTCTGGAGTGTTGCAGATAATTCATGGCCTTTACGCCGTTTGTGACCAAGCGGACATCGAAATATTCCGAGTTGAAGGCGCGGCCGAGGATGCTACCGAGTTCCTCGTTATCGTCGGCAATCAAGACCAATTTGTGCGAGACCAATGGCCCTGTTTTGGGGTGGCTGGCACGGGTGGGCTTCCCGCCGGACTCAATGTGACGGCGGATGGTATCCAGCAGAATGAAGCGCGATATCGGCTTGAACAGTACATTGGTGAATCCAGCCGCCGCACAACGCTCTTTGTTTTCGCGGGAGTCATCGGCGGTCAGCGCGATAACCGGGATGTGATTGAGCGCGGGCGTCTGATGGATTCTTTCAAAGATTTCTACGCCATCTATATCAGGCAGACCAATATCCAATAGGATGAGGTCGGGGCGCTCGCTGAGGGCTGTATCGTAGCCGCTTTGCCCGTCGTGCGCCTCAATTAGGTCATAATCGGTGGCCTTAAAGACCTCTCGGATGAGGGCTCTATTTTGATCTTCGTCTTCGACGTACAGGATTTTGAACGCCATCATCACACCTTTCTTTTACAGGATTAGTGATAGCGTAACAACTAAAAACACTATTGAAAATAGTCCATAATACCCTAGTAGTCCATCAGCAAGGTAACAATATTTTTTGCCAATTCCGATAATAACGGGTGATTCGCAATAATGACGGGCGATTCACGAATCGCCCCTACGGAATTTTTCGCGATGCGCCCGATCAACTATCCCCTACATCGTGTCATCTATATCATCAGGCAGTTGCTCGACCTCTACCGTGTCTTTGTCGTCAGACAAAGGCCGCACCTCTGAGGTGCTGGCGTCACGGATGGCGCGTTCAAGGATGGCTGCCAAGCGCCGTTGATCTCCTAAAGATAATTCCAATGCCGCTGCCACAATCGCATCAAATGTCATAGTTTCCCCTTAGTCTGTCCTCGTCATTAGAGTATAGCACCCTCGCAGCTTAATGTCCCCCAGTCGGTGGCTATGCACATTACCAAAGGAGGTAGGCCAAAATATCAGATAGTCTGTCCGTATTGCCCTTGACAAGAACTTGTTACATTTGACTGTAACGGGCGCATCAATTTTGGTGACTTTCATCAAGAACGATGCGCTTTCCGCCCGAATTACATCATCATACGGGGGAAACCACCATTATGACTGAGACCAGCACCGAACCCCACCCTATGTCGCAAGAACCGGACATCACTTCCTACTATCAACAGGTCGTCGATTCTGACCTGCACCGCATCGACACCAACGAGCGCGACGCCTGCGCTCTGATTTGCTCCGTCCGAAAGGGCGGGCAGCCCACTCACGGCAATGTCAAGCGCACCATCGAAGCCCTCGCCCGTATGGGACACCGTAGCGGCTATATCGACGGCGAAGGCGACGGCGTGGGTATCCTGACCGACATCCCGCGTGAACTGTGGGCCAAGCGCCTCGGCGCAGCCGGTATCCGTTCGACCCTCGCCACCGATAGGGGCTTCTGGGTCGGGCATTTGATGATTCCTAACGCTCAATCTCAACGCGCTACGCACATCGTAGAGCGCGTCGTCCGCACGATGAGCGACGCCGGTTTGCATGTCGTGTATGACCAGCCGGGCTTGGTCAATCGCGTTGTGCTGGGGCCAAGCGCCTCTAAGCACGAACCGGCCTTCTTCCAAATCGCCGGTCTCAACGGTCAAGTCGCCATCGCGCAACTGGATACCGTGCTGTTCGATTTGCAGAATCGCCTCGAACACGACCTCGGCCTGCATTTCGCCTCTTTGTCCTCGCACAGCGTCGTGTATAAGGTGCAAGGCACGGTTGAGATTTTGCGCCGCTATTACCCAGAACTGCGCGACCCCGATTACGCCAGCACCGTCACGCTCGGTCACTCGCGCTATTCGACCAACACCAACCCGATTTTTGAGCGCGCACAGCCGTTCGGCCTGCTCGGTCACAATGGCGAGTTCAACACCATCAGCCGTTTCCGCATGGAATCTGCCATGCTAGGCGTCGAACTCAACCCCATGAACAGCGACTCGCAAGACGTAGACCGCATGATCCACGCCTTCTGTACCAAGTTTGGCCTCGACCTGATTGAGGCGATGCAGTACGTTTTCCCGCCGTTTGAGCATGACCTCGCCCAAGACGTGCCGGAAATGGCTCAGATGGTCGATGAAATCCGCCGCGCCTTTGGCCCGTTCGCGCAAGGCCCAGCCGCCGTCGTCGCCCGCTTCTCGGACTTGGTGGTCTTGAGCGTGGACGCCCTCGGTTTGCGCCCGCTGTGGTTTGGCGAAACCGACAAGGAGTACTTCGCCTCGTCTGAGCGCGGCGTCTACCCGCTGGATGTGATGAGCGTTTCGGCCAAGCCGCTGGCTCCGGGTGAGAAAATCGCCCTGCGCGTGCGCCGTGGTCAACCCATCGAAGTGATGGATTACCCGACCATCCTGCGCCACGTCACCCAGAAGCATCGTGACCGCAAGGCGCAAAATCAACTGATTGCGATGCCGGAAGATTGGCCGTCCTATAACGGCAGTGCTAATGGCGGCAACGGTAACGGTGGTAATGGTTATGGCCCGACCAATGGCGGCGGGCAGTTGCTGGGCGGTTTTGGCGGTAGCGCCGGGGCAGTCAGCCTAGAGACCCAAGTTGCGACCTTCACCGCCCTCGCAGAAGCCCCTGCCCCGCGCATCCCCTTCTACACCGCCGATACCCCGGTCAACACGGTCAGCATGGCCGCGATGGGCTGGGAGCGCTATCACGTCAACGTGATTGAGTCCATCAGCGAACTCAAGAAGGAACAAATCGGCGCGTTGGGTTGGGACGGCCCGCTGGCCGCCATCAGCCACACCCGCGTGAATTTGTCTGACTACTTTAAGGAAACCGTCGCCGTCGTCACCAATCCGGCGATTGACCGCGAGCGCGAAGGCGCACAATTCAGCACCCGCATGATTGTCGGGTCACGCCCAACCATTGGGCGCGTGCTGACTGGGGATGAAATCAGCGTATCGCTGCAAATCCCGTTCGTGATGGGCGGTCACAAGATGTTGGGCAGTGACGACATCATGCGCGAAGTCGCCGATAAATATGGCACGATGACGCTGGATGACTTGCTGGCCGCGTTCGGTGAACGTGCAGCCGTGGTCACGATGGCCGCGCTGGTGGATGAGACCATCGAGGCGGCAGTTGAGCGTATCAAGGCCGAAGCTGTCGAAGCGGTCAAACTGGGCGCACGCTGCATCCTGTTAGATGACTCCGGCGTGATGGCCGGTCAAGTCCACTGGATTGACCCGCTGATGATCACCGCCGCCGTCGATAGCGCCCTGCGTGAAAATGAGATTGACGGGCGCAATCTGCGCCGTCTGGCCGGGATTGTGATCCGTTCCGGCGCGATGCGAGACCTGCACGACCTCGCGATGTTGGTCAGCTTGGGCGCGAACGCCATCAACCCGTATATGCTGTATGCCGTCGGCTTGGGTATCGCCCCCAAAGCCCCGCGTGAGCCATTGGCGGCGGATACCATCACCAATACCTTGACGCTGATGATTAACGTGCTGACCAAAGGCATCGAGAAAGTCACCAGCACCATTGGCTGCCACGAATTGCGCGGCTACGGTCATAGCTTTAGCAGTATCGGCCTCGCCAAGAGCGTCGCCAGCACCTTTGATATGCCCAACTACCTCGGCAGCGAGGCACGCGGCCTGACATGGGACGACCTCAAGCTTTGGGCAGAGGAACGCGCCGCCGAATTGCGCGGCGAGACCAAAGCCATGCTCGGCAACCCAGACCGCCTGTACCCCAAGATGTGGAAAAAGGCGGAAGATGTCGCGCTGGGCGAAAAGACCCGCGAACAATACAGCGCCGAGATGGTCGATTTGGAAGCCAAGCAACCCGTCGCCATCCGCCATATTTTAGACTTGAAACTCAGCAATACCCCGACCAACCCCGCTGGGATCAACCTCCGCAGCGGCAAGCATACCCTTCCAGTGATGATTAGCGCGATGTCGTTTGGGTCACAGGGCGAATTGGCTTATAAGGCGTATGCCGAGGCCGCTTATCGCTTGGGGATTTACTGCATCAATGGCGAGGGCGGCGAACTGCCCGACATCATGGGGCGCTATTACGGCTATCGCGGCCAGCAGGTCGCATCGGCACGGTTCGGCGTCAATGCAGAATTCTTGAACTCGGTTGACTTGATTGAGATTAAGGTCGGGCAAGGCGCGAAACCCGGCGAGGGCGGTCATCTGCCCGGATTCAAGGTCACGGAACAAGTCGCGGCTGCACGCCACACCGTCCCCGGCGTTGACCTAATTTCGCCGTCCAATAACCATGACCTATACTCGATTGAAGACCTCGCGCAATTGATTGAGGAACTCAAAACGGCCAATCCTCGCGCTCGTATCAGCGTCAAAATCCCCGTCGTCCCCGGCGTCGGGATTATCGCTGTCGGCGTCGCCAAAGCGGGCGCGGATGTCGTGACCATCACCGGCTATGACGGCGGCACAGGCGCTGCCCGCGCTCACGCCCTACGCCACGTCGGGATGCCGACGGAAATCGGGGTGTGGCTGGCGCATCGCGCCCTGACCGATAGCGGTCTGCGCGACTCGGTTGAGATTTGGGCGGACGGCGGCATGAAATCTGGCCGCGATGTCCTCAAGATGATGTGCCTCGGCGCGAATCGCTGCGGCTTCGGGACGATGGCGATGGTGGCCGTCGGCTGTACTATCTGCCGCAAGTGTCACGAAGGGACATGCCACGTCGGCATCACCACCCACATCAAGACCAAAGAAGAAGCCACCGCTAAGGGGCTAAAATCCTTTGAGCCGCGTGAATTTGAAGCCTCAGTTGAAGGCATCGTGCGCGTGTTCAAAATGTTGGAAGAGGACATCCGCTACTGGGCGTCGAAGATGGGCGTCGATGACATCAACGACCTCGTTGGCCGCGCCGATTTTCTGGAACAAGCCGACTGGCACAACCGTATCGACCTGTCGCCGCTGCTTAAGCCCGTCCCCGTTTTGAACAAGAAGACCGTCCAAAGCGGCGGCCCGCGTTTGACCCGCCCGCGCAATACCCTCAGCAAGCAGATGACCAACGTCGTGGCCGAGAGCGTCGCGCACGGCGATTATGAGATGACCTACGACGATGAGCAAGTCATGGCGATGGATCGCGCCCTCGGTACGCATCTTGCTGGCGCACTTCAACGTAAAGATTTCCCCGGCGCAGAGCAGATTCAGGCCGTCCACCTCAGCTTCAGCAACAGCGCCATCCCCGGCAACGGTCTGGCCGCGTTCATGGACGCCCCGCTGGATGTGTTGGTCGAAGGCGGCGCACAAGACGGCGTAGCCAAGTGCGCCCGCGCCGGAACAGTCACCATCCTCAAGGGCTTGAATCACAACGGTTTGCGCCTTGATGGGTCTGTCGGCAAGAGTTTTGCTTACGGCGCACAGGGCGGCTTCTTCATCGTGCAAGGCGACGCGGATACCCGCGCTTGTATCCGCCTGAGTGGTTCTGATGTGATTTTCGGCGGTGAGGTCAAAGAGCCGCTGCGCGACGAACTGGGCAGCCTCGCCAGCCGCGCCAACCTAAAAGGCTACGCCTGCGAGTATATGACCAGTGGGCGCGTGGTGATTATGGGCGACCCCGGCCCGTGGGTTGGCTCTGGCATGACCGGCGGCGTGATTTATCAGCGCATCCAGCCGGAAATGCGCCTGAATGTGGACGCTATCAAGCGCCGCATCGCGCAAGGGTCAGCGTTGGAAGTCCAGCCGATGGACTCCTTCGATTGCGACGAACTGCGCGAGCTACTCAACCGTTATATCCATGTGCTGGAGGTCAACAACCAGTCAGAGGCGACTCAACACCTGTACGCCATGCTGGCCGACCCCGCCCGCCATTTTGTGAAAGTAGCGCCGAAAGCTAAGAAGTAACAGCCAACTTCTGATAGGCTTTCAGGTTTGCAGTCCCCCTGAACAAATGTCCCCATCGTCTTCGGCCAGACGGTGGGGACGTTTGTTTGTATAGAGTAGGGGGCGCTATAGGCTAACCTGTGACGGTTGAACGGACGAGTTGCGCGGGCGTCGTCCCCACGAAACGCCGCAGCGATTTTGTCAGGTGAGGCTGATCGGAATAGCCCGCCTCATAAACCGTATTCAAGATAGAAAATCCATCACGCAAGAGGGCGGCGGCGTGTTGGGCGCGTTCAATCTGGCGGATATGAGTCTGCGTCAGGCCGGTGGCGCGTAAAAACCGATGTCGCACCGTGCGCGACGGGACATCTTGCGGCTGGTCTCTCAGGGCTGCCCGCACCACGGGGTCAAACCCCAGCACATCTTGGCGCACCAGCCGGTCAATAAACGTTTCGACATTCTCATAGGTCGGGAATTGCCACGCGGAACTGTGTAGCCAGAACGAATTGGCGCTGGCCGCGCCGGGGAGGGTCGTCTCAGAATCCAGATAATTTTTGACCGGGAGGTGCGGCATGTATGTCCCCAGACGGAACTTCACCCACAGAATCTCCGCGCCTCCGCCCCATGACGCGACGCCAGCCGTCTGTAATGGCCCGACGACGATGGGGTGTAGGCGGCCATGTTCGCGCACAAAGACCATGTGCCAATGACATTCCGACGGGCGGACGCTCGAACCAGCGTGCTGTGTCCAACCGTGGGTGACGCTCTCGATATACGGCGACTCAGAGGTTCTTTGTTCAAAGGTAATCATGCGCCCGCCCCCGCGCCGATTTTGGGCGCATCTGCCCTATCGTTACAGTTAAGCACGTTTGTTCTGTTATGACAAGAGGGCTAAATATCGAGGTGATGAGTTGGAAGTGATGAGTGATGAGCAACGTCCGACCTAATTTCACGGCTCATGTTCAGATTGTGTGAAACGGTTGCTCACGTAGGGACGCCCTTCTGGGCGTCCGCCTGTTCCGAAAACGGACGGCAAGAATGCCGTCCCTACACCACTCGCTCTGAACATGCGCCCATTTTGTCATCGATTCTCTTTAAGCTGAGATAGGATTGGCCTTACTCATCACTTGGGACTCACGACTCATCACTGTAATTAGAATCGGACGGGCGGCTTTGGTCGAAAAAGCCGCCCGTCCTGCGTTGGGGGTGACGCTGACCGTTGGGGGCGGTCAGCAGGAAGAAATCTAGGGGAGAAAACAGCGTCCTGAGTGATGAGTAAGGACTGATAACAATCTTATCCATCTTGAAAGTGATGAGCGATGAAATTATTGAACTTTCTCATCACTCATCACTTTTAACACATCACTGTTGTTGCTGTTTAGGGGTAGAAGCCGCGAGTCTTGAGGGCTTCACCGACGCGCTTAATGGCCGTGACTTGGGCGGCGGTACGCATGTCGATACCCTTTTCCTCGGACATCCGCGAGGTGACTTCATAAGCGCGGATGAGGAACGGATCCATTTTGCGGAAAACCTCTTCCTCAGTCCAGAAGAACGCTTGCAAGTCCTGAACCCACTCAAAGTAGCTGACGATGACGCCGCCTGCGTTGGCGAGGACATCGGGGACAACCGTCACGCCCTTGCCGTTGAGGATGTCGTCGGCTTCTGGGGTAGTCGGGCCGTTCGCGCCTTCGATGACGAATTTGGCCTTGATACGGTCTGCGTTCTTTTCGCTAATCTGATTTTCCAGCGCCGCCGGGATGAGGACATCACATGGGACTTCCAGCAATTCAGCGTTGGTGACCGCTTCAGCGCCCGGATAGCCGACAACCGTTCCATAAATGGTCTGGTGTTCCATCACCGAGGGGACGTGTAGGCCGTTGGCGTTGTAGATGCCGCCACGGACATCGCTGACCGCCACGACTTTGAAGCCGTTCTCGTGAGCGTAGTAGGCAGCGTGCGAGCCGACATTACCAAAACCTTGTACAGCGACGCGAATGTTGCTTGCGTCCATAATGCCTGCACGGCGCATGGCTTCCATCATGACGGTGATGACGCCGCGTCCGGTGGCCTGCTTGCGGCCTTCGCTACCGCCGATGACTAGCGGCTTGCCGGTGACGATGGCGGGGACGGAGTAGCCGACAGTCATGCTGTAGGTGTCCATAATCCAAGCCATAGTCTGGCCGTCCGTCCCCATGTCGGGGGCGGGGATGTCGCTGTGCGGGCTGATCAAGGGGATGAGTTCCGAGGCATAGCGGCGGGTCAGACGTTCTTTCTCACCCATGCTCAGAGCGCGGGGGTCAACGATGACGCCGCCCTTTGCGCCGCCATACGGCAGACCGACCAACGAACACTTCCAACTCATCCACATCGCCAATGCGCGCACTTCGTCCAGCGAGACGGCTGCATCGTAGCGAATGCCGCCTTTCGATGGCCCAAGCACGGTGCTATGGTGGACGCGGTAGCCGGTATAAATTTTGGTCGAGCCATCGTCCATACGAACGGGGAAATTCACGGTGAATTCGCGGCGCGGGAAGCGCATGTATTCCAAGATGCTGTCGTCCATGTCGCGGAGGTGGACGGAGGCACGGTTGAATTGTTCTAGAGCAACCTGATGGGGGTTGATGGTGTGTTCGATAAAAGCCATGGGGGATGTGCTGCCGAGAGTGGCAGTCTGCTCCTTGATAAGTGAACTGATGAGATAGGTGGTGCGTAAGATTTTTAATAAAAAGACCGACATCAGTCGGTGATCTCTAGGCACACACACATTGTTTCATATACTTTGTACTTTTGCAAGCACTTTTTTTTGTGCAACTTGCACAATATGGCAGTCGTAGGGATGCGTTCATCTTAATTATTCGCGCCTTTTATGGTTTCCAGACAAATTTTGATGAGTTTTACCAATACCTTCGCCAATTTTGATTATCATGGACAATGCGGGCGTTGTCCCTACGAATCCTCCCATGACGGGTTTTTATTGTAGGGTCACGGCCTGCCGTGTCCGCTGATGATGGATGGTA
>DAOTTP010000108.1:0-7203 GCA_034437835.1 Anaerolineae bacterium | reverse complement strand
CCCGGCGGACAGGTCGATTTTGGTGAAAAGTTAGAATCAGCCATTGAACGAGAATTCTTAGAAGAATATGGAATGTCTATTCAGGTTCGGCGGCAGTTTAAAACTTATGAGCAGATTTCTGATGAGAACGGCGAACATTGGATTTCAATTGTCTATATCGCTGACCATATCTCAGGTGTGCCACAAATCCTAGAACCGCACAAATGTAACAATACTGACTGGTTTGATATTCACAACTTGCCAACCCCGTTGACAGTTTCTACTCAAGCTGAGGTTATTGATTATTTGAATTTACTTTAGCTAGTTTGAGTTCTAATGCGCTTGTTACAAGTGTTTTGATAAGTCTCAGCTTAGAAGTTTGGTGTTCGCAGTGAGATTCGTTATCATTTGCGAATCGAATACTGTTTTGATTTTCTGAATACGGGTTTAGGGTGAATGTCTATTAAGCTGCACGTTGACAACATATCGCTTAGTTTTGGCGGCATCAAGGCGCTACAAAACATCAGTTTTGATGTGAATGACGGTGAAATCCTGTCTGTGATTGGGCCGAACGGCGCGGGCAAGACCAGCCTCATCAACAGCATCAATGGCTTCTATAAGCCACAGCACGGGCGCGTTTTGTTGGACGGTGAGGACATCACGCACCTCCCACCGTATAAACGAGCCAAGTTGGGAGTCAGCCGCACCTTCCAGAACATCGCCCTGTATACCAACATGACCGCCCTCGATAACTTGATGGCCGCCCGTCACCTGCACATGAAGTCAAACATGCTGACCGGCGCGATTTTTTGGGGCGCAGCCGAGCGCGAGGAAATCGAACATCGGCGCGTGGTCGAGGAAATCATCGACTTCCTCGAAATCGAAGCCATCCGCAAAACCACCGTCGGCACGCTGAGTTATGGCCTGCGGAAACGGGTCGAACTCGGACGCGCCCTCGCGCTGGAGCCGAAACTTTTACTCTTGGATGAGCCGATGGCCGGGATGAACGTCGAGGAGAAAGAGGATATGGCGCGGTTCATCCTCGACATCCACGAGCAGCGTCGCACGACCATCATGTTGATTGAACACGATGTCGGGTTGGTCATGGATATCTCTGACCGGATTGTGGCATTGGACTTCGGTCAGAAAATCGCAGAAGGTACGCCGGATGAAATCAGCCAGAATGAGGCGGTCATCCGCGCCTACTTGGGACAGGAGCAAGCCTAGAAACCTCATGGTCGCTATAGAAACCAAAAAACCAGCAACAAACGTTCATTTTTCTGTCCCTTATGACCAAATCACTCCAGTCCCCGCCCAGATGGACACCGTGCCTAAGGCGTTCGCGTATACCGCACGCCAGTCGCCTGACCGGGTGGGGATGCGGAAAAAGCGACTCGGCATCTGGCAAGAGTACACATGGCGGGAGAGCCTCCAACAGGTCATTGAGTTATCGCTCGGCTTGATGGCATTGGGGCTGCAACGCGGTGAGAAGGTCGCCATCATCGGCGAAAACGACCCGGAATTTTACTGGGCGCAGTACGCGGTACAAGCGGCGGGCGGCGTCACTATCGCCATCTTCACCGATGCCAATTTGCAAGAGATGGGCTATGTCGTCAACCATTGCGAGGCGACTTATCTGATTGCTCACGACCAAGAACAAGTCGATAAGGCGCTTGAGCTACGCGCCCAATTCCCCAACGTCCGCAAGGTGATTTACTGGGACGACAAGGGTATGTTCGGCTACGACGACCCGTGGCTGATTCGGTATACTGATGTGCAAGAAACAGGGCGGGCAGTCGCCAAACAAAAGCCACACGCCTTTGATAAGAGTCTGGCGCTGGGCAATATCGAAGACATCGGAATCTACAGCTACACGTCCGGCACATCCGGCGTGCCGAAAGGCGCGATGTGTCAGCACAAGAATCTGCTGTACGCCACCCATCACACCCGCGAGACCGTGCCGTTGTATCCCACTGACGAATATCTGTCGTTTAGCCCGCTGGCGTGGATTACCGAACAGGGGTTAGGCGTGGCCGCCCACGCGCAGTACGGTTTCTGCGTCAATTTCCCAGAAGGGCCAGAGACGACCATGCTCGACCTGCGCGAGATTGCGCCGTCGTCACTGTTGTTCCCCAGCCGGATATGGGAAGGTTTGGCGCGCACGATGCAAATGCGGATTAACGATAGCTCGTGGCTGAATCGGGCGCTGTTCGGCCTGTTTTTGCCGTTGGCTTATCGCGTGATTGACCTTGAAGATCAGCGCAAGCCTATCCCCGCCCATCTGAAATTTTTACGGTGGTTGGGGGGCTTGGCGGTCTTGGGGCCGCTGTGCGACAAAATCGGGATGACGCGGATGCGCCACGCCTTTACGTCTGGCGCGGCGCTGAGTCCATCGGTTTTACGGTTCTTCCGGGCGGTAGGGGTAGAACTCAAGAGTATTTACGGCTCAACCGAAATGCAAGGCGCGACTCAACATCTCACCGGAGATGTCAAGCTCGCCAGCGTTGGTCAGCCGATTCCGGGCGTCAAAATCAAAATCGCGGACGACGGCGAAATCCGTGTGTTCAGCCGCGCCGTATTCGCGGGATATTTCAATCAGCCGGATAAGACGACTGAAGCGTTTGACGACGAGGGTTATTTCCGCACAGGCGACGCGGGGTATGTCGATGAAGATGGGCATATCATCTACCTTGACCGCGTGAAGGACATGATTCACCTCAAAAATGGCGAGGCATTCAGCCCGCAGTATATCGAGGGGCGTCTCAAGTTCTGCCAATATGTGCAGGATGTGATGGCGATTGGCGGGGAAGATAAAGAGTTCGTCAGCGCGATTGTGATTATCGACTTTGAGAATGTGGCGCGTTGGGCGGAGAAAAACCGCGTGCATTTCACCACTTATGTCGATTTGACTCAGAAGCCGGAAGTCTATGACATCATCCGCAAAGAGATTGTGGTGGTCAATGCGACTCTGCCGCCGTCGGCACGCATCCAGAAATTCGTGATTCTGCATAAGGCGTTCGACGCGGACGAGGCGGAATTGACTCGCACCCGCAAGTTGCGCCGGTCTGCGTTGGAATCGCGCTACGCCGACATGATTGACGCGATGTATACCGGGCGCGAGAAGGTCACAGTCGTGGCGGAGGTCAAATATCGTGACGGGCGCAGCGGGCGCGTCGAAACCGACGTGCGCGTGGCAGGGGTCTAAGTTGATCGAGACCCAACAGGCGCGTTTAGACCATTACATGGCCTTGCCGTATACGATTTTGCTCAAACAAGACGTAGACGATGGTGGATGGTTTGCCAAGATTGTCGAATTACAGGGATGTATGACGGTGGGCGAGTCGCAGACAGATGTGTTGGAAATGATTGAAGACGCTAAACTCACATGGTTATCTGGCGGTACTATCGCGGGTGATGTCATCCCAGAACCGC
This sequence comes from Anaerolineae bacterium, assembly GCA_034437835.1. Classification (GTDB taxonomy): domain Bacteria; phylum Chloroflexota; class Anaerolineae; order Aggregatilineales; family Phototrophicaceae; genus Flexicrinis. The sequence continues at coordinate 3,792 of DAOTTP010000108.1, read as the reverse complement.
AACCGATACACGCATAATGTTGTGGAATATAGGGCGCAGCACGCTGCGCCCCTACTAGACTTTGGAAAAAGGTAGGGAATCTTTTGGCGCAGAAAACATTATCTTCACAGGCGGGGCGTGAGTTCGACGTGATGCGCGCCGTCAAATGGTTGGGAATTATCGCGTTTGCGGTGATTTTCTTGATATGGATTGCCCCGATTGTCGGGGCGCAGAAACCGGGGCGTCTGGTCGAGTCCGTCGTGCGCGGACTGCTCATCGGCGGGATTTATTCCCTGATCGCGCTGGGCATTGTCATCATCAACAAAGCGTCCGGCGTGTTCAACTTCGCCCACGGCTACATGATGCTATTGGGCGGCCTGATTTTCCATGCGTTTTTCAGCACGCAACAGCCCAGCCCGATAGCGTCGGCTATTTTTAGCGCGTTCGTCGTGTTGATGGCCTTGACCCTGACCGGGTGGCGGGCGCTCCGCGATCTGCGGCGGCTAGGGATTGGGATAGCGGTTGGGGTGGTGCTGACGTTGGTCTTGAGCATCCCCGGACAAGAATGGCAGATTTTGCGGGCGTTGGTCGGCGGCACGGCGGGCGCGATGACGATGGGTTTTGCCGTAGAACGCTTCACCATCCGCCCGCTGATTGGACAACCGCTGTTCACATCGGTGCTGATGACGCTGGCTGTCGGCGAACTGCTTCACGGCGTCACCCAACTGGTATGGGGGAGCGTCGAAATCGCCTTGCCAGTGTTCGACACCCTCAAACGGGCGGGTTTTCCGCCGCGCATCACGATTGAAGGCAAAGAGACATGGATGCAGGTCGATTTCAACCTGAATCTTGAACTGATCGTCGCGTTCGTCCTGTCGGTGGTCGCGTTCCTCGCGTTTGTCTTGTTCTTCCGCTATACCAACGTCGGCCTTGCGATGCGTGCCACGGCAGAAAATCAACAATTGGCGCAGTCGGTGGGGTTGCGCGTGCGGGTGATTTTGGCGGTGGCGTGGGGGATTGCCTCGCTGTTGGCGGCGGCGGCGGGCGTGTTACAAGCGGGCAGTAGCACCGGCCTGAGCCAAAATATGCCGGGGATCGCCTTTTACGCCTTCCCAGCGGTGTTATTGGGCGGACTCGATAGCGTGGGCGGGGCGTTCGTCGGCGGGCTGGTGATTGGCCTCGTCCAAGAACTCAGCAAGCGATTGTTCCCCGGCCTACAGGTCGATACCGAACTCGCCCCGTATTTGTTATTGATGATTGTCTTGGTCATCCGCCCCGACGGGTTGTTTGGTCAGAAGCGGATTGAACGGATTTAACCTCACATCCAACGTCATGTGAGGGGAAGGCTAATAACCGAATACATTTTCACTGTCTTAATGGACACATCAGTGCCGTGTCCCTACTCATCACTCATCACTTGGGACCTAGGACTCATTTAATATGTCTGCAAATATTCGCCCGTCTGGAACGTTTGATACCGCCTACGCGCAGGACATCGCGCTCAACCGCACTCGTAGCGACAAACTCATCAAATATGGCTTGATGGCGCTGTTGATGCTCGTCCCGCTGTTGACCATCAAAGGCGGCTTAGGGTTAAGCATCCTCCCAGAGTCGTTGGTCGGGACGATTCTACGCATTAGTATTTTGGTGATTGCCGTACAAGGCTTGAATATCCTCACCGGCTATACCGGTCAAGTCTCGCTCGGTCATGCTTCGTTTATGGCCGTCGGCGCGTATTCCAGCGCGATTCTGGTGCGACAATTCGGCTTCACCTTTTGGACGGCGCTACCGGTTGCCGCGCTCATCACAGGGATGGTCGGGTTGCTGTTCGGGCTGCCATCGCTGAGGGTGAAAGGGTTTTACCTGAGCATGGCGACCTTAGCCGCGCAGTTCATCATCCCGTGGGTGTTGCGCTATCCGCTGCAAGCCTATAGCAATGGCTCGAACCCGCTGGAAGTGCCTACGCCGTCGTTTTTCGGCTTGAGTTTGGGGACGGACACCGCGTTTTATTATGTGGCTGTGCCGCTGTCGCTGTTATTGGCATTGGCGGCGCGTAACATCAGCCGGACGCGCACCGGGCGGGCGTTCATCAGCATCCGCGACAACGACCTCGCGGCGGAATTGTTGGGGATTAACGTCTTTAACTACAAGCTACAAGCCTTTTTCCTCAGCGCGGTTTATGCGGGGATTGCCGGGACGCTGATGGCTTTCGAGTCTAATTCGCTGTCGCTAGATTTTTTCGACCCGTCAAGGTCGATTGAGATGCTGGCGATGTTGATTATCGGCGGTGCGGGCTACGCGCTAGGACCGTTATTTGGGGTCGCATTCGTCAATCTGTTGACTCAGAGCATCATCCCTGCGATTGTCCCCCCAATTTACGCGGTATTGCCGGTTCTGTTGCCGTCCCTCAACCCGATTAACGCCTTCGCCGCGCTCAACCCGCTTTTGTTTGGGTCGGCGCTGATTTTTTTCCTGATTATCGAGCCACGCGGCTTGGCTTATCGCTGGGAGATTTTCAAAATCTCGTGGAAAATCAGGCCATACGCCCATTAACGTGGCGTTTGTATAAATCGAATCGTGATTCGACTATTGCTTTGTGCAATACACCGTTGCGCGTTACAATGTGTGGTACGCAGCACTAAAGTCTGCGGATTGTTGGACAGAAAAGGATTTTGAACTATGCGTAAAGCGTTACTGTTGATCGTCTTGGTTTTGCTGGTGGCACTCCCCGCATCAGCTCAGGAAGAAATGCCCGCTTTCATTACCGATTCACACACGGCCTGTGAGGTTGACCTGACCGGTCAGACCATCACCATCAACCATTTCGGCGACATCAGCGGTTCGTTTGCCTTCATCACCCAACCGCTCTTGGCGGGCTTGGAAGACGGCATCGCCTATTACAATGCACGCGGCGGCATCTGCGGCGCAGAAATCGTCCCCAATAATCGCGACACAGCTGGCGATCCTGCCCAGACCCAAGCGGCTTATGACGACTACAGCACTCGCGAAGACAAGCCCGATTTGCTGGTGCTATACAGCTCGGCAGACAGCGAACTTCTCCGCACCCAACTGGCCGAAGACGAAATCCCTGTATTGATTTCGGCAGGGTCGGTGGCCGGTCTGTATGGTGAGACCGATGAACCCGGTTGGATTTTCGCCACCAACCCGCTATATGTTGATCAATTCGGCTCGTTCTGCGACTTTGCCGCCGCCAATGCCGAAATGTACCCAGAGCCAGTCATCGGCTACATCTCGTGGCCGGGCGCGTTTGGTCAAGCGGCCTTCCAACCGGACGCCATCGCTTACTGCGAATCCCTCGGCATTGATGTGATCGACACGCCGGAGCAGTTCTTGCCCACCGCCACCGACATCACCACCAACGTCCAGAATCTTGTGGACGCGGGCGCGAACATCCTCTACACCAACAGCCTCGCCAGCGGCCCCGCCATCATCGCCAAGACCATTGTTGACCTCGGTATTGAGGACGATGTGCAATTGGCCGGTGTGAACTGGGCGCTGGACACCTCTGTCGCGTTGCTCGGTCAGCGCACCCTCGGCTCGGACGGCCTGCCCAGCACCAACGGATTGGTCGGTTCACTGCCGTTCCACTGGTATAGCGAGCGCCAACTGCCGGGTATCGCCTTGATCCTTGAGCAAGCCGCCGCCAATGAGCGCGGCCTGACCGTGCAAAACGTGTCATACATCCTCGGCTGGGGTTTGGTCGATCAATACGCCGAGATTTATGCCCAAGCCGTCAACCAAGCGGGCAGCCTCGAAGCCGTCGATGGCGCGCTGATTAAATCGGTGATTGAG
>DAOTTP010000107.1:0-3874 GCA_034437835.1 Anaerolineae bacterium | reverse complement strand
GATTCTCAATCGCCCGCAGCGCCAGCGGCATCCACACGACCATCAGCGGCAGTAGCAACCGCGTCTCATTCCACATGGCGAACACGCCTAGCAGCGCCACATACGGCACGCCGATCAGCGCGATCTTTTTCATCGTCGGGGTTGATTGTCTCAGCCCCACAATCGCCAGCAGCCACAGCGGAATCAGCACCCCGTGATTGATCATCGCTTCTGTCGTGACCCATCCGCCGCCAAAGTTCGCCGCGAAAATCGCAGCCGCCGTCACCTGATCCGGCGCTGCCCCACGCCACACGCGCACGCCCACGAAGATCACCGCCCACACCACCGCATAGATCGCCAACAGTTTCTTGTCTCCCCTCTCCTGCTTTTGGGAGAGGGGTTGGGGGTGAGGCGTCTTTGCTGGTTGGGGGTGAGGCGTCGTTTCTGGCGTCGGGACTAAGGCGTCTTTTCTGCTCGGGGGTGATGCGTCTTTTCTGCTCGATGGGGAGACGAATACGCGCAGCACGCCATAAGCGATCACCAGCAAAATCGCCGTCTCACGATTGAGCGTTGCCAGTGCGACGATCACGCCAAACACCACGCCACCGCGCCCGCTCGTCAACCACATCAGCCCCGCGATCAAAAATATCACCTCAACAGGCGTATATAGGCTGATTCCATATGCCCCCACGCCAAACATGATCGGACTGTACGCCGCCACGAACAACACGCCCACCAGCGCTGCCGACCCGCCGACCCATCGCTTAAACCAAACGAACATCATCAGCAGCATGGTCGGCAGCGTGATCATATGAGCAGTCACATACGCCACGCCAATCGACCCGGCAGAGGTAGGCGCAAACGCAGCTTGCACGGCGAACGGCGCAAGCACGCGATACCGATGCGGACTATCCGCCGTCCCCGCAATAATCGCTTGATGATAAGCCGCGCAGGACTCCAGGCACGATGGATAAGTCTGCCGTGCATAATACAGCGCCATCAGCAGCCCCATGCTCAGGATCAGCGCGACGATAATAACCTTTCTACGACCCATCAGACGGCATTTCTGCCAGCAGTTTCCGCTGACCTTGCAGTTCTACCGCCTCAGTCAACAGTTGATTGATCACCATTTGATGCGCTTGCACCGTCTCGTTGATCATCTTCTCGCGCTCCGCAATTTGTCGCAGCTTCTCAGCCGCCCACTCCTGATTGCTCATCTCGCGTTCCTCATTTCGTCGCAGCTTTTCAGCGATCATCTCCGGGTTCATAACATTACCCTCGCATCTTGACTAGGTTGACCGCTTGCCCGCTCACATCGTCACCTAGTGCGGTCAACACGTCAGAGAATGCTGTGATGCAGCCCAACATCTTCGCTTGCGTGATATGCCCATAATCGCCCACCGTTTGCAGGTCAGCGTCTGTGATGCTCTGTCCAAATCCCTCAGCGTTGTACAGCGCAATTTCCCGTTGCAAATCGTCACGTAAATCCAATAATGCGGCTGCCTTCTGCTGCAACCGCCCGATAAAATTACTTTCCTGTGCCGTCAATGACATGATCGTTCCTTTCTCTATTTTTGCTTGTCTCCCCTCTCCCTTGGGAGAGGGGTCGGGGGTGAGGCGTCTTTTCACCCGGCGAGGGGTGAGGCTGCTTTCCCGCGTTGGGGGTGAGACTGCTTTCCCGCGGCGGGGGTGAGACTGCTTGTCTCCCCTCTCCTGCTTTTGGGAGAGGGGTCGGGGGTGAGGCGTCTTTTCACCCGGCGGGGGGTGAGGCGTCTTTACTGCTCCAAGCCATACCCTTGCATATCATCCACCAGCGCATTCACGAACGCCGCCAAATCCTCAGTCAGCGCCCGTAAATTCTCATACGCCACGCGCAGCGCATTGACATCCGCCACCTGTCCGTAGACCGTTCCAGCTTGCAGATTATCAATCCCCGTATACGCGGCGCTTTCGTCATCCGCCGTGTACGCCGATAACGTCCTATCCGCCGTGCTGTACGTCTGGGTGAGCGCCGCCGCTCGTCCCACCGGAGTCGCGCCGAAAAACCCGATCATCCCCGCGCTCCCGTTCGCCCGCATCCGCATGATTTCCCGCGTCGCCGCCGAGTCGATCAGGTTGATCACCAAATCCGGCGCACGGCTGGCATGAGTCGCCACGTTCCACAGCCAGTCGATTGAACCAATCGGGGTATCTTCGGTGGTTGAGCTTTCCAGTTGCAGCGCAAACGATCCGCCAAACCCCGCTAACGGCGTACCCGTGTCATTGCGTCCGATGATGGCGGTGTTGACGACGGATGAGAGCGACCCTGCTGTCGTGTCGAGGACGTGCAACCGTGCGGCGGGAGTCGTCGTTCCCAACCCGACGCTGCCTTGAATTATCATTCCGTTAGACGGTGCGGCATTATTGTATCCGACAGACATATTACCAATAATTGTCAATTTACTTGCTGGTGTATCAGTAAATGTCCCATTACTTCCCACAATAATTCCTGTTGTATCCGTGCCAAGTCTGATGGGTATTCGAGTTGCCCCATTACCCGTAGTCCCATCAATCGAAGGAACTGTGTTTCCCGTTTGATACCTAAGCATTCCTAACGTGGAAGACCCCAATGCCGCGCTATCCCCAATCCATAGTTGACGGTTTGAACCGCGATTGACTCCAACCAAAATAGCAATGCCGCCCTCATCGCCATAACCTGTCGAAAAGTACTCGTCACCGCTAATGAGAATACCTTTAGAAGTTCCCGCGACTTGATGAACATTTAATTGACGTGTAGGACTCGTCGTCCCAATCCCCACATTCCCATTATTCAATATCGTCGCCGCAATCGTCGCACCATTGTTGCCAACCAATGCTTGGATGGCGGCGACGGTTAAAGTGCCGTTGCCTGCTGTGCCTTGAAGTTTGAGAATGTCAGTGATGGCAGTGCCGCCGATAACGGTTTGTCCGCTTGATCGTCCTGCCAGCAGCGCGTACTGCGGATGATCATCGTCCGCTAGTCCGCTGAGTTTTGCGCCATGATCCAGCGTCGGTATGTCCGCCGCCACCAGCGCACGAAACGTCGGCACACCCGTTGAGCCGTTCGGCGCGGCAAATACCTTGTTTGTCGTCTGCGTTGCCCATGCGCCAGCCAGCGTCCCGCTCCCCGTCACCGGACTACCCGTCACGCTAAATTCTGCGGGAAGGGTCAACCCCACGCTCGTCACACTCCCCGCGCCGTCCGTCTGTTTCCACACCGCCGCCCCCGCCGCCGCATCCGTGCAGACGTACACCTTATCGTTCGTCGTATCAATCCACACCGACCCCACGCCGTACCCGCTGGCGCTATCATCGGCTACCGTCGGCGCAGTCGTCGCGCTGAAATTGGTCTTTTGGTTGGATTGACCAAAATTCCGCAGGTTGATTATTCGCAACACATTGACCGTCGTATCGCCATTCGCCAAATCAACCGCCCCCCGCCAATCCACGTCGGGATTGGCTGCGACCACGCTGGCAATATCCGCTTGCAACAATCCTTGCGCCAGTGACCGATTCGCCGTCAATGCTTGTGCAATCGCGTTCGTTTTCGTGTTGATCCCCACCAGCGCCCAGCTATGTTGACTCGCCGTCGCTGTCGGCGTCAGTGTGATCAACGTTTCGCCGCCCCAATACCCGCCTCGGTGGTGACACGCCGTGACTCGTACCTGTAATCCGTTCAGCCGCGCCAATTGAGCCGAGAACACGGTCAGCCGCCCGCCCTCAAGCGACATCTCCCCGATTAGCGTGTCGCTGCCCAATTGCGGCAGTCGGATACTTGGCGGGTTCGCCGCCCCCGAAGCATTGTCTCCGTAGATGTAAATCGCATCCGTCGCGCTGGGCGACTTGACGACCAGCACGCCGTTTTCGCGCACAATCC
>DAOTTP010000106.1:0-9917 GCA_034437835.1 Anaerolineae bacterium | reverse complement strand
CGTGATTTGACGCGATTGGGACGCCCATCAGGTCGTCCCAACATTTTGCCTGTTAGGGCTTACGGCGTGGGGGTCAGGCCGACTTCCTCGCGGGTGATGGTCTGCCATGTGCCGTTAATTTCGTTAAATCGCAACCAGTCGCCATACAAACTGCGTAGGAAGTGGAATCCGGGGGCGGCCACATATTCGCCGTCAACCAATTCACCCGTCGGTTCATACTCATAATTGGTGACGAAACCGAGTTCGGTCTCCGTCCCCCAACCCATGCCCTCGCGGATTTCTGGGTTGCCGCGCCAAATCAGGCCGAATCCGCGCACGGGCTGATACAAGCCTTCCGGCGGGACGATATTGGGGTCAAACTCAACGCCGCCTTCTTGGAATTCATCCTCATACACCTGCCAGATACCGACTCCCGGCTCGGTTTCAATCACCACCCAGATTTGCCCCGTCGGTTGTAGCCAGAACATCCGCCCGCGTTGGAAAACCTGCTCGGCGACGTAAATCTCGCGGGCAGTGGGAGTCGGGAACGGGTTCAGCGTCGGGTCAAGGGTCGGGACGGGAGATTGAGTCGGCATCAGGTCAGAAGCGGCGGTCTGGGTCGGCAAAACCACTTGAGTCGGGATGACCGCCTGTTCGATGGGCGTCGGGGTCGCCGTCACAACCATCACAATGATGGTGTTATCTGGTTGGCAAGCTGTTAAAGCGGCGGTCAGCAATAGCGCAGACGCGCACAGCAGAGATTTTAAGCGCATAAGGAAAAGTCCTCCTACCCGTCATTTTATGCACTGGACGGGCATACTGCAAGCGGTCACGGGGAAGCCGCGCCCACGGCGTAGAGCAATCGCCTAAGATAGGCGCTTGTCCAATGTCCATCCAAGCACTAGCATGATGGAATCTATCATACGCGGAGCGATGCGTGATGTATCAAGAACCACCTTTTAACCCGGATGACACCCGCCCGACCACCACCGTCCCAGTGGTTGAAGGCGGCGCTGTAGCCCGTAAACCGTCCGCAGGACAACGTGTCTTGGGGACATTGAGCGTGGTGGGAGCTTTGGGATTCACCATCGCAACCCTCATCATCCTTGCCACCAGCGGCAGTAGTACTCCCAACCCCACACCAAACCTCAACAATGGCGTGACCGTCGCGCAGTTGACCCTCGCGCCGTCTAGCCCCGCCCCGACTTCTACCCCTGACGCGGCGATGACGGCTGTCCCAACCCAAGAAGCGCTCGTCCAGACCGCGTTCAATTTGCCGAACATGTCCCCGACCTTAGACGGCTCGACGCTGGTGGTGATGTTGAGCGAACCGGTGCAAGCTGTCGGCGGCGCGTACCCGCAACTCATCGCACGCGGCGACCTGAATCCGTTCACCATCATCCCAGACCGCCCGCGCAATCAAATCATCGAATACACGATTGAGCGCGGCGATACCGTCTATGAAATCGCGCAGAAATTCGGCCTGCAAGAGGAGACTATCGCGTGGTCGAATGACCGCCGTCAACTCTGGACGCTCATCCCCGGCGATCAGATGGTGATTCCGCCCGTCGATGGCGTCGTGCATGTCGTCGCCGGGCAAGCCACCATCGCAGAAATCGCTTCATTCTATAAGGTTGATGACGCCTTAAACGTGATTGACAGTGAGTTCAATCCATTGCGCGGCTATACGCCTGATAGCGTCCCGCCGTCCGGCATGAAAATCTTCATCCCCGGCGGCACGGGCGAGAATATCAACTGGGCTCCGCCCATCGTACAAGGCACAAGTGGCGGCGGCGCTGGTGGCGCTGGTGGCGACCCCAATACGGTATCGTTCGACCCCGGTTCACCGGGGAGTTGCGGCGCACAACCTATCGGCGGCGCGTCCGGCTGGGTCAGGCCGATTGCCAACTATACCGTCACCCGTGGCTACACCGACTACCATCCCGGCATCGATCTCGCGGCCAATCCGGGTACGCCGGTCTTTGCAGCCAACAGCGGGCGCGTCATCTTCGCTGGGTGGAGCAACTGGGGTTACGGCAACGCCATCGTCATCTCACACGGGCCATTCCAGACGCTCTACGGCCACCTTTCATCGGTCAATGTGCGTTGCGGCGATAATGTGGTCGGCGGTCAGCCCATCGGCGGCGTCGGCACAACCGGCAATTCGTCTGGCCCGCATCTGCATTTCGAGTTGATGTATAACGGCATACGCGGCAACCCCGCAGCGACGATGGCGTTCTAATTCTCGATAGGGCGGCTTTCTAAGTCGTCCTATCAGCGCTATAAAGGCGCTATGGGTTTTCATATCGTCCGGCGGGGACAATCACGTAAGTCGCCGGATTTTGGGACGGATCGAACGCCTGCATGGTCTGACCGTTGGCGCGTAACCAGCCCATCTGCAAGCGCAGTTCAAACGCACCACTCACCGCTTCGGTCAGCGGAATCAGATAGGTGTCTGGGTAGATTTTTCCCGCGTCCCATGTGGTGGCTTGGCGCATCCCCGCGCCCGGGTAACTGGTGACTTGCCCGATAATCTCTGCGTCGGGCGCGATGAGATGCAAATACAGGCTGCGCGGGCGCGGCGATTGAATCAGCGGACGCCAATAGACTGTCACCGGCACGAGGTCGCCCGCATGATAGCGCCCCGCGTCCAGTTTGGTATGGCCGACGATTTCGATTTCCCCCTCCCATGACACCGAAAATGGCACGGCGTCCGGCGGTAGGACATCTAATGGCGCGGCGACGGCATATTGCGGCGCGATCACCAGCGGCGCGAACAGCGCGGCACAGGTCGCTAAGCCGATCATCAACGGGCGCAGCGGGATTCTTAACTCACTCAGGCCGACCACGATCAGGATATTCCACGCCGCGATATATGGGAACAGCAAGCGCCCTTGTGTGCCGTGGGTTTGCAATGTCCAGACGATGAGCGCACCCAGACCCGCCAGCGCGGTCAATCCCAACAGGCCGATTTGCGCCTGCATCAGGTTATCATCACGGTGACGGGTGGCGCGTATTAACAAACCGACACCGGCCAAGATGAGCAAGAGGTCAACCGTGTGTTGATATAAGGCGGGCGGTAGGATATTGAACCAGCCGAACACGCCCCAAAAACTATCGGTCAGTGAGAGCAACTCGACCAATAATGCGACTAGTGGCGGCGCGGGGCGTCTGCCGATAATCAAGAGCATGTGGTGTGTGCCGGTCAAATCGCCATACATCGTCAGGTTGCGCCAATACCACCATCCAGCGATGAGCGCCCACGCCGTCAGCCCGAATAGCGCCAACCTCAACAGGCCGCGCCAATCTCTGCGCTGATAAATCACCCACAACGCCGCCAACCCGACTAATCCGCCGAACAATAAGCCACTGAGTTTGGTCAGGGCGGCCAGCGCGACCAACAGCGCGAGACTTAAACTGCGACAGGTGCGGAATCCATCCCTCAGCATGACCAATGTCTGCCAGAGAATCAGACTTCCCAGCGCCGCAATCAAAATATCATTGTTGACCGCCGCCGCGATGAATAAAAATTGTGGGTTGAAGGCCGCCAGCGCCGCAGCCGCCCACGCCTGAGCCGGATTCAGAATCACCGAGGCGGCACGATATAGGGCAAAAACGGTCAATGCGCCAAACGCGACATTCAACAGGCGGGCGGCATAAAAGGCCATGCTCAAGCGGCCGAATGGGGGGTATGCGCCTTCATGGACGGCGTAATTGCGATTGCCCAAGCCCGTGCTGGCGGGGTCGCCCAGATAGGCATACGGGTTGCGGACGAGCGCGGCGCGTAATTCCTCAAACGGATATTGGAACGGGCTGACCACTTGCGCCGCCAACATATAAAACAGCGGCGGTTGGCTGCCTTCCTGCTTCCAGAGACGACGCTCTGGGATACGCTGGTCGGGCAGTCCGCCGCCGCTGGCGAGATGGTCTACCAGCGCGAAATGGTATGCCTCATCGGGCGCTTCAAACATCGGCGTGCTGAAGGTATACACCACGCCCAACGCCGCGTAACCGATGAGGAGTACCCACAACGCAAATTTTCCTGACATCCCACCCAACCCGCTTTAGCTCACTCAAGAGCGCCTATTCTAGCAAGGTTAATGGAATGTCGTAGGGGCATACCCTCAACGCTACGCCCGTGGCCCCGTGCCGAGACAGCGGACAATCACGCCCAACATCAAGAAGAAGCCCCAAATATAGCTGCCCATCGACGGGCGCTTATTGGCGGTCACTTCTACAAAGATGAAGAACGGCAGGCACAACATCGTCCCGACGCCATAAAAGATGTGTTCAGGCGCACCCGGCACACCGCCCATAAACATCATCACGAAGCCTAACAAGGCTTGTATCACCATCGAGCCGAACACGACATACGTCCCGCGCCGAAACCACGGCGTCACATCATCTTTGCGGACGATGCCGACGTAGAAAGCCACGCCCAACATCAGCAACGACATCCCCAACCCATAGCGACTGAGATGGAAGTGCATCGACTTCAGCACCGGATAGCTGCTCCCGCCCGCCTGAGCGTATTCATACACCAGCACGACGGTCAGAAAAATCAGCGTGCCGATCAGGATTATCCCGTCAGGCCAAGTAAATTTCAGGCTGAACGGGCGCTCTGGAGTCCCTTGCTGATAGATTTTTTTGCTGCGAACTGACGACTCGGCCATTTGATTTAGTCTCCGACTGCGACGCGGGCTTGGCGCTTGGAATCAACGACTTCACGCGCCTCATCCTTCGCGGACGAGACCATCATGAAGCCGACGAAAATCAGGATAGCGCCCGCCATCTCACCGAAATATTTGTACGATGGGTCGCCGAGGCTGATGAGCGCACCGCTGAACGCGGGCAAAATCCCCCCGGCGGCGATGAACAGGTTGCCAATCATTCGATTCCGCATCATTTCTTTGCGGCGGAACAATACGGCGGAATAGACCGCGCCGCCGACCAGCGCAATCGTCCCCCAGATGTTCATAATCGGGCTGAAGAAACGCACCGTCCCGCGTGAGTTACAGGCATTGAACACGCCTTCACGCACGATGATTTGCTCCCCGTTGGCGTCAGGGGCGCACTCGGCCTTAAAAATCTCGGTCATATCCGCGCCCGGATGCCACGCATTGGCGTTGAACGGGGTAGCGAACATCACCCACGGCAGGGTCATAATCCCGACCAGAATCAGCGCCATTTGGAAGTTGCGGGCGATATTGCCGCGCCGTACCAGCAGATAAATCGTCCCTTGACCGAGCCACGTCGCGACCATCAATGCGCCACACCAATACCACAAGCCGAAGAAGAACGGCGACCATGTGAAATACAACACGACTTGCGACAGCGTGCCGAGGAAATACATTAAGAGGCCGATGCTCCACGCCAACAGGTGTGGTTTGGGATGGGCGAGCCAACGGCGAAAAACCAACGCGGTGAATATCCCCGTCACGATTGTGGCGGCGATGGACATGAACAATGAGAAACTCATGCGCCTGTTATCCTATAGGTTATGACGTAAAATCTACATAATTCTACAGAACAACTGTTACTTTTCGCTATGGAGAGTATGAGATTTTGGCGCGGGTGATTTTTTACGATTAGAGTGCAATATATTCTTAATTATTTGGCTAAACCCTTGCGGATTACCCCCCCGATATATAGTGTGTGGACGGAGATTTACAAGGGAAGAATTCGATGCGCGGACGTTTGGTTGGGATCATGATTGGGTTGGTCGTTGTTTTGACGCCCGCGCTGTGGGATTTTTCCAGCACGGCGGCGCAGTCTGACCCGATCCCGTTGCCGACTCCCGCGTCAACTCAGACCCCATTGACCGAGATATGGCGCGGCGTGCAACCGACGGCAGACCCGAGTCTTGTCCCGTTGCCGCGTTTGAGCGATTCGCTCCCTGATGCAACGGCGACTCCGGGTTATGAGGGCGAACGCTACAGCCCTCCGATCACCCCCCGGAATTATGGGCAAGAGGTGAGCGTGGTTGATTTTGGAGATGAAGAGGGGTTGATAACAGCTTTAGGCACTTATGAAACAAAAATTATTTATCTATTGCCCGATGTAAATCGCACATCCTTTAAGTTCGAAAATACCCAACGACTTATATTTTATAATAATGTTATATTATATGGTAATAATGCAGTCTTTGAGCCAAAAGAAACGATTGCAAGGAGTCTTTCCCTCATTTACATCTCCGCTTCCAAAACTGTGGCTATTCATAAAATTCAAGTGGTAGGGATAAACAATCAAGTTGCTTATGGCGGTGCAGTGGTTAATGAAGGCCAATTGACGATTTATGACAGCCGTTTTTTGGAAAACAAAGCCTTCCAGGGTGGAGCCGCAATTATGAACTCCGGAAGTTTGACAATAGTTCGTTCCCAATTTGATGGGAATGACGCGGGTGGTGGCGCTGGCATCCAGAATTTTGGGGTAGGGGAAATAGACATTACATGCAGTCGTTTTACGAATAACATATCAAATTATGGCAGCGGTATTTTGAATAGCAGTCCCGGAAATGGTTCTCATGCGGTGAATGTGAGCTATAGTGTCTTTGCCAACAATGAACTTCGACAGGGGGCTCCGTCGGCAAATGTCCGCGATATCCATAATTTATCGACTCCGGTTGTCATTTCAGCTGATTACAATTGGTGGGGCGGAGATAATAGTGCCGATTTATATCACGTCAATATCAATCCATCGTTGAAACTCCTTGATGACCCGACGATTCCGCCTTATAACATCCATCCTCAGTGCCAACCCCCTGATAGCGGCGGTATATGCCAAGCGAATTTAGGAACACGCTGTTTAGGAATACTTGATCCTGAAGAAATTTTATGGAGTTATCGCGTTTCACCCATTCCAAATGGAAATATAGAATGGACAGATCCTCAACTACTGGAACTTGTTGCAGCAGTTGAAGCTACAGCTAACCGTCTTTACAACTTTGCCCGTCTGATAAATCCCAATGAATCTCGCACCGCAAAAGAGATATTTATCGCCGTAATGATAGGTGTAGACTCTGCTTTAGTCGTTGATGTTGCCTGAGATGGTAATTGCTCCACCCCCTCTGCTGTAAAAATCTCGTGTTATGCGGGTTTTGACCAATATGTGATGGTTCATGAATTTGGTCATGTGTTATTACATCGCACTGGTAATGGAGATACCGCTATTGATAAATTATATGGTTTGGTAGAAAACCCAGTACCAGATATCAATGTTGTGTTTCCCGCATCGTTGAGAATTGGTAATGAAATGATATTTGGTCGTTTTACTCATAGTGTAGCCGTACCTACGGTATCCGCACCAACACCTTTACCCCCCATACCGCCAGCTACTGCATCTAACTGGCAACGAGGGCATCGAGGCTGGGGATCAGGTGCAGATCGCCCCGCAATACCTAAATGCAGGAGAAATTCTGTTCCTAGTGAGGTCACTAATATTGATCCCTTGTGTTTTCCTCTTGGATTACCTTTTTACGAAGCTCTAGAGCGAGGAGATGTATTAGTTGGACCATGTGCGGCAGGGTTAGATAGTGGAGCTACTATTGGAGTTCCAACCAGATTCCAACAAAACCCATGTCATGTGAATAATTGGATGTTGCAATATCCCGGTTGGTATACCGGCGGAATAGATGAAGTGCCGCTTTTGGGAGATACAAGCGCAAAGCTGCAATTGATAGAAATTGAAGAAACTGCGGGAGATATGTTCCTAAATTGGGTTTATTACATTGATGGCACAAGCGAAGATAGTGGCTTTGTCAATCTTATCTGGAGTAATAAAACCGAGTCAACGCTGGATACTATCCCTTCTGGAAATGCTAGAAATAACTGGATGAATTGCTCGATGACTCGCCTGTTTAATGTCCACCAATTCGGTGTATCTGTTGTTGAATACCATGAAATTTTCGATTGTAATTTCGGATTTAACGCCCATGATTAGGACTATTCAATGAACATAAGCACATACTTTAGGCTATGGATAATTATTTTGTTTTTAAGCATAGGGCTTAATAACTCCTCGGCTCAATTGACACAACCCGAATATTATATCGTCTCTGTCAGCCCAGATGAGTCGATGGTTGCTGGTGTTGCCAATAATGGAAGCATGATAATTTGGGATAGCCTAACAGGAAACATATTGTTCAATGTGGGTATGGATTTCAATACTGTTTTACTTTTAAATGCTAACCCACTTTCCATAACATGGCATCCTCAAAGCCATTATATTGCAACAGCAGGGGGCGATACCACAATCTATATTTGGTGTGTTGATAGGCGCGCCATCCATGAATGTACTCCGGGGACGCTAGTACGAGAGATAGAAGGTCACACAGATCCCCTTATAGCTTTAGCTTGGAATTCTGATGGACGGTTAGCCAGCGCCGGGCAAATTGAGTTTAAAACGCTAATAGTTTGGGACTCTAATAATAATTATCAAATGTTAGCTTCAAGCACAATAAATTCCATACAACAAATGGATTGGCGCCCCATGCAAAACCGACTAGCGTTAGCGACAAGAGGCGCAGGTATTTACCTGTTTTCGGGTAATTTAGAACTTGATTTAACATCTACTTGGTCTACAGATCAATTATTAGAGCCAAATGTGTCCGCGTTAAGTGTTCAATGGAGTTCAGATGGAAGTCGATTGGCAGTTGGAACAGAAGCGTATGGCACTGAGTTGGGGCGTGTTTATATCATGGATCCGACTTCTCCTAATCCTTTAGCTGTCTATAACGAACATACACAGTCCATTTATAGTGTCGTGTGGAGTCCAGATGACACCAAATTGGCTGCGGCTGAAGCAGATGGGATTATAAAGGTTTGGGATACTGCCACAGGACAAGCCCAAACGATCCAAAACACCAAATTGCAAGCCGTAAACCTTCAAATCGACTGGACAGAAACCACGGGACTCATTTTCGCCAGCGCTACGGGGATTGTCGGATTGGGGCCAAATGCCTCACCGATAGCGAACGCTGGTAATGATCAGACCGTCATTGATACTGATATGAACGGGATACAAAATGTGGTGCTAAATGCGTCTGCCAGCACCGATGATGTCGTCATCGTGGATTACATCTGGCACGAAAATGGCATCGAAATCGCCAGCGGGATTGCGCCACAAATTAGCCTCAGTACCGGGGTACATACATTTACCCTCACGGTAACGGATGATGACGGGGCAACGCATACCGATCAAGTTGTGATTACCGTTGCATCCCCGACAGCGACCTATACACCTATTCCACCCACGCTCACGCCGAGTCCGCCGACATTGACACCCGTACCACCTACGCTCACACCTGTTCCGCCTACTCCGACCAACACCCCTATCCCCACCCCCGGCGCGGGTTGGATCGTGTTTTCATCGAATCGGGATGGAGCCGGGCAGCGTTCGATTTATGCGGCGCAGGTAACCTCACGCGATTCACACACGGAGAACCGGTGGTCAAGGGCGCTTCAACAGCGGTCTATCTCAACCCACCCGATCAGCCCGAGAATCTCTCTTAACCAGTTTTACGAAGTTGTCTCATTATCCTTGACACATACCGAACTGTGCTATGACGCGACTGTTCAATCAACACTCATTTGGAGTGGGTTTCAATGAATTTCCCGTAGCATGGACAAGTTGCGAATTCGATTTTCCGGGTCTTTAGACCATATCTTGAAAGCAGACTAATGAATATGAACATAAATCTAGCGAAATCGGCTTTTATTTTTTGGTGCGTACTTTGCATCATGTCAATAGGTCATGTAACTGCACAAACGAACGAAAATGAATATTATATTGTGTCGGTCAGTCCTGACGAAACAATGATGACTGCCTTATCAACCGACCAGACGTTACAGATATTAGATATTCAGACAGGTAGTTTGCTCTACACTCTGGAAGGTTTAGAAGTTCTATCAATGGCTGTTGCATGGCGTCACGATAGTCAG
>DAOTTP010000105.1:0-5495 GCA_034437835.1 Anaerolineae bacterium | reverse complement strand
GGGGATTTACTGCGAGGCGGCGCATTGGGCGGGGCGGTTCTGTGGCATATCCCACGCTACCCCTATTATCTCTATGACGTGGCGGACAAGCGAATCATACGCGCCAGCGTCCGAAAATTATTGGAGGCTGGCGCGCAAAAATTCTATGTCGGGCATGGTGGCCCAATGAGCCGCACCTCGGTTGAAGCGTGGCTCATGCGGGTCGAGGCACAAGCGTAGGGTTATATCAGCGTCTTGAGTAGGGTTTCGGCGGCGGCGCGAGCCTCTGCATTATAGCGCGGCGCGACGCCCAGCCACATCAGCGAATCGTGCATCTCGGACATACAAAGGAGGGCATACGCTACCCGATTGCACGCCTCTGGGCTGGCAGAGGGATAGGCTCGTCCTAAATCCGACGTAAACCCCATCACCAAGTTCTCGAACATCCCCACCAACATCTGCTTAGCGCGTGGATAGCGCGTTTTGGCGGCCATTAAGATGTCAAGGATAATTTTATCGCGTGTATGAAACTCGCGTTCCTCTGCAAACATCTCGTCAAGCACCACTTGGATGAGCGCCAGCGGTTCGATATCTAAGCCAGTGGAGTCGTGCTGCTGCATGATCTGGGTGGTGATACGCTCGATCAGCGCATCAATCAACTCATCACGGTTGCCGATGTAATGTCGGATGATGCTGCGCTTCATGCCTGCTTCTTCGGCAACCTGATCCAACGATGCACCCTCCAACCCATAATTGAGGATGCACCGTTCAAAGGCATCCAACAATTCCTCGCGTCGTTCCGTCGCTAGATTTTTACGCCCCATATCCCCAATCTTTTCTATTGATATGGCTTGATTATAGACATAAATTGTCGGTATTGACAATCTATAAAGCCACTCCTACAATCTTAAATAGATTGTCAATAAAGAAAACCTATTCAAGACTTTGAACATGGAGCATCACAATCATGACGACAATTCAACAACCCCATCCTGATTCTACGCGGATTGAAGGGTATGACGCAGCGCGAGCGCTGGCAATTTTGGGGATGATGATCGTTAACTTCAAACTGGTGATGGGTAGCACACAAGATACCGGCGGACTTGCTTTTTTGACCGGCTTGCTTGAAGGGCGGGCGGCGGCCTTATTCGTGTTATTGGCCGGGGTTGGCTTAACCCTGTTATCGCGTCGGACGGCTTTGTCATCCGACGATCAGGCGCGCCGAACTGCGCGTATCAGCATCCTAAAACGGGCGGGCTTTCTGATGGTTTTGGGGTTAGGTCTGTCGTTGATTTGGCCCCCCGACATCATGCGCTTTTACGGGGTATATCTGACCATCAGCGCCGCTTTTTTATTTGCCCCGGATCGATGGTTGTTGTGGGGCGCGGGTGCGTCGGTGGTCGGGTTTGTCGGGTTGTTTTTCATCTTAGATTATGGGACAGGTTGGGATTGGTCTACCCTGACCATCACCGATGGGTGGACGCCCATGGGCATGATTCGTAGCCTACTTTATAACGGATTCCACCCAGCTCTTCCGTGGGCGGCATTTTTACTGGTTGGGATGTGGCTAGGGCGTCAGGATGTGACAAATCCGGTTTTCCGCCGTCGGATGATGGGCGTGAGTATAGGCGCCTTAATTTTGGCCGAGGTCGCTTCTCTGGCGCTAATCGGTATGACCACCCCGGCTCTAGGCGCAGAAACCGCCGCCCTGCTGTTCGGGCGGGAGGTTTTACCACCGATGCCGCTGTATGTGCTTTCGGCGGGTAGTTCCGCCCTCTTGGTCATCATGGTCATGATAGAACTGGGACGGCATCTGCAAGGGGGGTGGTTATGGCGAGTGTTGGTGACCACCGGACAACTCGCGCTGACGCTTTACCTGTCGCATATCTTGATTGGCATGGGTTTAATCGCCGCGCTCGGCTGGTTGAACAGTGGTCAATCACTGGCGCTGGCAGTGAGCTATGCGGTGGGTTTCTATGCGATCGGGGCAGTTTTTGCCGTGTGGTGGCGACGTAAACAGGCTCAGGGACCTTTGGAGTCCCTGATGCGGCGTCTAACACGGTGATGGGGGATGACTGGAGGGAGACAACCTGAGTTATTTGGTGGCTGCCCCGCCGACCTGATACTCACCCGACGCCCAGACCACCACGCCGAGGCCGCTGGTATCGTCACCTGTCGGGGCGATATTGCGCGGGGCTTGGCCGCCCTCTTGCGCCCATTCAAAAATCCAGCGAGCGTCGCTGATGCTCAGGTTGACGCAGCCGTGGCTACGACGATAGCCAAAATTGTTGTGCCAATACGTCCCGTGCAAGCTGATTGAGCCGTCGAAATATTGCACCCACGGCACGCCGGTTAGGTCGTAGGCGTCAGGTGCGCCAGCCGCGCCGCTCATCCGGTCAGCGGGCAGCGCCGCCCACACCTTATAGACGCCCTCGTTGGTATCCCACCCCGGCAAGCCGGTAGCGATGACCGTGGTAAAGACCGGGGTATCGTTCTCGTAGGCGATTAAGACCTGCTCATACAGGTCAACCGATACCCAGCGGCCTTCCATGCCTTCTGGACGTTCGGCCTTGACCGGCTTGGCGACCACGCGCTGCTCAATCCACTGGTCAGGGCCGACCATATACCAGCGCCAACCGTCGGTGTGATCGACTTGCGCGAACAGGTTGATGCGGTCAAAACGCTCTAACAAGCGCCCGGTTTCGCAGTTTTGCTGCGCGCCGGGGGCGGGAGAAGTACACATCGTGTCTAGCGACCACGCAAACTGATTGCTCAGGCCGTCCAACAGTTGTACGCCGGTCAATTCTGACGCGGGTGAATATTTGAGTTCGCTCTCTTGCATCCAGCCGCCGTCTTGGATTTGAATCCAGCCTTCGGTTGCATCTAACGCGCTGACGAAATGAAAGCCTTCCGGCCAATTCCGCAGCAAATTCCCGCCGGGGGCGTCATACACACCCGCGCCGACCACGTTCACTTTATAGAAGCTGTAGCTACCGAGGGTTTGCAAATCCAACGGGATTTGCGCCACCGTCGGGACGGGGAACGACTCCATCAGGGTCGAACAATCGGACGTGATGCTGGACGGCGTAGACCCGGCGCACGCGGTGAAATCGACCTGTGCTTGCGCGGGGACGGCTAAGATCATCAGGAATAGAGCAGAAAAAAGGATGAGGGTTGGGGTGCGAAAGCGATTCATGGGTGATTTGATGTTCCGTCACTGGCTGATTACCGAATATAATAGCACAAGCCTCTTTTGCGGTTTAGACGCATCGGTCACGCTGCGCCGCCGCACACCCTACGGAAACCCCATGTCCGGTATCTTGTATCTCGTCCCCACCCCCATCGGCAATCTTGAAGACATCACGCTACGCGCTTTACGCATCTTAAAAGAGGCGTCGCTCATCGCCTGTGAGGACACGCGCACCAGCCGCATCTTGCTCCAGCATTATGATATCACCACGCCGCTGACCAGTTATCACGAGCATAACAAGCTGATGAAACTCGATGCGCTGTTTGCGGCGTTGGAACTGGGGGATGTTGCGCTCATCAGCGACGCTGGGACGCCGGGAATCAGCGACCCGGGCTTTGAATTGGTGCGCGAGGCAGCGATACGGGGCTACCGAGTCGAGGCGTTGCCGGGGGCGAACGCCGTCCTCCCAGCGCTGACCGCCTCTGGCCTCCCAACGGACACCTTCATTTTTCTGGGATTTTTGCCGCGCAAAGGGTTGAAAGACCTGTTCACGATGCTGGCGCATGTCCGACGCACGCTGATTGCCTATGAGTCGCCCAACCGTCTGGCTGAAACCTTAGAAGCCGCCCGCGACGCTTTTGGTGGGGATAGGCCGTGCTGTGTAGCGCGGGAAATCAGCAAGAAATTTGAGGAATTTACACGCGGGACGATTGACGATGTATTGAAGCGCTATGGCGGTGAAGCGCCGCGTGGCGAAATCGTCGTCTTATTCGGCCCCGCACCCGCGCCGGGAATTTGGGATGAACCTCGCGTTCGCGCCGCCTTCAAGTCTCTAATAGACGCAGGGGAATCGCGCTCCGCAGCCGCCAAAGCCGTCGCCGCTGATTCTGGCTGGAAACGCAACGACATCTACGACCTAGAGGTGTGAGCGGGTTTATGGATGTCTGACGGTGGCTAAGACGTAGTTTTCGTTTTTGCGCGGTTCAAATTGAACATCAGGATTACCGTTGTCCCGAAGAAGCCGCCGCACCTTAGCAATGCCTGAACCGAAGCGTTCAACGTATCCTAGATATTTCAGTGCGGCTGAAAGCTCTGGATTGCGATAATCGGTCACATGCGGTTGACCAAAATTTTGCTCGGTGACATTCCCATACGGGCCGCCGGGATTTTGAATCTCGATACGGTCATCGAACCATGTGACCCGGATGGGCGCATTGGTGGTCTCATAATTACGATGCACAACTGCATTGGCGATTAACTCACGGATCGCCTCAAACGGGTAGTTTGAGTGATCTACCATCTGTCCTGACGAGCCTAATGTTTTAGCGACTTGGATATTTGCAGTTATTTTTTCAAGGACTCGGCGCAACATGTCACTCACTCGACCAGATATCTCGGCATGATCCCTAACCGGATCGCTGATCTCAAGCCCATCAATCCGTAAAAACTGGATATAAGCTCCCGGTAAAAAACGTCTGACATCTTTTCCCGCGACTAGAAGTCCCAGATTTGTCGGCTGAAATTGCGGGGTCAATATGCGTAAAGAGGCCAACTGTTCTTGTAGGGTGCGACCATTCTCAAGCAATATGTCTCGGCTGACAGCTTTGGGGATATACATCTCTTTGAGATAGAAGTCATCCAGTTCATCGTAATCGGCGCCATTTACGGCGCGTCCATCAAAAGATATATTTGTACGTTTTTCCGTTAAGGTGGTTATCTCAGTGGGGGCGGCTTTGCGCGTGGCATTTCCCTGTCTGATGTAGACAGCACCTCCATATTGTACTGGGGTCGAATGCGAAGGTTTAACGATCAAAACAAGCGCCGAACAGCCATCAAGCGTAACCTCTCGATAACTTACATCGGGCAAAGGTAAAATGCTGCCAGATGTCCTCACACGCCCGACAAAATCCAATAAATCCTTATCGCTAATGCTTATATCAGCACACTTACCGTCGTTCTCACGCCCGACAAAAATAACGCCTTCTTTTTTTTGGCCTGAGTAATCATTTGAAAAGGCACAAATTGTCCGATACAAGCTCTCAGTCTGGGCTAAAGACGGCTTCCACTCGGTTAGTTCGGACTCCGGCATACGCCATAAATCCAATAACGCTTGCTCATCCATTATTTCTCCACCCACGCTCTTTAGAGATTGCTGCTTAATTGTACTAAAATAATGGCGTCTTCATCCATACAATAAGATAAACGTTCTATCAATACCTTCGCCAAAACGGACACGTCAGTGCCGTGTCCCTACGAAAACAGGGTATTTGTAGGGACAATGCCCGCGTTGTCCGCCCTGATAGATGGGTAATGGTCAAAATCGGCG
>DAOTTP010000104.1:0-4178 GCA_034437835.1 Anaerolineae bacterium | reverse complement strand
TAGGGTTTGTGGGCATTGGCGTCGTGTAATTTTTCGGCCAGTGGCGAATCGCCTTGTCGGACGAGATTGAATAAGGCGGCGCGGGCTAGGTCGCCGTGGTCAGCACTGATGGCTCCGGCACGGATGGCGGCCAGTCGTAAGACAACCGCGTAGAGTCGTTGGGACATGGTTAGAACCTCACCCCTAAATCCCCTCTCGATGCGGAGAGGGGATTTTGTTTGAACGAAATGGTGGTTACTTCTTCCCCGCCACTGCCGCCCGATGTTGCATGTCAGCGGGGAGATAGATCGTTTTGCCGTCAGACGTCTTGCCGTGCCACCAGCCATCGGCCTCAATCAGCGCGTTTTCGACCAGACTTGATGGGCGCATCGACACGAGATCGAACAATTTCAAGTCGGCGGATGGCGGCAAATCGCCCGGATTCATCGGATAGTCCGAGACGGTGCGCTCTTTTCTCCCATCTTGACGGGTCAGAGTGACAGGCTCATCCACCCTCAGCCGCGCCTTGCTCATCCACAGCCCCATGCGAATCCAACGCGGAAAGGTCAGTGGGTCGGGGGTGAGGACACCGAAGCTGAAGCGACTCCCCACAGCCACCTCTTTTGCCCTGCCAAAGGTGGGGATGTTGGCGTTGCTGCGTTCCATCAAGACGCTACTACGCTCCTCGCCAAACTTAAAGGTGTTGACGACATAGCGCACATCGTCGCCGTTGGCCGGCGTCACATAGATATTGTTCAAGTTCACGCGCTCCAACTCAAAGGCATAGCCCGGGATGTTGGTGGCGTGATGGAAGGTGGTCTGAGCGAAACCCATTGCATAACAGAGCGCGATGTTATGTAGGAGGCGACCTGTTTCATATAAACGCCCCAACGTTCGCGTCTCGTAGAACAGATTATCGTGAAAGGTGAGCGTACAGGGGTAGAGGTACATCCCCCACCTCATTTCTTCTTGGGTTGCTTGGCGATGTTTGCGTCGTGATAAATCTGACTGTCTTTGGCGGCGGCCTCCAACCAAGCGCGGACATCGCTCTCGCCCATCGCCCGCATGCTGTTCAGAAAGGCGCTCAATTCTGCGCCCATCAAGACTTGTGTATCACGCGCATTATCCTCTGCCAACAGAAGGGGGATGACCTGTTCAGCGACGCTCAAAGCATCGTTTAGCTTTACAGGGTCGTTGCCATCGGGCTTCAAGACATCATGCAGGCGCTGCGTCAACAAGAGATTGCTGAAAATCTCGCCATCGCTCAGGATGATGGCCGTGATGTGATTTTTGACCGTGCCGCCGCGTGTAGTGGTCGCGCCATAGCGAGAAGTCCGCAGCACATTTTGCAGCACATAGAAGAACAGCGCCGAGGTCAAATCGCGGGTAGTCATCACCGACGGGAAAATCACCTGTGGCTTCACATGGTCTTGTTGGTTGATGCGCGACGACACGATTCCCTTATCCGACATTGTACCGTCCTCATACGGCGCGTTGAGGGTGAAAACCTCGTGACTGACGCTGTAATCGGTCAGTGAGAACGCAGTATCAGCATAGACTTTACTTTTCTCGCTACCGCCGTCGCCAATCGCAAAGCCATAGGTGATGCAGTCGGGGCATTTACGGCAGGCGCTCTCGTTATAGACGCAATCCGACCCCATCAGGCCGAAATTCCGCAAGGTCTCGCGCCCGTTCAGGCGCTCCGGCGTGGTTTGTTTGCGCTTGAACAGGGTGATGCGGGTCATCGGCTCTTGATTCGCCATACCCGACGCGACGCGGGCGCGGTTCAATTCACCGTCGGTCTGAAAGAGGGCGTAGCCCTCGGTGACGCGCAAAGTGACGATGTGGGCGTATTTGCCCATCGGGCGTCCGGGCAGTTCGGCGTGGAAAAAATCGGTGTTCAACATGGGTGGTGTTCTCCTTAACGGATAGGTAAATTAGGTTTGCATGATTTGAGTGTAGGGACGGCATTTTTGCCGTCCGATTTTCTGATATGCGGCGGACTACATTTTACCAATGGGTTGACTTATGCGTCCTCCCCGTTGCCATCCTCGTCAACCTCATCTTCTTCACGCCCGCGTGCCGTCCATTCCTCGACCTGCATCTGCCGATACAACGCCTCACAGGTATCGCGGAACAAGTTCAACTGCTTGCCGCGTAAGGCTGCGACATCTTTGTTGAAGATGCCGATGAACAAGTTCTCGACAAAGACAGCGCTAAATTCACGCATCCCGGCCTCCCGCTCCGAGGGATGAACCCCTTTCGGGAAACGCCCATCGGCTTGGCCTTTACCAACTCGATCCATGAATTTCGCCAGTTCGCCAAAAGCCAATTCGGTCAGCGATTCTGCGTCAGGGTATAGGCGCGGGTCAGCAATTAAGAGAGCATCGGCGACCACGCTCAACGGGCGCAGGACACTATTGGCATTCTTGTTGTTTTTGGCGCGATAAAACTTGCGGTAATGGGTCACGAGGTCTCTGGCAAGCGACATCTGGCGTACTCCTTGTGCGTTATGGCTAAACAATGTCTCGGCAAAGCGGATATAGCGCTGAACCTGAGCAAAACCAAGCGGACGATCTTCCCGCTGCTGCTTTTTGAGGTAATGGAACACATAGAGCGGCGATTCCATCAGGCTGTGAGCGATGGGGCCGAAGCGATTCCAATTTTCTTTGGGCGGCTGATATTCGGTATCGAGGTGAATCATGTAGGCCGCCGCCAGCCTCGCTAACGCCCCGCCCACCCGGTCAATATTGAGGCGACTGCCGCCCATCACCGCTTGAACCGCCGGGTGTACGCCATCAAACCAGAGGGTTTCCGGCAACTCATCCGCCTCCAGCATCAACGGCACGCCGCTATCACTAATGACAACTTTCACATCCAAGCAAACCGATAGCACTAAGGCCATCAGGGCGGGCAAAATCCATGCCTCGGTTTCGGTTTTAGCATCAAATACTCGCAATCCAAAACTGAGGAAAGTCGATTGCGCGTCCGCTTGATATCGCAGCACCCGCTTAGACGGCTCATCGCGCACCGGCATCAAGAACATCTCTAACCGTTGCCAAAAATTGGGGTCGGTCAGATCGGCCTCGCGTAGCGCTGCCATAAACTCTTTATCGCTGACGCGCATATCGCTGATGCGCTGATACGCCCGCTGCATGAAGCGTAAGGTTTCTGGCGTGAAGTAATACGACGGGTAGAACGACAGATAACGGATGCGCTGACCCTCGGCGGTGCTGCCGGTATCAAGGTTATCCATGTACAACTGGCGCAAAAGTTGTTCTAGGCTACAAATCGAACACAGATTGCGGGCGTTGGAACTGCTTCCGATGGGGATGCGCGCCGTATAGACTCCCGGCTGGAACGCCACCGTACTCTCTTTGGGAGCGCGAACCGTATAGGTCGAGCCGCAAATCGCGCAAGCCTTACCACCGCCGCCTTTGGCGCGGGTATATTTCTTCAACTCATCATTCAGACCCGATAAATGTTTCGCGCCGCCGAGCGTCAAGACGCGCCCAACATAATCGGTCAAGTCATCCCAGCCGGTTTGATTGGCTTGTGCCTTTTCGGGCAAATCTTCCGGTAGGGAGGCGATGACCTGCTCTGAGAGTTCTGTTAACCACTGCAACGTCCCGACATCGCTCATACCTGTTTTGCGGCCTAACGCCTGTGCGCCCGCCCAATACCACCACAAAGGCACGCCACCTGCCGATCCAACCGCCTCTTTGACCGCTGAGAAATCGACTGCTAAATCTTCTATACCCAACAAAGTGAGGAGGTATCCGACCTTATCCGGCTGATTCATGCGCTCACGATAGAGTTTGTCGATAAAAGCCGCCCATTCCGCAATTTGGTCAGCACGGGCGTCCTTTGCTTCCGTCGGGATCGGGGGAAGTGGCTTCGACCAGCCTGACTTTAAGACACTTTCCATCCGGTTAGGCATTTTGTTATTAGTGATATATTTCCCAACCAGCCTAATTGAACTTTGCACCATCTCTGGCACACTGAAGAAATCATCGTAGCTATCATCCAATTGCAGAGAAGTGTTGCCGCGCTTTGCTCCCTTGCCACTGGCGATGAGTCTATCACCAGCCTTTTGACGAATCCCCGCCACGATGCTCTTAGCTAAATCCTCTGGATTCGGCATGGCGGGGGCGTCGTGGCGTTCCAGATAGACCACGCCGCTGGGGGCATACAACAAT
>DAOTTP010000103.1:0-3122 GCA_034437835.1 Anaerolineae bacterium | reverse complement strand
TACATCTCTTGTGAACGCGCTTTGGCCGGAAAAAACGGGTCAATCAGAAAACGGGAATCCATAAAACTATCATGGGCGATGGATTCTAGCGTCGGGAGGTCTGACGGTTGATAGGTTCGCGTCGGGCGTTTGGGGGTCGGGATGGGGGCGGCAAAATCACGATTCAGCGTGACGCGCAAATCAATCATCTGATAGCCGGATTGCGCGGCGGCGTGGGCGGTAGGAGTATGCTCAGAATCGGCCAATATGACGCATAACCTTATTTGGTTGGCGATACACCATGCGTCAATCTCGGCGGCCTGCTCCGGCGCGAGGGTCTCCGCTTGTACGCGGGCGACCTTAAAGCCAAAAAATGCGCTGTCCCACTCACTGAGCGCAATCATGGGAATAACTCTAAAAGAGCGTCTCTAAACACCTGAAAACTCCTCTGGCGCAATACCTTCTAGAAATTCGATGAAAGGTTTGAAGCACTGAGGGCAGGATTCAACAATTTGCCGGTAATCAGCTAGGCCAAGAATCAGCGGTGCATCAACCGCTTCACTGTAACGCTCCTTGCTAAACTTCCTAAATAACTCCATGACAACCCACTTGGGTGGGGTATTATTATTTTGATCTTCTACCGGGATACGCCATGTCACATTAAGATTGTCTTGATTAAGACGTAAAGCGAGTGCCTCTTTAGCGGCTAGGATCAAGACTTCTAAATCATGCTTGAAACAGAAAACTTTGAAGCGCTCCAAATAGCGCACATCGTTATCCATACCCTTTGAACGAATTGCCTGCTTAAACTGGTCGAGGATGACCGCTTGCAATTCCCCTACCGTTTCATGAGGGATAGCCTTGTTATATGGGTACAGGTCAGGCATTGCAATCACAATCGCATTGGGTTTGTTACGTAGGATATTGGTTGCCGTAATGGGTACTTTTTGCATGATCGATGTTTTTTTATCGCCCGATGGCGCTTCAAAAAACTGAATAATCACCCCTGATTGCTGCCGCTGGACGATCAAATCTTTCAAGAGCGCTTCCATAGCCAGCTTATCAGAAGCGCCTTCGACATAAATAAAAACCTCGATCACGACAGCCGCTCCAATTCATCGCTGCGGTGCAAATGCTCTAATTCATCGGTTCCAAAATCCTCTAACATTGATCTCATGAAATCGGAGTCGGCGGGTTTGGCAAACACAGACTCGCCATTTACTTTTCGCATGATGGCAATTTCGGTAAGGTCAAATTGGGTCAAGAAATACGAGGCGTGAGTAGCCAATAAGACCTGTGTCCGATCACTGGCTTTCTTGAATAATCCGGCCAGCACCGGGAGTGTGCGAGGGTGGACTCCTTGATCTGGCTCGTCAATGCAGATCAATTTGGGTGGGTTGGGCAACAGACACAGCACAGACCAACACAACAATCGCAAAACACCATCGGAGACATCAGCAAGACTGAGTTCACGGTCAATCCCCTGCTCTTGCCAAACGGCGATGACCTCACCGCGCCCACGCGCCTTGACACTCAGCCCTTTGAAACCCGGAACCATCGACCTCATCACAGATTGAAGCTCATCAAAAATTGGGCGGTATTCGGTCATCAGGTAGAACAACACCGCGCTCAAATTTCCGCCATCCTCATGTAAAACCGGCTCTTGCTCAATCAAAACCGGCCTACGGATTTTATCGTTGGCGATGCGGAATGCGCTATAGAATCGCCAACTTAAAACATACTCACGCATTTTATAAAGGGTGTACAACGCCGGATTTGTCGCGGTGCTGAGTGCCAGCTGATTAGCGCGTTGAAGCGATAATTCTTGTTGGGTCAATTTCTTGTTCTCAGGCTCACGGATGACCCCCTTACGCCCTTGCATATCCATGAACGTCGTGCGGGGAATCCCATCTGGCGGGGCAGTGACCAGTCGCTCAAAGATGATCTGAGGCTGACCGATAGGTCCTTTGAGTTCTCCTTGATACCGCAATGGGAATTTTTGGTCGAAATCGACCTCTATACTCCAAGATAACCGCTCTGGGCCGGGGAGGTGAAAGATTTCTTGACCCACCGAACCGGCGATGATCTCCGGCGGGATATCCTGATAGGTGCTATCGCGCAGGAATTTCAGGAATTCAAACAGCGCCGATTTGCCCGCACCATTCGCGCCAACCAGCACCTCGAGATTACCAAATGCGGCGGTGAAATCACGAAAAGGGCGGTATCCCTGCACTTTGATCGAATTCATACGATCCATTTAAATCATGCCTTTTACGCTCAGACAAACAGTCAAATTTTGATGGGTAAAATATGTCTATCTTAGGATTCTGATTGTATCCCATCTGCTTCGGGTTTGTTCAGTTCATGGCGGACGACATAGGCAGGGCGTCCCATGCTGCGGAGGTACATCCGCGACAGGTACTCGCCGATGATTCCGATGGTGAATAATTGTGCGCCGCTGAAAATCGCAATCACCGAGGCGAGGAACGGGAATCCCGGCACGCTGCCGCCTTCAATCATATAGCGGCCAATCACATAGACCAGCACCAATAGGCCGAAAATCGTCATCACGAACCCCAGCAGGCTGGCGAGTCTCAGCGGCATGGTGCTGAATCCCGTGACCATATTCAGGCTGTGCGCGATGAGTTTTCTAAACGTGTAATTGGATTTCCCCAGCGTGCGCGGCTCGTGTCGGACGGGGACGGCGGCGAACCGAGTCGTCCCCCATGTCAGCAACACATCAAGGTTGACCGTCGGCCCAGTATAGGCGTCAAAAGCATGGATGACATGCCGCCGGAACGCCCTAAACGCGCTGATGCTGCCCGCCGTCTCCGCGCCCATCGCGTTTTGCAGCACCCATTTTGTCACCTGAGACGCCATATCGCGCAAGACGCCATGTTGTTCGTTTTGTGGCCTACCATAGACCACATCAAACCCTTCTGCGAGTTTATCTAGCAACAGCTTTATTTGGTCGGGCGGGTGCTGGAGGTCGTCATCCATCGTGACGATGATTTCGCCGGATGAGGCGCGGAGTCCACATAAGAGCGCGTTGTGCTGACCATAATTGCGCGACATTTTGATCGCCCGCACGCTGGCCGGATAGTGCGCGGCGATGGTGGTAATCACCGCCCAACTGTTGTCCT
>DAOTTP010000102.1:0-7077 GCA_034437835.1 Anaerolineae bacterium | reverse complement strand
TGGTTAGGGTTTGTGGTCTATCCCACCCACCGGCGATTGAAACGCCGTAACGCGGTCAATTTTACCCGCCGGTTTGTCGATAACCTTGATGCGTATCAGGCGGGAGACATCTCGTTTGCCGAGCTAGATGCCAGCGTGAAGGGGTGGGTGAACCACGTCCGATATGCCGACACATGGGGATTGCGTCGGCATATCTTCAGGTCACATCCTGTTCGGTTTCCCAAACCTCCAACATAAAAATTTTTCGGTCGCGCTTCGCGCGAGAACCTCTTGGGCTAAAACGACGCTACGCGCCGTTTTTCGGGCTACGCCCGACCGCCCCAGACTCCAGACACCAGAGAAGGGGGACGCACACCCACCACCCGAAAACCGCGATCGTAGTAACGAAAGTCCGGATCGCGGCTGACGCGAGCCGCGGCGCGCGCACTGACTCGATTGAAGTCCCACGACCCGCCGCGCAACACCCGACGGGTTTCGGCGTCGTCCGCGATTTCACGCCCATCATCGGGGCGGTAGGGGTACTTGAAGCGTTCTTGGTCATACAGCGAGCGCGTCCACGTATAAGCGTTGCCGGTCAGGTCGAACGCGCCTTCTGGCGTGGCGTTATCGAATAGTCCAACCGGGGTGGTGCGGCGGATGTGGCTCTCGAAGGTGTTGCTCCGCGCCGCATCAAATGGGCTACCATACGGGTATTCGCGCCCTGCTGTGCCGCGTGCTGCCGCCTCGAACTCGACTTCAGATGGGAGTGTATACACTTGCTCGGTCTGGGCGCTCAACCACGCGCAATAGGCTTGCGCCTCGAACCACGTCACCCCGACCACCGGCTGGGCGGGGTTGTTGAAATTAGCATCGTCCCAGAATTCGGGTTGGCGGTAAATTTTTCCAGCGGGGAATTGGTCATCTAGCCATTCTTCAAAACGTACATCTGTCCAACCGCGAATAATGATGTAATCCTTCGCTTGCTGGGACGTGATTTTGTTTTGCCTAACTAGCCCATTAATACCATCATCAGTCCAATTTTGGCGCAAATTTGTCCGTGTATCACGCCACTGCTTCTTACTGCCCTCATTGCTCCCTTCGCCTCGCAGCCATGCTTTGGCCGCCTCGGTCTGCCACCAGCGCTCGTCCTCGTAGCATTTGGCGTCGATGAAATACTGGTACTCGGCGTTGGTGACGTGAAATGCGCCGATCTGGAAGGCGGATAACGTTACTGTATGGGCGGGGCGTTCGTCTTCATAAGCGCTGTGGTCATCGCCAATCGTGACCGTCCCGGCGGGGATGGTCACCGTCGGCGGCAGTAGGTAATCCCCATATTGTCCGGTCTTGCGCTCAAAACGCGGGTCGCCTAGCTCACCCAGCGCCAAGCCCGCCGCTATTCGTGCGCGCAGGTCGGCGGTCATGTCTTGCGTGCGGGCGATCAGGGCGTCTTGCAGCTCGCGTTTGAGGGCAGGGTCAAGCTGGATTTCGGGCGAGGTCGCGCAGCGCGCCGCCAGCGGTAGATTGTGCGGCATCAGCGCCCGGATGAAGGCGTTCGGGTCATCGGCCATCGCGGTGGCGGTCAGGGTGGTCTCTTCCCATCCGGTTTGGGGCAGTAGCGGCAGCGGGTCACCATCTGGCAAGCCCGCCAGCACCTCGCTCAAGCTGGGCATCACGCGGTCAGCCCGCCACTCGACATGAACTTTGGTCGGGTCAGGGGCTTGTGCCAGCTTGCGGGCGGCGAAGAACTCTTGCAACAATTGGTGGAAGAAGGTGATTTCGTACTGCGTGATGTCTTCGTCCAACACGTTCAACGACACCCCAGCCTTGAGGATGTCGTCGCTACGCTCGTGGGCGATCAGGTCACAGGCGTCATCATAGTCGATACGCACCTGTTTGCTCTCGGTGCTGAGGCCGTCTTGCTGCATCGAAAAAGCCAGTTGGCTCAGGCGTGGGATTAATACGCCGCGTTCTGGCAGGTCAAACGGGTTACGCCACCCGCTGTGATTCAACTTCAGGTGGTCTTGGTTAGTTAACAGTAGGTTATCGGGCTGGAACAATGCACGGTCTTTCTCGCGCAGCAGCACCTGCCGGACAAATCCGGTGAACAAGCTGGCGCGCCCTTTGGGGACGGTCTTGGTCGCCTCAACCTGCTCACACAGCAATTTGAGGAAGTAGGGTGTGCTGAACAGGCCGAACTGCGGCGAACCGTCTAGCTCGCGCCAGATGATGTCCACATAGGCGGGGATGTAGGCCTGTAGGAACTGGCGCACCTGTCCGGCGTCCATCGGTTGGACGGTCACTTGCGGCACGCGCAGGTCAACACTGCTCAGGCTGGCGCTGTAATCCAAGTTGCGGCAGGAAAACACGACTCGATTGCCCGCTTGGGCGGCGTCCTGTGCGAAGCTACGCCACAAGCTCACCCGTCCATGGTACTCGGCGGTGTTTTTGTGCGGCATCTCGTTCAGGCCGTCCAACAGCAACAGCACGCGCCAGTCCTTCAGCGCCTGAGGGAGCGGTTCGAGCGCGGGATAGAGCTTGACCCAACGCTCGGCCAGCCACGCCTCCGGCGTCGGGAGCTGCCCGTTCGGGTCGGGGCGATAGCCGTTGAGTTGGATGAAGAAGCTGGTCTGCGGCGTATCGTCACGCAGTCGGTCAATGCTATGGTCGAGTTGCAAGCGCCGCAGCAGCGTGCTTTTTCCGCTGCCGGGTGCGCCTAACAGCGCCAGCACCGGGTCGGGAACTTTCGCCAATACGTCGCGCAGGTCGTTGAAGCGCAAGTCGGCGGCAGTCTGCCAGCGCTGCTGCTCGTGTTCACCCTTGTCAATCATCAGCGTCAGGTTGACGAAGCGGTTGTCGAGCTGGTAGCGCGGCAACGACCATTCGGCAATGCGCCCCAGTCGATATTCGGTCAGGTCGGCGGGCTTGTGGTCTTTGATGGCGGTGGCTTGTTCAACCGAGAGGACGACCCCGCCATCGGGATCGCGGATGGCGTCCAGCAGGGCTTGTAGGGCTTGGGGTAGCGCGTGCGCCTCAATCTTGGAATCATCGCCATCCTCAATCGCCCGCAATTCACGCTCATGTACCTCAATTTCTTGTTTGAGGCGTGTGATTTGCTCGTTTGCATCTCGTCTTAGATTGTTGAATGTCCAATCAGGCAACTCGCCGCGATTTTTAGCCTTTTGGGCGTCGGTTATTTTCTCTTCTTCCGTGAGTAACAGATCCCGTTTCTCACGGATTAAGGCCTTGACTCGATCGCTACGTGACATCTGTTTACTCTTTTACGCTGGTGAGACCGATACCTTCTGCTAAACGCTTTATTTCTTCAAGTAGCTTCTTTTTCTCCTGTATGACATCTTTTTCAATGTTATCTAAGACGAACTTGGTCATGTTACCAAGGTTGAATTGCTGGCGTGCAGTGATAGCACGTTGCTCCTGATCCAAGATCAAATCGTGATTTTGGATGATTAGATTCAAAACCCGTTTAACTTGGTTCTCTCCCAAATCTTGGGCAGTATCATTCAGGAGGCTTTCCAGCGCCTGTTTGTCAGACTGGCTTTCTACTACCTTGGACAATTCAATCTCTTGTGCTTTACGGCGGAAGCCCCAAATTTCGCTGAGTTCGCTTTTAGCCCAACGACCAATCTCGAATAAAAACGGGATACCTATAGCAAGGGTTTCAGGTGGCAACATGAGAGAGTCTCCTTTTACAGGTGAAACGGGTATTGGGCAAGCAAGGGTAGCGCTGATTCGGGATAGGGCAATCTGGTCTGATGCGCCGGTATAACGATGTAACGTGGATAGCAGTAGGCAGAGTATCGGGCGTCCGGGTATATCCTGCCCAAAATCACTAAGACGTGACAGGATGCGTAGTGCTGTCCCACGGGGTGCGCCGCTTAAATCTAGTCCCCCCATGACATCGCGCTTACGGGGGGAATCTTTTAAGGCGTCTTCAAGTAAATCGCGCCGTGATTGTTCGGATTGCCAGTCTTGAAGGGTAGTTAAGATGGTAATAAGGTCGTCGAAATCACGAGGTGTCAAAGACATACGGGGTTCTCCAATCAATGCAAATTATAGACGCAGTTCAACACATTTCGCTAGTTTTGTAGGCATGAATCGGTTGGGCAGGTTATACTCTGACCATACGCTATCTTTCGGTGTGAATCCTCTCATGACAGACGAAAATTTCTACGATGGTTTGCCTCACGACTTAACCACTCAAATCCGCCGACTCATCGAACCGCATGTCGAGACCGAACGGGAACGGCGTGAGTTGGTAATCGAGGCGTTCTCGCTGGCAGATCCGCGTTTGCGGTCGGCCTTTGACTATAGCGGTACTGCAATTCAGTTCGCCCGCCACTGTAGCAACCACCTGATGCACACCATTCGCTGTCTGCCGAGTAAGACCCACTCGGCATCAAGACTGTTGGAGGTCATCTCAGACCAGTGTGGCTATACCGAACAACAGAAAATCCAAGAAATCGTCGGGATGCTTGATCCGCGTTGTAAAGCTATGCAGGATACGCCACCATCCGCCGATGTCCCGTCCCCTCTGCCTCCTGATGTGCCACCGCCGCCACCTGTAACAACCCCGCCCCAGACCTTCCAGACCCCGCCCAACGACCGCACGCCGACGGTGTTTATCAGCTATTCTCACCGTGACAGCGCGCTGGCAGAACGCTTGATTGCCGATTTACAAAAAGCAGGCCATGCCGTCTGGATCGATACCACCCGACTGAAAGGCGGGAATGAGTGGGTGCGGGCGATTGCAGAAGGTATTGTGAACTCGTATGCAGTTGTCGTGATGGTCAGTCCTGCGGCGCTGGATAGCAAATGGGTCAGAGACGAGATTCTATGGGCGAAACAGCGTGACCGGTTGATTATTCCGGTGATTTTGGATGAGAACGTCCTGACGGACGTGAATTTCTTCTTGCTCAACAGCTATCAGGGTGTGACGTTGACGACTGGGTATGAAGTTGCCCTCCCTAAGCTATTGACCGCTTTGCCCGCCCCATTTATCCCCTCATCCGAGGATAGCGCAACCTCGGTGCTGGCCGAAAAACATCCCCGCTCGCAGCGAGAGTTAGAGCTGGAGTACCTTGACCGGCTACGACTGGAGGTGCTGCTCAATACCGAAAACTATACCGCGCTGGCCGGTCAGTCACAGGTGATGCGTGAGCAGCGGGCGGCGGGGCGGGTGGCTTCGGTAGTCATGCGACCTGAATATGTCTTGTTGGCGGGTGAGCGGGGCGCAGAACAGGTCGTGCGCCGCTTTGACAACGCGGTTGAAGAAATCGTGGCGCTACGCCGAGCGGTCGTATTGGGTGAACCCGGGGCGGGCAAGACCACCACGCTATGGCGACTGGCGAGTGAGCTGGCTCAAAAGGCGATTGACGACCCTACTGCACCCCTCCCACTGGTCATCCGCTTGGGGCGCTGGACGACCGATGACCAACCCTTCGAGACATTCATCCATCAGGAACTCGGCAACCTCGGAATCCATCTCGACTCCCTGCTGGGTGAGAAGCGAGCGGCGCTGTTGTTCGACGGGCTGAACGAGATACCGATCTCGCAGCGCAAGACGGACAAGGCCGACAAAGACCGACAGGTCGAACGATTCATCCGCAAGCATGAGGGATTATTAGCGGTGGTGAGCTGCCGCGCCCAAGATTACAACACCGACCTCGGTTTCAGCCGGATTGAGATTACCCCACTTGACCCACTTCGCATCCGTGAGTTCTTGGTGCGTTACCTCGGTGACGAAAAAGGGCAGACCCTGTTCCGGCGGTTGGTGGGCGAACGCGCCCTACAGACCGAAACCGAGTTCATGGCGTGGGCAAAAGAAAAACTCACAGACCCAAAACCGGTGTTCTGGGCCGCAAACGAGCTACCGAACGGCCTGCGCTGGGGGTATAGCTGGGACAAAGACGGCAATAGGTATTGGCGGAATTGGCTGGCCGAACGTGAGCGTCCCGCCAGCCTGTTGGTGTTGTCACATAACCCCTATATGCTGACCATGCTGACCGAGGTCTACGAGCGGACGGGGAGTCTGCCTGAAAACCGTGGCGAGCTGTTCCGCGATTTTGTTGAGACGTTGCTGCTCCGCGAGAAACTCGTTGGGCTGGACAAAACAACCCAAAAAGTCGTAATGACGCCAGATGCCACATCTTTACTCAAGGGGTTGTCTCAATTGGCCTATGAGATGCAGACTCAGCGCAGTCGTGACCGTGAAGGGGATGCCCTGACCGTCTTACCCAGCGAGCGCGCCCGCCAATACCTGAGCCAGACCGAGTTTTATCGTGCTGGGAGCGCTAGTTTGTTGCTGGTCGGTGACAAAGTGCGCTTCAGCCACCAACTGCTGCAAGAGTATTTTGCGGCGCGCTATATGGACGAGGAAATCGAGGCCGGACGCCTCAAAGCGACCGACATCTGGAAGCCTCAAACGTGGTGGGAGCGCACCAACTGGGAAGAGGCCGTCATCCTATTGGCCGGGTTGTACAGTGACGATTGCAGCCGGATCGTCGAGTGGGTGAACGCGGCCAATCCTGAAGTCGCGGCGCAGTGCGTGATGCGGAGCGGGGCGGCATTGGGCGAAGAAACCCGCAAAAATCTACAGGCGGGATGGCTATCGCGCTTGACCGATACGCGCCGTGAGCCGAACCCGCTGGGGCGGGCAGCGGTTGGGCGGGCGCTCAGCGTGACCAGTTGGGACACCCGCAAAGGCGTCGGCCTCGGCGCGGACGGCTTGCCAGAATTCGATGGGGTGGACATCTCGGCGGGGGAGTTTCACTGCGGTGATAAGGGTGAAAGCGATAACCCTCCTCGCAAACTGTCCTTAGCGGCCTACCACATCAGCCGCTATCCGGTGACGTTTGTGCAGTTTCAAGCCTTCATCGACGCGCCGGACGGCTTTCATGACCCGCGTTGGTGGGAAGGCTTGGCGGCGTCCGATGAACACAAATCCGCACCGGGTGACCAAGCCTTTAAGTTCTCGAATCACCCGCGTGAACGGGTGAGCTGGTACGACGCTATCGCGTTTTGTCGCTGGTTGTCGTATAAGCTGGGCGGCAAATGGGGGTTAAATGAGGTTGAGGGGTGGCC
>DAOTTP010000101.1:0-37462 GCA_034437835.1 Anaerolineae bacterium | reverse complement strand
TCTCCATAAATTGACTTGGGTTCTGTCTGTCTCACTATTCTGTTGTTAAGGAGCAGAACACGGCTTTCGCCGCGTCTTTTTCCCGACTTTTCCGCGTTGTTTTGCCGCGTTTTGTCGATGTGCCTAGATTAGCACCCCGCCTCAGCCGTGTCAATCCCTTTCATGCGACAAATCTTAAACTTTCTTTCGTCGCAA
Source organism: Anaerolineae bacterium (assembly GCA_034437835.1). GTDB lineage: Bacteria > Chloroflexota > Anaerolineae > Aggregatilineales > Phototrophicaceae > Flexicrinis. The sequence continues at coordinate 37,267 of DAOTTP010000101.1, read as the reverse complement.
TTTGGGATAAACCGGACTCGTCTCGCTGACAAACACACATCCCGATGCCACATCACCATGGTTGTGCGCCCGTCGCTTTGATGCGAGTGGGGTGTTTTTGGCTCATTTGTTAAGCGTCAGTGTTCAACTGACAGGGGGCAGATTATATATCCCGTAACTCCCAAGTCAAGGGTGGCAAAGGGATATTTCAGCGTTCTAACCATAACAAAAGGTTTCTGAGAGACGGCCAGCCATAAGCGACCTCCTCCACCGTCAGCCCGTGCAGTTCTTCTGTCCGGCTCAGACCAAAATCCTGCCCGCCCATCGCGCCATAAAAATGGCGGGCGTTGTCATTCTCCCACAACACCCACAGCATCATTGATTCCAACCCCAAGGCGGTCAGATGAGTGGCGGCTGCCGAGACCAAAGCACGTCCATAGCCCAACCGTTGCGCGGATTCAAGGACGTAGAGGACGTAGATTTCGCCATCATACGCCCCGACTGCGCGGCGAATCGAGCCGCACCCGACAAACCCGACCACATTACCCCATTCGTCACAGGCTAAAAACGTGCCGCGTAGGCTTCCCTCGCGTTGAAGCGAGGCCGTCCAATAGGCGGTACGGCGCTCAACGGTCAATTGGTCGATATAGGTCTGGGGCAATTTGCCCGCGTAAGTCGTCTTCCAAGACTCGACATGCACGCGGGCAATCGCCTCAGCATCGGCCACGGACGCCGGACGAATCAAGGGCCGCACAGGTTCGGACATGGTTTCCCGTTCCCATCAGGGTCAAGCGAGAGATTGCCCGCCGCGAGGCACGCGAACGCCTCTGTACAGCTAAAGAGTTGTTCGCATGTATAGGCCATCGACGGGCAAGTGACGGTCACGCCCCCGCCGGATGAGGTATTGACCAGCGGGCTAGAGGCCGCCGTCCCAAACGGCGTGATGGTCGGCTGAATCCCCGGCGTCCCACTCAGCGCGACCGTATCGGTTGCCGGCGTATAGACCAATATCTGAGTCACGCCGTTGATGATTGGGATGATGGTGAAAGCCAATTCGCCCTGCGGTGGGACGGCATCGCCCTCATCGTACATCAAGAGCAGATAACGCCCGGTCTGCGGGATAATCAACGGTTGCGCGATGGTCAGGCCGCCGTTGACGCTCCCCGCCGCAACAATCAGGATATTGGTCGGGTTATCGAAAGGACTCACCGCGATAATCGGCGAGATATTGCCGCTAATCCGCAGCATTTCTACGGCTAGAGTTTGCCCAGCCGTCGCGTCGAAACAGAACCCGATGGCGCGGTCATTCGGCGCGAGGAATTTGCGGTAAATCTGCCCGATACTGACCAGCGGGAGGATTTCAGCACGCTGACGGTAAATGAGCAGGCATTCGTTCGGGCCAGCTTCGAGGTCGGGCGGGATGAGTTCGCGCAGTTTGGTGCGTAAATCGGCAAACTGTTGGTCAACCAGCGCGATAAGCGCCAGCGCGTTCGAGGCCGCCCCTTGCCCGACGGGGTTGCCAGTCCCCGGTAAGTTACAAATTTCGATGAACAAATCAATCGCCTGACGCAAATTCGCCATTGCGATGTTAAATTTCTCTTGAATCGGGTTTAATTGGCCGTAATTGGGCGCCAATATCGGTGACGGGACGACATAATCGCTGGGGCGTGCCGGATATTCACGACAGACCGCAAAACCGGTCACGGCGGCGTCCGTCCACTTAGCGCGAATGTTATCCAATGACGGCTGCGCGAGGTCGATTCGCGCAAGGAACAATTTCAGCGCGTCAAAATATGGGCTGCCCGTCCCCGTCCCATCCATCGGCAACGCCGGAGCGTCCGCCACGATACCGTCAATCGGCAGGCTGGTGATTTGCAGACCGTTCTGGAACTCTAGGTAATTGGTGCTGACCCAGCCGAGGATGCCGTTATAGCTGACTTGCACCCAATTGTTGCTGGCGGTGCGCCCATACACCGAGGCCAACGTATTGGCGAACATATTCCCGATGGTCGGGTAGCCCGTGCTGGGGCCGTTGCGAATCCGCAGGCCGTTGGTCACGCGCACGATATTGGGCGAGACCGCATTGGTTTGCCCTGCACGCGGCGACCCAAAGCCGCCATACGGGATTGAACGCGGGTCGGCCACCGGCAGACTGTTGATGTCGCCAGATAAAATCACCAGTGGGATGAGATGTACCCAGCCTTCATTGCCGTTAAAGTCCACCCGTATCCACTCACCGTCCGCGCTACGGGCGTTGATCGATTCGAACACGTAGCCGCTTGGCACGCTGCCGATCACGTCCGCACCAATGGCCGGAATCACGCGCACATTAGAGGCGTCATTCACCACCACTGCACGTATGCCAGATTGTGCCAGCGTTAGGAACGCGCCCAACACCACCCAGCAAACCAATACTCCAATGACCAGCGACTTCCGCATACCAAAACCCTCGTTTCCGCGTGCAAGCAGCACATCAATAACTATAGCATCTCTCTCAGTTTCGCACTACTCGCCACACACATCAGGCACAAGCTAAAATGGTTGAACCTATTTACGGTCAAATCCGTATCTAATCCATTGTAATAGGCGCATCGTGCCGGTATGATATAGTCAATCCTGACTATTCATCGTTTAATAACAAAGGAGCAGTGAGAGATTGATGAACCACCGTTTCCTCGTTTTCGCAGTGGTGATGCTTATGGCGCTGGCCGGTTGTGCGTCACAAGAGGATGAGGCGTCCGTCGGGTTCGAGAACCTACCCGTCGGCAATCCAAGTGAGGGTGAACGCCTGTATACTGACCGAATCAACAACGAACCCAGATGTAGTGACTGTCATTCGCTGGACGGGTCACCCAACCTCGGTCCCACCCTACAAGGGTATGGCGAGATCGCAGCGCAGCGCGTCGCGGGGCTTTCGGCAGGCGAATACACGTTACAAAGCATCGTCCGCCCGTGGGCGCATGTGGTGGAAGGCTTTAACAATATCATGCCGACCCGCTACACCCACACCATGACCGACCAGCAAATCGCTGACCTAATCGCCTTCATCATCACCCAATAAGGAGTCTGTAACCATGCCCATCGTCATCGCTTTGTTTCGTGTCATCCATATCCTCGGCGCAATCGTCTGGGTCGGATTCGGACTCTATAATTACTTTATCACCACCCGTATAGATGCCTCTATGCCCACACTCGGCATAAATTATCAACTCGGCATCGCCAAACATACCAAGTTCGGCCAAATCATGGCTGTCGCAGTCGTCGCTACCACCCTGGCAGGCCTCGCGCTGTGGGGTGTGGCCTCACCACACAAAACGCTGACGACTACCGCGCTCGCCATCCTTGGTATTGGTTCGTTGGCCGGTTTAGCGGCCTTCGGCCACGGGATTTCGATTGGTAATAAGAGTGATGCACTCGCTAAGGCTGTACTTTCAGCCGAGAGCAACGGTCAAGTCGCCGCCGATAAGCAGTCAGAAATCGGCGCGATGATCGCCAAACTCAGCCGTAGCGCCAACGTCGGCCTCGGCATGATGGCCGTCGCCTTGCTGTGCATGTCAATCTATAGCCAATTCTAGACGTTCTGCACTAAACACTCTCTAACACGTTAACCCGCCGATTAGGTATCATCAACGGCGGGTTTTTAATTGTTTCGTAGAGGTTGAAAAAACAACACTCATGACTCTTTTTCCGCGTTCCAGCGGCGTCCTGCTGCACCCCACCTCCCTGCCGGGTCGATATGGTATCGGCGACCTCGGTGATTATGCCTACCGTTTCGTTGACATCTTGCAAGCGTCCGGCCAATCAGTTTGGCAGATGCTCCCACTCGGCCCGACCAGCTATGGCGACTCGCCTTACCAATGTCTGAGCGCGTTTGCGGGCAACCCTAACCTCATCAGCCTCGATAAATTGGCGCAATTGGGCTGGCTGAGTCAGGCCGAACTTTCTGGGTCGCCGCGCTTCCCAGATAACACGGTGGATTATGGCCCTGTGATTACCTACCATGATGAAATGCTGACCGCCGCCTATAAGAGTTTCAAAAAAACGGCTAATGAAGGCTATCGGAATTCGTTTGAGCAGTGGTGCAAGCAGGAATCGGCATGGCTAGACGATTTCGGGCTGTTCTATGCGCTCAAGCAGAAATTCGGCGGGCGTCCGTGGGTAGAATGGGATGAGCCATTGGCGTTGCGCGATGCAAAAACGCTCGCAGCAGCCGCTACCGAATTGGTGAGCGACATCGAATCGACCAAGTTCCGCCAATGGCTGTTTTTCGCCCAATGGGAAGAGCTCAAATCGTATGCTAACGCGCACGGCGTCCGCGTGGTCGGCGACATCCCCATTTTCGTCGCGCATGACTCGTCGGATGTGTGGGCGAATCCGCACCATTATTACCTCGACCCCACAGGCCGCCCGACGGTGGTGGCTGGCGTCCCGCCCGATTACTTCAGCGCCACCGGCCAGCGTTGGGGCAACCCGCTGTATAAGTGGGAAGTTCATAAATCGGAGGGCTATGCGTGGTGGATTGCCCGCGTCAAGGCGGCGCTCTCACTGTGCGACATCATCCGCATCGACCATTTCCGCGCCTTTGAAGATTACTGGGAAATCCCCGGCACTGAGGCGACTGCCGTCAAAGGCAAATGGCTGAAAGGCCCTAATATCGACTTGTTCGAGGTGATTCAGGCCGCGCTGGGCGATAATCTGCCGATCATCGCGGAAGACCTCGGCCAAATCACGCCCGCCGTCGAAAAACTGCGCGATGACCTCGGTTTGCCGGGCATGAAAATCATCCAGTTTGCGTTCAGCGACCCCAGTAACGTCTTTTTGCCGCACAATTACGCGCACAGTAATTTTGTGGTCTATACCGGCACGCATGACAACAACACGACCAGTGGCTGGTGGCAAGGTGAGGCCAACGCCGGGGAGCGCGAATACTGTATCTCTTATTTCAATAAGGACATCAGCCAAAGTCCGCACTGGGAACTCATCCGACTGGCGATGGGCAGTAGCGCACATACCTGCGTCGTCCCGATGCAAGATGTGATGGGGTTAGGCGCGGAATGTCGGATGAATACCCCCGGCAAAGAGGGCGGCAATTGGGCTTGGCGCGTCACGCCCGCCCAGTTCGGCAATCAAGAAGCCTTCCGCACCCTCGCCCATTTCACCCGCGTGTATGGGCGCTTGCCGGGTAAGCGTCAAATGACGCGAGGGTAAATGATACACCGCGTCATTCGTAGGGGCGATCCGATGGGTCGCCTTTTGATTATTCCCCTGCTGACGCCTTCACAAACGCCTTAAACAGGTTGAAGTGCGATTCATCGGCTGATAAATCTTCAGGATGCCATTGGACGGTGAGCGCGAATCGCTTGCCGTCCATCTCCGTCGCTTCAATCAACCCATCGGGCGAAAAAGCTACCGGCGTCATCCCCGGCGCGGCCTCACGGATGGCCTGATGGTGGATGCTATTGACCGGCACAGCGTTGAGCTTGCCCAATATCTGCCCCAGCCGCGACCCATCCGTCACCCCGACCACATGCGATAACTGCTCACGCGGGACGGGCATGAAATTATTGTGCGTCAATTCGGTGTTGAACTGCGACGGGATGTCTTGAATCATCGTCGCGCCCAGCGCCACATTAATCAGCTGATGTCCCCGGCAAATCCCGAACAGCGGGCGGTCATCTGCCACTGCCCAACGCGCCAGCGTCAATTCGGTGTGGTCACGCGCCGGGTCGATTCCGTATACCGCAGGGTGGAGTTCCTCACCCCAATGCTTAGAGTCAATGTCGCCGCCGCCGGGGAGCAATACGCCGTCCAGCCGGTCATATAAGGCGCGTAGCGTCTCATCATCTACCGTATTCGGGATGAGGACGGGCAACCCGCCCGCCGCCGCGACATTTTCCGCCACGCGAGTATACGAGGTATAACGCGGGACATCTTGGTTGGTGGCGGGGGCTAAGTAGGCGGTGGTGATGCCAATCAAAGGGCGGCGCATTGGGTTTTCTCCTTAAAAATCTCTGTCATGGTGGACAACGCGGGCGTTATCCCTACACATCATTTCATCTGTTTTGTAGGGAGACGGCATGACGTGTCCGACGCTTATCCAACAAATTACCACGCAAAACAGGTAACAAAAAGAGGGCATGAAACCATGCCCCCAGAAAATTTGTGTGTCAAGTCGTGCTGGTTAGGACGGCTTCACGGGAGCCGGACGGCGCTTCTCACGCAGGCGGGCAGCCTTACCACGCAGGTCACGCATGTAGTACAGTTGGGCGCGACGAACCTTAGCGCTACGCTGCACTTCAATTTTATCGACGCGGGGCGACTTGAATAGGAAGGTGCGCTCGACGCCGATGCCGTGGCTGGCGATACGACGAACGGTGAAGGTCTTCTCGTTACCGCCGCCGCGAACGCGGATGATGACGCCTTGGAAGATTTGGATACGTTCCTTGTCGCCTTCAACAATGCGGACGTGAACCTTTACGGTATCGCCCGAACGGATGTCTGGGAAGCCACGGTCAGGCGCTTCCAGCGTTTTCAAAATGTCTTGGCTCATCGCCTCGTCCTTCCAAAAAATATACGCCTACTGGCGTATGGGGTATCGATATGTGAAAGGTCATTATACAGACGGTCTGGGACGGACTGCAAGGGCGGCTAAAAGCGAGTGACCCGTTAAAAGTGATGAGTGATGAGTTTCGGCGGGTAATTTGGTATCCTGTTGATGATAAATAAATGGTTTTCGATGTCTGTGTCGTAGGAACGCCTCATGGGGCGTCCGTATAACATGATCCATTTCGCACCGTGATATAGACGAATTATCCTGTACGGACAGCATATATGCTGTCCTCAACACCTTGAGAGGTGACGTGTGGTCGATGTCGTATTCATGGGGACGCCGGATTTCGCCGTCCCTACCCTATGGTCACTGTGCGGCGCACACCGCGTCATCGCTGTTTTCACTCAGCCAGACAGACCCGCCGGACGCAAGCAAGAATTACAGCCGTCGCCCGTCAAACAGGCCGCGCTGGTGCATCATGTGCCTGTCTATCAGCCGGAAAAGCTCCGCAAATCCGAGGAGGCCAAGATTTTGGCCGCCCTCCAACCCGATTTAATCGTGGTGGCCGCCTATGGTCAGATTTTGCCGCAGAGCGTGTTGGACATCCCCAAGTATGGCTGCATCAACGTCCACGCCTCATTGCTACCGCGTTGGCGCGGCGCTGCCCCGATTCAGGCGTCGATTCTGGCGGGAGATACACAGACCGGCATCACCATCATGATGATGGAAGCCGGACTCGACACTGGGCCGATGCTCCGCAGCCAAGCCATCGACATCAGCCCGACGGAGACATCGCAAACGCTCCACGACAAACTCTCTCGCTTGGGGCCGCGCCTATTGGTCGAGACACTGGACGATTATCTGCAAGGCAAAATCCAGCCCGTCACACAGCCAGAAGACGGCATAACGTGGGCTGCTCAGATTGAGAAAGAATACGGGCGCATCGACTGGGCTAAATCCGCCGTTGAGATTGACCGCCAAGTCCGCGCCTTCACACCGTGGCCGGGGACGTTCACCGAGTGGAACGGCCAAACCCTAAAAATCATCGCTGGCAGCCCATCTGAGGGTGGGGCCACCCCCGGTCAGGCGATTAAACACGGCGCGGGCGCAGCCGTCGGCACATCAGATGGGGTCTACGCGCTGACTCAGGTACAACTCCCCGGCAAAAAAGCCGTCGGCATCGAGGAATTTCTGCGCGGCTACGGTAATTTTATCGGGTCGGGATTGGGTTAATCCCGACGCCGGACGACGTAGTACGAGCCGCGTTTTTCGCCCATCTTGGCGAGGATTTCCTTCGATACGAGGTCGGACAAATCGCGCCGGATGGTCTCTGGGTGAACATCGGGGTGCATCCGTTGGAGTTCGCTGTTGGTGATGCGCGTGTTGGCCGTATCGCTCAGATAATCCAGCACCGTCTCTTGACGCGGATTCAGCGGCACATCACGGTAAAGGGCGCGGAGTCGCGGCACAACCGGCTGGGCAGACAAGACTGCCGCACTCCCAGTTGTCTCGGTTTCGAGGACGGTGTGTTGTCTTGGGATATTATGAGACACGGCCTCGGCAGGGGTATTGAACACCGTGACCTTAAAGCCACCGTCGGTTTCGGTGAAAATCGGCTCACGGAGTCCGTGCTGACGGGTCAACTCTAGCACGCGGTCAACCCCATAGCCGAGTCGCTCGATGAACCCCATATCGGCCAGCACTTGTACTAAGGCCGGATTGCGCGAAAAACGCTCGTCCTTGATATTGGCAATCGTGACCGGCCCCGGCAACTTACCCGGGCTGGTGATTTCAAGGCGGTCAGCGAACAAATATAACCGGATGCCGTCGCCGTGGATGCTGTAATCGCGGTGCGAAACAGCGTTCACCACCAACTCGCGGACGGCCTCTAACGGATATTCAAACTGCTCGGTGCGCGCCATGCTGTCCCGCAATTGCACGCCTTTCCGCAGATGGTCGCGCAGAAACGTCTCAGCGCGGCGAATCTGGTCAGGCAACGTGCCGGTGATGTCTTGGCGAGTGAAGGTATCGCCCATCACCATCCCAGCAAACCGCACCGCCGTGATTTCACTGCCGCGTAGCGTGCGGCGTGGGTCACGCCCGAACAACAAGACGCCTGCGTGTGTGGGGCGTACTGTATCGCCCAACCGGACGGCGCATCCGCGTTGAATCAATACCTGCTCCGCGTCGCGTTCTCCGAGGGAAGCCGCATACTGTTGGGCGCGTTCCCAATCCAACGCATCGCGGGTCAAATCATAAGCGGGTTCGGCCTCAAAGGTGACTTCCCCGCGCTCAATCAACAGACGGCGCAACGCGGCGGGCGTCAGCGGGACGTTATGCCCAGACTCACGGGTCAGGTAGCGCCCATCAAGGCTGTAAACATGTGACATCCCAGCAGGGACGTGCGCCATCACTACCCGCCGCCCGCCGATTTCCCCAACACGCGGCAACGGGATAATCAGCGCGGGAGTCAGACTGAGCGCGGCTTGCAATACGCGGTCTAAGACTGGGACGGCCTCGGTCACGCCTTCCGGTTGCCCGTGTGCGCCCATCCCCAAGATGACCGTCCCACCGTAGCGGGTATTGGCGAACGCCATCAACGCCTCCGCAGTAGACTCGCGTGAGGCGTCCCCCGGCAATCCCATCTGATAAGGTGCGCCGGGTATGGAGGGGGCGAGTCGTCGTACAGGGTCGGCTTCGGCGGCGCTCATGATTCTACCGCCGTGGGGGTCGGTTTGCGCTTACGGATCGGCTTGACGGGCGTCTCCTCAGCCGCAATTTGAGCCTCAACAGCCTCATCCTCGGCCTTTTTAGCCTTCTTCTTACTGGCCTTCTCCGCCTTTTCCTTTTCCTTCTGCACCAAATCGCGGTGACGCTCTACGGGTGCGTCCAGCATCACCAAGTCCAAGACCTGTTGCATGTCCTCGACCAGATGGATTTTCAAGCCGTGCAGAGTCTTGGGCGGGATGTCCTGCAAATCTTTTTCGTTCTGCTTAGGGACGATGATTTGCTTGATTTGGGAGCGATGCGCCGCCAACAATTTCTCTTTGATGCCGCCCACCGGCAGAACGCGCCCACGCAAGGTGATTTCGCCAGTCATAGCGAACGCCGAACGGATTTTGCGCTCGGTGAAGGCCGAGATGATGGCCGAGGCTAATGTGATGCCCGCCGACGGGCCGTCTTTGGGGACAGCGCCTTCTGGGATGTGGACATGCACATCAAACTCCTCAAAATCCTCGTCAGGGAGGTTGAGTTCAGCGGCGCGGCTGCGGGTATACGACATGGCCGCTTGCGCCGATTCCTGCATGACCTCACCGAGGCTGCCGGTCAGCATCAACGTCCCCTTGCCGGGGAGGATGCTGACCTCAATGCTGAGGGTATCACCGCCATTGGGAGTCCACGCCAAGCCGGTCACAAGGCCAATCGAGTCGGCGCGGTTGGTCTGGCCTTCCAAGAACTGCGGCGGCCCCAAGAACTTATGCACCGCATCAGCGCCAATACGCTTGGCTGGTTTCTTGCCTTCCGCCACCTGACGGGCAATTTTGCGGCAGATATTGCCAACCTCACGGTTGAGGTTACGCACGCCGGCCTCGTAGGTATATTCGCGGATGACGGTCTTAACCGCGTCCTCGCCAAATTTGATGCCCTGATCGTCAACGCCGGTGGCCTTGAGCTGCTCAGGAATCAGATATTGGTGGGCGATGGCGGTCTTTTCTTCCTCGGTATAGCCCGGAAACTCAATCACCTCAAGCCGGTCAAGCAAGGCTTCTGGCAACGGCGACAGGTCGTTGGCGGTGGTGATGAAGAACACTTTCGACAGGTCATAGTCCATGTCGAGATAGTGGTCGCTGAAGGCGTTGTTCTGCTCTGGGTCAAGCACCTCTAACAACGCGGATGACGGGTCGCCCCGGAAGTCTTGCCCCAGTTTGTCGATTTCATCCAGCATAAAGACCGGGTTGATCGTCCCCGCCCGCTTCATGGTCTGTAGCACGCGCCCCGGCAGTGCGCCGATATACGTCCGACGGTGGCCGCGAATCTCAGCCTCGTCGCGCAATCCGCCCAAGCTCACGCGGACAAAGTTGCGCCCCAATGCACGGGCGATACTGCGCCCCAAACTGGTCTTGCCCACTCCCGGCGGCCCGACGAAGCACAGAATCGGGGCTTTGGTCTTATCCGCCGCGAGTTTGCGGACGGCGATGTGTTCGAGGATGCGGTCTTTAATCTTCTTCAGGCCGTAGTGGTCTTCATCGAGGATGCGCTCCGCGTCCTTGATGTTCAACATATCGTCGGTTTTTGTCACCCACGGCAACCCGACAATCCAATCAAGGTAGCCCCGGATTATCCCGACTTCAGGAGCCATCGGCGGCATGGCGGCCAAACGACTGAGTTCCTTATTGGCGCGCTCACGCACTTCTGGCGTCAGATTGGCCTCTAACACCTGTTTGCGGATGTCCACCAAATCTTGCGCGAATGGGTCGCCCTCGGCCAATTCGTTCTGAATCACGCGCACTTGCTCACGCAGGAACGCCTCGCGCTGATTCTTGGACATCTCGGACTGAACCTGACCAGCGATGTCCTCGCGCAGTTCCAGCATGTTCAGTTCACGGTTGAGGAAGGCGGCCACCGCACGTAGTCGGGGAATCACCTCACCGATTTCCAGAATCTGCTGGCGCTCTTCCAGCGACAGCGGCAAGGTCGAGGTCACAAAGTCGGCCAACCAACCATAATCAAAAATCGTCCCCGCGAAGTCGAGGACATCATCGCTGATGCCTTCAGTCATCTCGGCGGTGTGGTTGAACATCTCCAGCACGGTACGCGCCAGCATGTCCAATTCATCGCTCTGCGGCTCATCATCCGGCATCACCCGCGCTTCAACAGTGATATACGGGTCTAGTTGGGTGACATTGACAATTTGCACGCGGCGGCGACCTTGCGCCAGCACGGTCTCTGCGCCCTCACGGAATGGGAACGGCGCACGCGACAACGCGAGTTCCGTCCCGATGGTATACAAATCTTTGCCCGACGGATTCTTGATGTCGGCATCGCGCTGCGCCAGACCAATCACCGTGCGTCCGGCTTGAATCGCGGTCTGCACAGCGGCAAGCCCCCGCTTGCTCAGGACCGGGATAGGGGTAATCACATTCGGGTATACGACTGTATCGACCAATGGCACAACAGCCAGCGTAATCAAGCCGCCAGCGTTGGGTTTTGCGCTGCGGATAGAGTCGAAATCGTTCGCGAGGTAGGAATCGTTCACGTTGGGTCTTTCTGCTAGAAAGCCAGCCTGTCGGTTACAGGTGGGGTTTAGAATTGTAGCACAGGCCGAGATTAAGGCGGGATATTAGGCCGGAATTCTAACGTAGATTTGACATTCCAACCTCCAAAGCCCCCTCTCTAAGGGTATTTTAGAGAGGGGGTCGAAGCGGGCGCGATATTTTTGCTATTGCTGCTCGATTTGCCCCGGTGAGGACATCACAATCTTTTTACGCACGCCCGTATTGCTGCTGGATGACGATTTGCCGTCCTCGTAGCGTTGAATCGGGATGACGAACTGGAAGTTAGAGCCGTTGTCTAACTCGCTCTCAACCCAGATGCGCCCGCCATGGCCTTCAACGATACGCTGCGTAATCATCATGCCCAAGCCTGTGCCTTTTTGAGCGCGGGCGCGGCTGTCATCACTGCGGAAGTAGTCCTCACGGAAAATACGCTTGAGGTCTGTCGGACTCATGCCGATGCCGCTGTCTAGCACGCTGACATACATGCACGGCCCCAAATCCACCCCGCTGGGCAGCCGGTAGGTGGTGTGGACATCCACCGTCAGGGTGATATTCGTCCCCTGCGGGCTGTACTTGTGCGCGTTGCTGACCAGATTGGTCAACACTTGCGCCAATTTTTTGTGATCGCCATAAATGGTCGGCAGACGCTCTGGCACATGTTGGATGATGGTCTGCTCTTTTTGCTCCAACATCTGCACGAACGGCGCGATGGTGTCCTCGATGACGGTATGGAATTGCAGCGGCTCTGTGGCGATTTTGAGCTTACCGGCGTCGCTGGCCGCAATGTCGCGCAGGTCGTCAATGATGGCTTGCATCCGTTCAGCATTAGACCGGATGACGCCCAAGAACTGCGTGCGTTGGTCGCTAGAAATCACGGCGGCCATGCGCGGGTTGAGTAGCGTATCGCTGAAGCCCTTAATCGAAGTCAGCGGATTTTTGAGTTCATGGGCGGCGAAAGCCACAAATTCACTCTTATTTTCCGCCGCACGCACGATGCGCTCATACAGTTGGGCGTTCGCCAGCGCGATGCTGGCGCGTTCGGCCAAGCGCTTGACGAATTCCATATCAATCAACGAGAACGGAATCTCACGGTTGGTTTCCAAGACCAGTAGGGCGATGATTTCGTCGCCGGACATCATCGGAAGAGTCATCTGGCTAATCGACCCCGCCAAACTGGGCGAGTAATCTGGGTCATAGCGCAAGTCAGCGAGGTCTTCAATGCCGGTACGCAAAACGCGCCGCACAATGCCTTTATGTAGCGGCCAGACTCCGCCGTCCGCGCCTGCGGGGTATTCCTCTGGCGCATAGCCTTGAATCGCCAGCACGCGCATGGTCAGGTTAGACAGATTGACCTCGCCCATCACGGCGGCTGGGGAGTTGGTGGCTTGTATCGCCCATTTCAGGGTGATACGCCCGACCTCACGCTGGTCAAGCGCCCGCGCCAATTCGCGGTCAATCAGTTCCAGCGTCTGGAGTTCCTCTAGGCGCTGGTTGAGGGCGCTGCCGGTCATGGCGAACAGTCGTGCGTTTTCGATGGCGACAGCTGCTTGACTGGCGAACGTCGTCAACAAACCGACCTCTTCCTCACGGAAGGCCGTCCCGTCGTGCTTATTCAGCACTTCCAATACGCCAACGATGCGGTCTTTGGCGACCAGCGGCACGGCCAAAATCGACTGGGTGCGGAAATTGCCTTTGACGATTTCGCCCTGCCAGCGATGGTCGTTCTGGGTCTGGTTGCTGATTTGTGGGCGTCCGGTGCGGGTCACTTCACCGATGAGGCCGCGCCCTTTCGGGACGCGCTGCCCCATCAACTCGCCACTCGCCCCACCAATCACGGCGCGGAAAATCATATCGCCGCTCTCGTCGTCGTCTGCCAAGAGCAGTGACCCGGCTTCGGCGTTCAAAATTGAGACCGCGCTCTTGGTAATCAGGTCGAGTAGCGCGTCTACGTCGGCGGTTTCTGCCGCGACCAGCTTTTGGCTGATGTCGTTGAGCGCCCCAAGCTGACGTGCGCGGCGGTTCACTTCATCGAACAACTGCGCCTTTTCCAATGCGGTAGCCGTCAGCGCCGCTAAGTTGTTGAATGTAACAAGTTCTTCCGGCGTATAGGGGTGCATATCGCGCTTGCCAATCGCAAACACCCCCAGCCGGTGGGTCTGAGCAATCAAAGGGACGGCGATGAACGGGTGGATGTGTTCGCTGTCATACAGGTTCAGGAAGTTGGTATCCTGCTTCTGACGTGCATAGTCCTCGATTTGGCGGGTCTGACCGGTGCGGATGATTTGGCTATACAAGTCGTTGCCCAACGGCCAGCGCGAGTTCTCGCGGTCATTGTAGCGCTCATCTTCCTCAAGGAAGAAGCCAAAATACAACTGATCGTATTCGTTGTCAAAGAACACAATGTACTGATAATCGGCGTCCAGAAGGCGTTTGGTCTGCGCGCTGACCAGTTCCAACAGGTCATCTAACGTGTTGGTATAGTTGGCGGCCTGACCGACTTGTGATAGCACGTTGAGTTCGCGCAGACGCTGTTCTAGCGACTCGACGACCAATGAACGCTCTAAGGCCACCGAAAGTTGACTGGTCAAGGCATTGACGAAACGAATTTCCTCAAACGTATATCCCTCACGGCCAGACGGACGCCCCAACAGCGCAAAGCCGGTCAATTGCTCGGAGGTCGTCATGGTCGTGATCAGGGTCGGGCGCAGTGTTTCTAGGCGGGCGCGTTCCGCTATCAGCGAAACGGGGAACGGCGTGCCGGGGATGAACACTACCGGGGCGCTAGTCGCACGCAGCGCCGTCACAATCGGGCTGTCGGCTGGGAAACGAATGTCTGTCCCTTCGGCCACATAATCGCCGCCACGCGAACGCTGCAAAAAGACCAACAAATGTTGCGGGTGGATTCCCTGATTCAGCGAGGTCGTAAACGCCTTCAGCGCCTCATCCGCATCTTCTAAGTCTTCCAACGACTGGCTGAAATCTTCTACCACATGACTCAATTGACGCCGCTGGCGGAAATAGATGCGGTCAATACGCCCCTGTAAACCAGAGCGTATCGGTAAGAACAGAATCGACATGCCGAACAAGGTCAATGCAATCAACAGGGGGTTATTCGGGGCAAAAGTGGTGGCGATTAAGCCGCCGCCCAGCGTCAGTAAGAAATACCCAACCACCACGCCAATCATCAAGACGCCATAGGTCAGGGATTGGCTGAACATGGCATCAGAATCCGGCGCACGCTCACGCAGCAGGATAAACGTTATGCTCAAGACCACGGTCAATAAGAACGGCATTGACGCTTCAAAGGTAGTCGAAATCGCGTACTCTGGGCCGAGGGAGCGTAGGAAGATGTTCAAAAACCACAACAGGCCGGGTGTTGAGGCCAACAACAGGCTGGCAATCATGACACCAGCTTGGTCACGGTTCATACGGGTGGCGGCCAAACGGCGCTGATTCACCAAGAGCGCAATCAACGCGACCAACCCTATCAACGCCGCGCCCACGGCGGTCACTTGCGTCTGGGTGAAATCATACGGGGTCGGCGGCACAATCGCATACCGAGCGGCAAACAGGCCAACCAGTCCGCTGGCGACCAATGGCAGCCATGTGATGGCGGGGAAACGATAATACAATGGCAATCGGGCGGGGAAAATCAGGCCAAATCGGATGGTGACTCCGCCGAGCAAGCTCACCCCTATCGCCCAAACCGAGGTCAAGACTCCCCCTAACGTGGTTTCAAACAAGCCAGCCATAAATAAGCCCAGCAACGCACACATGACCGCGCCGGTCAGTGCAGCAGAGGCATAGCCACGGTACAGCAGAATCAAATAACCAGCCGCCAGCGCAATTGCGCCCGATACCCACGGTATGACGAAAAACACCAGCACATCTTCCGTCGGGACGCTTGACATCCGGTAAGTAGCATAGGCCAACCCCCAATCGGGGCGTTCTACCTTCACCGTGACCACATCCCCCACCTGAGATGCCGCGATAAAGGCGTCTATAGAGGCTTTTGCGGCGGCGTAATTACTCGGATCATCACTCAATGGGATGTTATTGATTGCGACAATGCGATCCAGTCGCCGCAAGCGCCCTTGCTCAAGCCCCTGCCACTTGGTCGCGGAAGTCGGGTTTGTGCCAAGGACAACTTGAGTCGGACTCATCATCACGCCAAAAAATGGCCGTGAGAAAAAGGTAATGGCATTGATGGCGAACACGACCAATAAAACGGTAACAGTGACCAAAACGGTCACTGCCCCCCAATAAGAGACTTGTTCCTTACGGGTAACGGGGCGCGTGCTTGCGCCCCCAAAGGTCGGAATCCACCGTCGTGCGGATACTGCGCCCATCGTTTCTGGTTCTCCGCTTTTATCCCAAATGAAGGGGAAGAATGGTCAGATTATAGATAACTGATTGAACCCTACACACTAGGGTTGTTTCATTGTAACATGCCCCGCCCACTTTGCACCCACTTTTAAGCATTGTGTCAGGCAATTTTTACAACTGTGATGCGCGATGAGAAGATATTCCCTGATGAAAGGACTTCACCATGACGGCTTCACCGATTCCACCATTACGCCGAATCCTCGTTATCGGCACGACAGGCGTGGGCAAAACCACCCTCGCCAAGCAAATCGCCCAGAAATACGGTCACACCCATATTGAGGCGGACGCGATGCGATTCTTACCCGGTTGGCAAGTGCGCCCCCCTGAAGAATTTCGCGCATTGGCAGGCGAAAAAACCCAAGACGAACGGTGGGTGATGGACGGAAATTATAGCGTACTGCGTGATATTGTCTGGCCGCGTGCCGATACCGCGATTTGGCTAGATTATCCTTTCCACATCAACCTGTGGCGGCTGACTCGGCGCACCTTCAAACGCGCATGGACTCAGGAAAACCTATGGGGGACAGGCAACCATGAGAGCTTCCGCCAACAATTCCAATTCAATGATGAATCGTTGTTCTATTGGTTCTTCAAAACCTATTGGAAGCGCAAAAAGGATACGCCGACGTTGTTCGCGCAGTATTCACACCTCCATGTCATCCGATTCACCCACCCGCGCCAGACCGGGGCGTGGCTGGCATCGAGTGATTAGTTTTTATCGGGCGGGCGTGTTACCATCGGGATTCTAAAACATGATATAGGTTAATTAGAGTCCAAATGACGCCTCCAAAAAATAAACGTTGGGTTATCGCCCCAGAAGCGCCTATCGGCTTATTGCGCCAGTACAGCGGGATACACCGCTTATTGGCGCAAGTGTTATATAACCGGGGCATGACCACGCCCGACACCGCCCGCGCCTTCCTGAACAGCCGCGAAATCAACCACGATCCGATGAGTATGCCCGATATGGACAAGGCTGTCAGGCGATTGCGCCAAGCCGTAACCGGAAACGAACCTATCGTCGTGTATGGCGACTTCGATGCTGATGGTGTGACTTCTACGACCTTGATGGTTGAGGGATTACGCGGCTTGGGCGCAAAGAATGTCCGCGCCTATATCCCCAACCGAGTTGATGAGGGCTACGGCCTCAATATCAGTGCCATCGACCTCTTAAAAGACGATAAATGCAAATTAATTGTCACCGTAGACTGCGGAATCAGGTCGATGGACGAAATCGCTCATGCGCGCAAGAACGGCGTGGATGTGATCGTCACCGACCACCACTCGCTAGGGGCGGAACTACCAGATGCCTACGCTGTCATCAACTGTAAACGGGTTGGGTATACCGAGGATATGCTGGCCGGGGTTGGCGTGGCCTATAAGGTCATCCAAGCGCTCCGATTCGTCACTCTCGCAAACGCCCGTAAAAATACAAAGGAAAAAGATGACGCTGAGGCTTTCGACCTCAGCGACTTGCTCGACCTTGTGGCGATTGGTACGGTGGCCGACCTGATGCCGCTGGATAGGCCAGAGAATCGCTCGCTCGTCCAGCGCGGTCTCGAAATCTTGCGCCGCGCCCACCGTCCCGGAATCCGCGCCCTTTTAGACGTTTCGAACGTCGTCCCATCTGAAGTCAGCACTGGGACAATCGGATTCGCGCTCGGCCCGCGCATCAACGCCGCCGGACGCCTAGAGAGCGCGATGATTGCCTATGAACTGCTGTCCGCCACCACCATAGACGTCGCGATACCGTTAGCCAATCAGCTACAAGGCCTTAACCTATTACGCCAAGAGAAAACCCGCGCCGCCCAAGACCTGATACGCGGTGAACTGGGCGACTTGACCGACCAATCCTTGATTTTCACCGGACATCATGCGTTGGAATCCGGAATCGTCGGGCTGGTGGCTGGGCGCTTGGTCGAAGAATATTATATGCCATCGGTGGTGATGGAACACGGTCCAGAGGAAAGTCGCGCCTCGTGCCGCAGCATCCCACAGTTTGACATCACCCGCGCCCTTGACCAGTGCGCCGACTTATTGGTGCGGCACGGCGGCCACGCCCTCGCAGCCGGATTCACCGTCCGCAAGGAGAATATCCCCGCCCTACGTGACCGGTTGGTTGGGTTGGCGCAAGACGCGCTCCGCGGACATGATGTCAGCCCGACGCTAGAACTTGACGCTGCGCTCAACGTCCACGAGATCAACGAGGAATTGGTCGAGGAACTCGCCAAGCTAGAACCCACAGGCAACGCTAACCGCCAGCCGGTTTTCATGATTCACCGCGCCCGAATCCTCGAAGCGCGTAACGTCGGCAAAGAGGACAAGCACCTCAAGCTTAGGGTCGCCCGCGCCGGTCAGCCCGCGCTGGATGCGATTGGCTTCAACCTCGGTCATTGGATTAATCGGCTGGGCGAAGAAGTCGATTTGGCCTTCACGCTCGAAATCAACGAGTGGAAGGAACGCCGTAGCGTCCAACTGCGCCTAGAGGACATCCGCCACGCGGAACGATAAATTTTTTATACGGACAACGCTGGCATTGTCCCTACGAAAAAAACGCGATTGCGTCGTTCATAGGGAGACGGCAATGCCGTGTCCGCTATCGCCTATCACCTATCATTTGATTCTTTCAGACGAAAATCACCCGCTTTTCGGTTTAATCGTCCCGCAGTCTGGGTTATCGAAAATCATCCCGACTTTGAACTCGAAGGCCTGTTCGATGGTGGCCGCGTCCCACATCGCAAACGGCACATCGCACGAATATTTCTTCTCGCCCGCGCTGAGGTTGAAAATGTATTTCTCGTTGCGCCCCGATTCGCGCTCACAGCCGAGGCTTGAGCCTGTCCCGCCGCATTTCAGGTTAGCATTCGGCCACGCCAACGTTTTACTCTTATCCCCGGTGGCCGTGGCCGTGCGCCCCGTCGTCCAACGATTGACCGTATAGCCGCACATATAATCGTAAACCGGTTCATCACGGTACTTGGGCGAACACACCCGCTGCTGCCGAAATGTCCCGTCGCCTTGGTCTACTTGTTGTGAGGAACACGTTTCACCGTCAGGCACGCTACGCGATCCGACCTGCTCGTAGTTCCGGCTGACGCCATAGGCATCTCCCGGCATCGCGCTACACAGGCTACGCGATGGCACGGCGCTGAATTGGTCAATGCTGATATTGCGCTCCCACTCGAACGATTCAACCGTCCCCACCGTATCGCGCTTGGCGAATATGGCGAATAGGATGAACCCGACGACCAAAACACCGACGCCAATCAGGGCATACCCCCAAACTGGAAGCCCTTTTTTCGCCGCAGGGGGCGCGGTCAGGCCGCGTGCCTCTGCGACTTGTCGGGCGTCGCGGTCTTCTCGCAGAAAGTTGACGCCCAACTCACCGGCTCGGTTGGCGAGTTTCTTGATTTTGGCCGCCTCGGTCTGGGGAGAGCCGCAGCGTGTACAAAACTCAACGTTAGCCGCCATCAGAGAACCGCAGGCCGGACAAATTTTGTCCTCACCCACGAAAACGTGGTCTTTGACCGCTATCTTTTCCTCATCAGAGGGGAAATAGCGCCATTCTGGGTCTTGAGTCGCGCCGCATGTCGGGCAGAATTTCTGCGTTTTGCCCAACAATTTTTCCGTGCCGCAGAACTTACAGTCCCACAGCATCTCATAAACGCCGTCCTCGTAAATGTTGCCTTGTTCATCCGCCATGATAGTGAGCGCCTACCATTCTTCAGTCAGTTCAAATTCACGTTCATCTTTGCGCGGGTAGAAGCGCTTATGGACATCGCCAAACTTCACCGTATGGTGGTCGCTCTCCTCATAGCCCACGCTGCGCGTAATCACGCGGCGCTGCGGCCCTGCGATGAGTACCACGTCAGACTCAATCATGCGTCCGGGGAATACGATCATCCCCGACCCGATGCGGCAGTTATGCCCGACGGCGCTGCCCAACACAATCTGACCCACCGACTGCAATTCGCCTTCGATGTTGGCGGCACGCATCGGCTTCTGAGCAATCAGGTTGAAGTCTGTGAAGGTGCTGCCCGCGCCGACAAAGCTATTGCGGCCAATCACGCACATCTGTAGACAAGTATTTTGGGCGATGATGCTGTTTTCCATCACCTGAGTCAGGTACAGCGAGGCGCGGAATGGGAGGAAGCAGTTATTGCCGATGCTACACATCATGAGCGTGCAACCGGCGTCAATGGTCACATTGTCGCCAATCGTACAGTTGTCGAGGATGACGCCCGCGCCAATCGCGCAGTTGTCGCCGATGGTGGCCGGCCCTCGGATGATGGCGCTGGGGTCAATGTCACAATTTTTGCCGATTTTGACCGCCCCAGACGCGCTCAGAAGCTGTTTCTGGTCGATGACCGCCCGCCACAACATTTTCAAGCGTTCGGTCACGCTCTCGCTGATGGTCTTATCCAAGCGTGAGGCGCGGGCGAAGTTGGTGAAGATGATGCTGGCGAAATAGATATGCACCCAACTCTCAATCGACATGACCGAGCGCGTCGGCGCATAGTGGGTCAAGTCGCCTTGCTTCATCGTCATAAAATCCGGCACGGTATAGAAGCCGATTTCGCGGGCATCGCTGGGGACGACGACTGGCGTGATTTCCGGCGAATACCCGTTGGGGAAGTACCACAAATCGCACAGGAACAAAATGCTACGACTGGCTGGGTCAAGCGTGACCTCGAAGCCTTTGGTCAGCGGCACGGTATAAGTATGGAACGCCTTGTCACTGGCGGGGAATGCCGCCCGACACGCCTTGCCGGTCTTGCGTGCCTGCTGGACGAAATACGCCAAAAACTCTTTGTCAAACCACAGGCTATCGCGGTAAACCACGGACTCGCCTTTGACTTGTTGCAAATCCTCACGCCCGCGCAAGGTTGGCCCCAAGATGACCTGCGTTCCCATCACCTGTGTCACCACATTTTCGAGGTGGATTTTCAGGGGTTCGACGCCAATCGTCAACTGACTGGCCGGTTCATTGAACGGCGGCACATGGCGCGTATCTTCGATGATATAACGGTACATCGGCATCTTCTGCCCTCCTATCAACGGCCAAACGCCATTTGGATGATGCCCTAGCGACCCTCAGCAGACGAATAGAACAGACAAGGGCGGAGGTATAACGCCCTACTACTTTTACTCATCACCCATCACTCTCTAGTATAGCCTGTTGGGCAAAAGCATGTATGCCGCCGTGTTGGTTTTTGGTTATTTTGGTGCAATGGGGACTTCGCCAGTATTGCCGCTGGGTGTGTTCAGAAAATGACGTAACACCCCGTGGAAACGCTCTGGTTCATCCATCATGACGAAGTGACCGGAGTTGGCGAACCATGCGATTTGACTGTTCGGGGCGTGTTGCTGCAAGACTTTGGCCTGATTCGGGTTGACGATTTTATCCTTGGGGCCGTAAATGCCCAAAATCGGGGCTTTCAGCCCGCCAATCTGACCGCGTAGATCGGCTTGGCGTAGCGTCGCAATCGACATGAAGAACGCCTCAGCCCCGATTTTCGACACATCCGAAACCATCATATCGCTCATTGCCTTGCCATCGTTAGCAATCCAATAGGCATAATATTTCAAGAACAGCAGCAGGAGCGATGGGAATTTCCACATCACCCGCGCCGCCCAGTCATACCCGCTGAGTTTGAGCAGCGGCGCGAGCGATGACCCGACAATCGGCGAGCCAATCACACAGACCTTAACCACTTGCTCAGGCCGTGCAGCCGCCACCGCCAACGACACCGTGCCGCCCATCGAATGGCCGACCAGCGCCGCCTTCTGGATGCCCTGCCTGTCCATGAATTGGCTGACCGAGGCGGTATATTGGTCAACGGTGAAGCGTTGGGCGCGGTCACGGCTCTCGCCGAATCCCAAGTGATCGAGCGCATAGAATCGGAATTCGTTGGACAGTTCTTCCAACGTCCGCCGCCATAACGCCCACGAGCCGAGCCACCCGTGCAAGAGCAGCACGGGACGGCCTCGGCCTAATGTCTCATAATGGATATTGCCTTGATCGGTGACGAGGGTTGGCACAGGCGTCTTTCTCGACGTGGGGAAGAATTATTCTTCCATTTCTTCAAGGATAGCGTAAAGCAGTTCTAGAAGCACATCGCGGACGCTGGTACGGTCACGCGCTACGCAGCGCAGCAGTTTCACTTCCGGGTCAATCCGCAACGCAATCCGCAAGTCGTCTGGCGACCAAGCATCGGGGTGGTCTTGCTTGTTGGCAGCCACCACATACGGCGTCGGCGCATAGGCGCGGAAGGTCTCTAAAATACTCTTGGCCTCGCGGAAGGTTTCCGGCTTGCTGCTGTCCACCATGACGATGAACCCCAACATACCTTCCGCCAAGATTTCCCACATGAAGTCAAAGCGTCGCTGTCCGGGCGTGCCGAACAGGTAAAGCACCAAATCATCGTCAACGGTGATGCGACCAAAGTCCATCGCTACCGTCGTCGCGCCCTTTTCACGGCGTTCCGCTTCTGTCGTGACCTCGCGCTCAGTCGAGACCACATCGATCTCGCTGATTGAGCGGATAAACTCGGTCTTGCCAGAACTGTATGGCCCCGTGATGACCATTTTGACTGTCTGCATCGTGCCAGCCCATGCTTTCTGATAAGTTGCCGATCCGTGCGCGCAGATAGATATACCTTAAAACGCGCAATATAAAACTTAACTGAGTGTAACGCGGCTTACCCTGTAGGACAATAGAGGTCTTACAGAGATTTGAGTTTGTCTATCAGGCGATTGACCACCTGACGCTGTACGGGCTGCTGTGCCGGCTTGGGCTTATCGCCGCGCATGATGGGCTTAGGAGCCGTCGTCGGGCGCATGATCTCGACCAAACCCGCTTGCTCTAACCCATATACAATACGACGGATTTCTGTTTCCGCCATGTTATTGGCTTTAGCAATTTGACGGATGGTGTTCTTGGGGTTGACGAACTGCACCACCCGCCATTCCTCGACGCTGAGATGGACGCCAGCGTATTTCTCTTTGGGGTTCTCTGGGAAGCGCAGACACAAATCGAGGTTGTCGATATGCTTGGAGATTTCGTCCAACTCTTTTAAGCGCCGAGAGCCTTCGATAATCACGTTTTGGAGGTCAATCGGGACGAGGATACGGTCAGCCGCATCGACGTTCACATTTTCCTCAAAACGGAACGGTTCACGGTTCCAAACCATCACGCTATACACGATGTCGAGGATGTACTGCTGGACGCAAGTCACGATGTCATTGCGGTTGACGTAATTCGCCCCAATCAGGCGCATGGCGAGGGCTTTATCGCCCGTACCTTTGGCGCGTTCCCGCAAAACTTTGGCTTGGTTCTCGTTCAGCTTGCCGCCTTTATTCAGGACGGCGATCAGGTCACTCAGTTGACCGACTGCCGAGGCATACACCAGCTTACCGCCCTTAAACAAGACTTGGGCGCGTTCTTTTCCCGGCTGGAGTTTGTCGTTGCCATTAGCATCTTTATCGCCAGTAGGAACGCCCTCGAAGATGCGGAGGACGCCCGTTCGGCCCGACAGATTGATTAGGTTGAGTAGTTGTGTCGTGCTGAAATCGCGCAGATTGCCTTGGATGGGCATCCGATTACCCTCATTTCAAGTTGGCAGGAGCCGTGTCGTTCATCCCTACGGTGAGGTCTTTAGCAAATTATAGTATGTGCCTTAACTGAACGTCAACTTTTTGAAATTAACACATCTGCATCTGAACCGCAAATTGGGGGTTTTGAGGCAAAATCCGCCCATCACCATTTGAGATGTTCGCCGCCGTTGACCAGCAACATCGCGCCTGTGATGAAATCTTCTGCCACCAGAAAGGCCACCGCCCGCGCCACATCTTCCGCCGCGCCCGCCCGCCCAACCAGAGTCAAATCCTCACCAATCTGTTTCCAACGGGCATCCGGCATCCCACTGGGCGCAAGCACCGGCCCCGGCATCACGGCATTGACGCGGATATGGGGCGCGTAATTGACCGCCGCCGTCTGCGTCAACATCCCCAGCGCCGACTTGCTAATCCCATGCGCCGCCCGCGCCGCCCACGGGCGCGTGACGCCCACATCGCAGATATTGACGATGCTACCGCCCTCTGGCGTATTCTGGCGCATCAGACGCGCCGCTGCTTGGATACACAGAAAAGGCGCGGTCAGGTTGACATCCAGCGTATTCTGCCACGTCTCCAGAGGGGTCTGATCCAATGTGCCAGCGGGGAATACCGACGCGCTGTTGACCAAGACATCCACCCGCCCGAAATGGCGCATCGTGGCCTCGAATAAGGCGTCTACGCCGGCTTGGGTGCTGATGTCGGCCTGATAGGCTTCCGAACGCACGCCCAGCGCCCGAATCTCGGCCAGCGCCGCGTCCGGCGACGTGCTGTTATGGTGGATGAGGATGTGCATTTGGTGATGCCGCGCCAATTCCAGCGCGATGGCCTTCCCTACCCTGTGCGCCGCGCCGGTTACAACCGCGACCTTGCCGGTTAAATCAAGCTGCATAACCCCTCCAAAACAAAAGGGGCATGGCACGCCATACCCCTTTTAAGATTCATCACGGGTGCTAGTAGGCTGCGCCGTAGGGCATCACCAACAGGAACATCAACGATAGGGAGATGATGAATACTGGCACCAACAGCACCAACGTGAACACTTTGCTGTCAGACTTGAGGTGCATATAGTACATCACAACCAGAATGGACTTGGCAATCGCAAACGCCAACAACACGACCACCTTCACCCAACTGGTGAAGATTTCCGCGATGATGATTTCGGAGACGGTCAGCACCGCCAAGATACCGAAAATGACGGTATACAGCGGGTATGGCAGCGTGCGCCCAAACAGAGTAGTCGTCTCGGCGAAAATCTCGGCTTGGTGCGAGTCGTGATGCGCGTCAGTGGGCGCGGCGTCGGATGTGGTATTGTGGTCGCTCATATCGTCACCCCTCGTTAGACCAGATAGAACAGCGTGAAGATGAGAATCCACACCACATCGACAAAGTGCCAGTACAAGCCAAACACTTCGACGCCGGTATAGCGCTTGCTGCTGAACTCGCCACGTTGTGCGCGACGCATCACCAGCCAGCACCAGAACACGCCGACGAGGACGTGGATGCCGTGGAAGAAGGTCGCGCTATAGAACCGCACGCCCAACCCGGCAAACTCAGGGGTGCTGCCCGCAAAATCTAGTGTGATGCCGTGATGGGCAAGCTGCGTATACTCGTAATATTGCAACCCCATGAACACGACGCCAAGCAGGATGGTGATGGTGAACCACTTTTGCAGTCCCGCCACATTGTCGCGTTGAATCTCGCGCAGACCCATGACCATCGCCCATGAACTGGTCAACAGCAGGAAGGTATTGCCCGAAACAATCGCCTTGCCCAACAAGCCGCTGGCGTTGTGGAACGCCTTAACCATCTCTGGGTTCTGGACGCGCCATATCACAAAGCCGCCAATGAGGATGCCGAACAAGAGGATTTCGCTGCCGAGGTACAGCCACATCGCAAACTTATAATTGTCGTGGCGGGTGGCTTCTTCTCTGGGCGATAGGAGCGCCGGTTGTTTCGATTCGTGCAGGGTAATATCACTCATCTCATGCACCTACTTCTGACCCAAGAACGCGGGCAGTCCGCGTAGAACTTTCGCCGTCCAACGCGCCACACGACCAACCGCCCATAGCACCTGTCTGGTATAAAAAATCAGGATAGGCAGTAGGATAGCGTTGCTTATGGAGAGCATTTCACGCATCGGTGAGGTCTTGATGATCCAACCGATTAAGGCCTCGTAAAACAGCCATAACAACACCAAACCAGTGATAATCGCAATAACGAGCTTACGCCGGTTAAACGATGGTTGAGCGACAGCGACAGCTTCGCCGCCCTCACCCGCAGTCAACAGGCCAGCGTTAGAACTGGCGGGTAGCACGTTCAGCGGTTGATTGCCCTCAGCCTTGACCGTCTTAATCCCAACCGTCAGGCCGAGCAACGCCTTAGAGAACAGCCACGACGCCCCGAATAGCGAAATCATCGTAAAGACGACGAATACGACGAACACCACGATCTTGCTAACCACCAGAACGTCCCCACCGGGGATTTCCATAGCGAAGTAGCCATTGGTGTTGGCGTTGGCAGCTGCATCGGTGCTGAGGGTATAGCCGAGGCCGCCCGGTAGCGCTGCAAAGGCGAACGCCCCGATTGCCACAACCGATACCCAGAAGGCAATCGACCAGATTTGTTCCTGCAAAATGCCCACAGGGGTCAGGTCATCGTGATGATGCTCTTCGACGGGGAGTTCGTTGCCAAACTCATCGTCTTCCGGCTCGTGAACTTCGTGCGCGGCCATCTTGCCAGACAGCGCACCAATCCCCCACAGGAAGAAGATGGCAGCAAACAGCCCGCCTATCGTCAAACCGAGTTGTGCGCTCCACAGCTCGTCCATTTGTTGAAGGCCACGGAGCAGCACCACAAATGCTGCCCCAAGCACAAACCCAATGATACCCATCGGGATTGCGCGGGTCATGCTGTAACCCATAAGCAACGCCCCCTTAGTTGAACCTCAAAGCCAATACAACACTAGGTAAAACAACATCCACGCGATGACCACGAAATACCAGAGTTTCGCGCCGGCCTCGACAGACCATAATTTGCGCCCGTCCAGAGTCGTCTGCGCCATCCCGCGATAGACGTTCCACATATAAACCCCGATGATGAGCGCGTGCAGCCCGTGAAATGCGGTCATCACGCGGAACATCGAGTTATACTGCGTCAAGACACTCATCATCTCGACGCCATTTGCCAGCCGGATGCGTGCTTCCGGCGCGGGTGTCAGTGTCAGCCACTCAAAGGCCATCACCGCCACGAACGCCACACCCAACCCCAGCGCTACGCGCCATTGTACCAAAAAGCCCCGTACATCGTCACGTTTTAGCGCCCGAAAAGCACGCCTTGCAAAGACGGCGCTCACGATTAACCCTATCGTCGCAATGGTCGGCAATATAGGTTCGAGCTTCTCAACCCCCGCTGGCGGCCAAGCTGGGGACGATGAGCGAATCTGCAAATTGGCGATAATCAACGCCACAAACGTAAAAATCCACGAGCCTTGAAACAGGTTGACGCCGGTACGCGCATTCTTCAGGCGGAGTTCTTCCTGACGTTGGCGCTGGCGTTCAAAATCGAAAGTCTCGCTATAACGACTGTGCTGCATACGATAAAACCTCTGGATTTATAGGGGCATGGCGCGCCATACCCCTACCATAACCCTCTTTAGTCGCCGGTCATCGGCTCAGACGAGTTGCCGCCATCGCCGGTCTTACCCAACAAGTTTGCCGGGGTCAAGCGCTTTTCCATCTCATCCAGATAGACGCGACTGGCCTCTGTACCGTAGCCATACGGGTCTTCAAACGGCACGACTTCACCCTTGAAGTTGTACGACGGCGGCGGTGAACTGGTCTGCCATTCTAACGTCAAAGCACGCCACGGGTTCGGTCCCGCAATCTTGCCGTGGTTCATCGACCACCACATATTGAACAAGATGATGAAGGTGCTAATCCCCAGCACGAACGCGCTGATGCTGATGATGATGTTCATCGTCTGGAATTCCGGCGCATATTCAGCGACGCGACGCGGCATCCCCTGCATCCCGACGATATGCTGCGGGAAGAAGGTGAGGAAGAACGACACGTAAGTGACGTAGAAGTGGATTTTGCCGAGGCGCTCATCCAACATGCGCCCCGTAACCTTCGGGAACCAGTGGTAAATCGACGAGTAGATGGCGAACACCGAACCGCCGAACAGCACGAAATGGAAATGGCTGACGACGAAGTAGGTGTCATGCATGTGGATGTCTAGCGGGATAGCGCCCAACATCATGCCCGTGATACCGCCGATAACGAATTGACTCAGGAAGCCCACCGAGAACAGCATCGCGCTGTTGAAGCGGATTTTTCCGCCCCACATGGTCGCAAGCCAGCTGAAAATCTTGATGCCGGTTGGTATGGCGATGATGAACGATGTCACCATGAACGGGATACGCAGTGAGGGTGACAGGCTGGTGAACATATGATGCGCCCAGACCGTGAAACCGACCAGCGCAATCCCCATGCTGCTGAAGGCAATCGCCTTATAGCCAAAAATCGGCTTGCGGCTGTGAACCGAGATGACCTCGCTCAAGACGCCCATCCCCGGCAGCACCATGACGTATACGGCGGGGTGGCTGTAGAACCAGAAGATATTCTGCCAAACCAGCACATCGCCGCCGCGAGACGGGTCGAAGAAGGCCGTCCCAGCCACGCGGTCTAACAATAATAGAGTCAGGCCGCCAGCGAGAAACGGCACGCCGAGGATTTGGATGAGTGAGGTCGCCAATTGCGCCCATGCGAACAGGGGCATTTGGAACCAACCCATCGACTCCGGGCGCATGTTTTTGATGGTCACGATGAAGTTAATCGCGCCCAAAATCGACGACACGCCGAGGATGTGCAAGCTGATAATCCACAAGGTCTGACCGTCACCGCTGAACAATACTGACAGCGGCGGGTAGGATGTCCAACCGGCCTCGGCTGGTCCGACGAAATAGCCCGCCAGCATCAAGATGCCAGCCGGGATAATCAGCCAGAAGGCGAAGGCGTTTAGCCACGGGAAAGCCATGTCTTTCGCGCCCAATTGCAACGGCACGATGTAATTGCCGATGCCTGCCCAAAACGGGATAATCCAGAGGAAAATCATCACCGTGGCGTGCATCGTGAACAGTGAGTTATAGATTGAGCCTGTCGCCGCGAAATCGAGCGCGGGAGTCAGCAGTTCCCAGCGGATGAGCAATGCCAGCGTGCCGCCAATCAGGAAGAAGAACAACGCTGTCGCCATATACTGCGTGCCGATAATTTTATGATCGACACTCCAGCGTAGGTATTCGCTTAGTTTGGGTCTCGGCGCAGTTTGTGCGCCGGACATTGGGACGGTAATGCTTGCCATTTTTATCCCTTTACCTCTCTACCAATAGTCGACTTACGATTACTGCGACTGGGTTTCGACTGCCGTGGTGATGGCGTCAATGTCGCCGCAGGCCGAGTCGCCGGTTGCCGTCTGCGTACACAGGTACGAGACGATATTAATCAAGTCTGTGGTGGGCATGTACATATAGTACGCGCCGTCCACAGCTTCAGGTTCGGTTTCTTCCCCGCCAAACTGGGGCATGACGCCGAGGTTAAAGCCCGGAACCGCGTATGCGTTCGGGTGACGAATCGACTGCGCGATATAATCGGCGGCGTCGGCCAAACCATTGCTTTGAGCGCGACGGTCTGCCGTATCAGCAATCCCATTTAGCGACGGACCTGTTACCCCGGCCCATCCCAATTCATCCAAGACATGGCATCCTGAACACGGGTAAGCACGTCCATCTCGACCACTTTGTAAAGTAACTTGCCCCAACACTACGGGGTCGCTGGGCGGATTGACGATGAAATCAACTTTGGGGTCAATGAAGCGTTCCAGCCATTCTTGCTCGGTGGCATAGACTTGGATGTAGGTGAACATCCCGCCGTGGCCGCTGCCGCACAATTCAGCACACACCACGCGATAACGTCCGGCAACCGTTGGGGTGAACCCAATTTCGGTTTCACGTCCAGCCAGCAAGTCTTGCTTAATCCGCATGGTCGGAACCCAGAAGGCATGATTCACATCACTGGTGTACATCTTCAATCGCACTGGACGACCAACATAGGTGTGCAGAACATTATCACTAAAAGTCTGCGTGTTGAGTTCAGCCAACCGGTCTAAGGGGTCGGTATAGGTAAAACTCCAGACAAATCGTTGCCCATTGGCTTCAATCAGCAGTTCGTCATCTTTGGGCGCACGAATATCCACCCAGACTTGATAGCTGTAGAGGGTGATAAAGACCACCACAATCGCGGGGATAATCGTCCAAATGACTTCAAGCGTAATGTTGCCATTGAAGTTCGCCCCGTCGCCTGTCTCGCCTTTGCGCGCCCGAAAGCGCACAATCGAAACAATAAGCAGACCTTCAACCAACATGAAAACGACGCCGCCCAAGAACAGCATCACTTGGAACAACTGGTCAATCGGCCCTGCTTCCGCAGAGGCCGCCACAGGAAATAGGCTCGGCGCGAGTAAGCTGATCAAATAGCCCCCCACCAGAACAATCGCACCGCCGAGGATAATCAACACTGGGTTGAACCCCGAACCGCCACCTTTAGCACTTAAATTCATTGAACTTGGCGCGGGGGTACCGCTACCCTTGTGGTAGCGGGGGAAAGCGCCTCTCCTTTCTCGTAAAGATAGCCATCGGATTTGTGAATTGGGGTGAAGTAGCGATAGCTGATACCCTGAATCGTTCCGGTAGGGGTAGTGATATTAAAAAAACCACTAGCCCTGACACTAACTCTCCCAACATACATACCGCGTTTTACTCCTTTTGTGACCATTGCCCTGACTATATCCCCTGTTTGGAAACCAAAGTGGACACGCCCTTGTTTGGCGCTGGTTCTTGGGAAGCCGTACTTATCAACGCGGCACATTTGCCGCGATTGATGCCCTGTCGTCTTCATCTGAAGTGGCGCATGATTTAGGCTGGTGTAAATTTGTTCTCCACTTTCTCCTACACAAGCCGCGTCAATCCAATGCGCTTTTGGATAGTCCTGTTTTACCCGATTAAATTTCGTGCGTCCCCCTGTCCCGACTTCCAATGGCAAACCCAATGTGTCCATGCGTCTCCACAACGCCCAGCGAGTCGCGTTAACCGCCGCCGCATCTTTGAGCGGTTGCTTGGCTTGCTGTTGGATATTGGCGTGCCCAAATTCTGTCGCAGTTTGGCTACCCTTACGTTGATTACAGTCATGGCAAGCCACGGTAAGATTACTCACACGATTTGAGCCACCGCGTGATTTTGGGGTGATATGTTCGATTTCTAATGGCCTATCGGCGGCATGACAATAGGCGCACTCGCGTCCCCACTTTTCCAGTAGATATTCTCGAACCTCATAACCAGCAAGTTCGCCCTGTTGGTATTCCACGCCAGATATTTCAGCATTTTCCATCAACTGCATATCAAAGCGCACAAGCTCCATTGAGATCGAGTTAATAGGCGACCAACGACTCAGACGCCCGACCCAAGTTAGTGTGTTCTCGACTCGACTTTGTAACGATGGCGCAAGTTTGCTTCCCACACGACGCCGATTTAGGAAACGAGCCAAGCGATAGCGTGTCTTACGGACACGCCGACCCCGCCTTATTTGACGGTGCGATAACAACCTATCTCGGATTTGCTGCCCGCGATGGGTGAGCTTCCCAGCCCAAATCACACGCTTACCCGCTCTGAAATCAGCGACCATCGCTATCCCAGTGGTCTTACTGCCCGGGTCTACCTTGATAGTGACGGGGTGAACATCCCCACCATCCCGTTCTTTCAAAATGATGGTGAAGGGATATTGACGAAAGACCGCCGCCTTCCCTTGCTTGAGCAGTTGATGTGCGCGTGCGGGATGACACGGCATCAGCGGGTTTTTGCTCTTATCTAGCACCAATACTCGTTGCATGAGTTACCTCATTATTCTCGCCTTGCGGCGGTAAAGTGAACCTCGCCAATGGTATTCGGGCTTGTCATGCCCACCGCACTTGCCTAGACCCTCGGCATGTTTAACGGTGAACGATAGAGCGACGGGCTGGTTCACTCACCCGCCGGTATCGTGACCCGAATAACGGTGTCTCACGAATGAGACTAAGGCTGGTCAACATGGGCTTGCTTATCGCAAGCCACCCCCTTCATAGGGGTGGTCGTTGACACCTGCTACCGCCTCACTCCGATTTTAACTCAGTCAAAATCAGGCACACTACTTTGTTAAATTTTACACAAGTCAAGCCATGATAGCAAGTTAGGGTTATTGGCGAGTCCTAACTGCTTTCCGCTCAATTCTAACGCGCACGGGCGTTGTCGCAATGTTTCTTATCTTCTGTGGGCTAGAGAAACCTATTATCGGTTAAGGTGCGCCTGAATCAGCGCACGTTTGCCACTCCAACGCCAACGCGGGTCTTGCGCCTCTAGTTTTTCGGCCATGCCAGCCGACAAGCCAACCAGCGGGTCGCTTTTCAATGTCCGCAACATCAACAGGTTCATCCCTAACCCGCCGACGACATGCTTGAATGATGTCTCGTGCGGCCAAAACGCATCGCCCATGAAACGCCGATAATTGGCATCGCCTTTGACGATGACCAGCGCCCCGGCTTGTAACGAGTCGGCCAGTGCGGGCGGCATCTCCCACGCAAAGTAGGCGCTGTTCCAGAACGGGTCATCACTCAAGACCAAACGCCCAATGCGTAGCGCATCATACAGGCGCGTCCCCATCCGGCGTGCGCCCATGCCATAACGCCCCGCCGCGCACGCCATCACAAAGCGCAATACATCCGCCCGGATGACATCGCTGACAAAGGTCGGGTGTAACTTGACATGGAGGAAAACCCGTCGGGCGATATTCTCACGGATGAGCAAGTCGATCAGGCACAAATCGGCGCTCAATTCCGACCCAGCATTGTCGGCCACCACATGCACATCGCCGGACGGATTTTCCAACAGGTGGTCAATCACAATGGGACGGTCATCTACCAGCAAGTCAGACTCGCTAGTCCCGAGTCCTTGTGCGCGGCTCTCGGCATAGCTCAAGTCAACTCGGTTGCCGAACACCGCCTGCGCCAGCGTCGCGTCCAACCGCTGCACCGTTCCGCCCATCTGACCGGCAAACAGCGCGTTATCCAACACCGTCCGATGCACCGAACTCTCATATTCCGCCCTCTTAATGGGCAGAAACGGGTCATCCTCAGTCTCAAAGTAGGTGACGGCTTGCATCAGGCGGCGGTACATGAAGGTCTCACAGAAGAACCAATCGACATTACGCCATGTCGCCCCGGCCCGTGCCGCGCACGCCGCCGCCCATCCGTGATATTCGGGCTGCGCCAATGGACGGGCGGGCAACATCTTAATCGGCTCATCCGCCGCGATTTCATCCCGTAGCGCCGTCACCGCCGCCTGCGCCGCTGGGAACAGCGTCGGATTGACGTTCAAAGTCTCATCAAGAATATCAATCAGTCGTACCCTCACCGTATGGTCGGCAAAGACGTTCGTGCCATCGGTTCGGATGGGCGGGACGAGTGGGTTGGGCGCTATGAGAGGCATTAGAACAACGGTATCTCGATATTGACCACGCCGGCACGTTCATGCCGTGCGGTGATTTTGATGATTCCGCCCTGTGGCGCGTAGACCACATACTCGGCCTTCGCACGGTCACCCGTCACGGCGGGGATGCCCCAAATCGACAAGGAGGACGACGTTCCCGCCCGCCCCGCCAATTGACCGATGTCTTGGCGTAGCTTACCGGCGCGTAATTCCGCCCCATCGGGCAACTCAATCTCACACATCACCCCGCGAGTGACCTTGCGCTCTACGGCGCGGGTGCTGACGTTGGTCGGGAGATAACCGGTATTATGCACGGTCAAACGGATGACATACGCGCCGCCGCCGAGATTCTCGACGCTCAGGCTGTGTTGTTCAAGTTTTGGCGAAATTAGCAAGTGAAAGACCAGCCATTTCGGGAACAGCGCGACTTCCGCCTCTAGGAAATCGGCGGGCGGGTTGCGGAAGGCATACGTGAAATCCCAGCCACCCAATTCAACCTTGCCCAAGCGCGGATGGTCAAACTCATACCAATCGACATAGCCCTTGCCGCCCAATTTCTCATCGCTCCACTTGAGCATGGCGAAATCGTCTTCAATCGGGTGTTCGTCGTACCACTCGATGTATTTGTACTCCTTAATCCCCGCTTGGCGCTGCGGCGACCAAATTTCCACCGTCCACGCATACAGGCCAAAGTGGTCATACAACCAGTCGTCAAACACGCCCGTGATGACTTCTTTCGGGCTGTATTTGAACTCGTGGAACACCGAGATATTCGGGTAGCCGGTAATTTCCGTCCCGACCTTGCCGATATGCTTAAATACTTTCAGGTCGTCGTCCGGCAGATGTTCGTCCGCGTGTGTCCCATACGGGCGCAGCAGAACGCCGCTGAAGGTGTGGAATGAGACGCCGCCGGTGATATTTTTGTGCTTGGTGATGAAATCGACCTGCGCGTGGATTTCCGGCTCACTGGTCGGATATGAACCTGCGCCATGCTGTTGATATTCTTGACGCCATTCCGCCGGGTAGTTGCGATTCAAGTCAAGGTTTTCTTTAATCCCCTGCTCGGTGATGGTCGAGCCGTCATATTCATTCAGGCGGCCTTCAACCATCACGCGATAATACTCGCCGCCGGTTTCGATGGCGTCACGACGCACCAACAGGCGAGGCTCGGTGGCGTGCTTCTTCCATTGACCGTTCGGGTCTTTTATCCGCATATACAGCAAGCGCCCATCGCCGTCGATGTCAAATTCCTCTAACCCCGGCAGCGGCTCCTCGTCATACGGATATGGGCGGGTGCTGCTGCGACGCGGGCGCGGCGGGTTTTCCATCGCCCATTCTGCGCCGTCAGGGTTCAGGCGCGGGCAGATGTAATAGGCGCGGGTATCCAAAACACGGGTGACATCGGCCTCTGTTCCGTGATTTGTGACCAGATAATTCAGGAAGTAGAGGCAGGCGGTGGATGGAGAAAGTTCGGTAGCGTGGATGTTGCCGTCAATCCAGAGCGCGGGCTTGTCTGCGTCAGCGCCGGTGTTGAAGTTGGTGACGGTCAACACCCAGATGTCGCGCCCCTCATAGCTCTTGCCCATGCTGGCGACCTTGACCAAGCCGGGATACTCGGCGACGTAGGCGTTTAACAGCGTGGTGAGTTCGTCATATTTGTAATAACGGTTAAATTCGACCTGCGGCATACACTTTTGACCCTCGCTTATGCAAAAAGCTGAATACGTAATCCGTATTGTGCCGCATCAAGCCGAGTCCGTCAAAGACCATGCCAAATCACCTCGGCAGCCGCACGCACCGGAATCCGACATCGCCAAACGACACGGACGGATATTCGCTGCTGCGATACGTCAGGCGAACGTGTTCTCTGCCCCGATCCCACGAACCCCCTTTCAGCACGCGCTTATCATTCCCCGTCGTATCAGTGTCGCCGGTCACATAATCTGACAGACACCATTCCCAGACATTGCCCAACATATCTGTCGCCCCATACGGGCTGTCGCCTTTATCAGCGCCTTGATAGGCCGTCACCGGGGTCGTGCCGCCTTCATCTGTCCCACCCGCCCAATTGCAGCGGCCATCTGCCCATTCACTGCCCCACGGGTACGAGCGACCATCATCACCCCGCGCCGCCCATATCCATTGCGACTCAGTGGGGAGTTGGATGATCTGGCCGGTCTTGGCGCTCACCCAACGGCAATAAGCCACCGCCTCATACCATGTCACATTCACGCGGGGATGGTCTGCGGCGCTAAATTCGGGCAGAGATTCCGGCGTCTCAATCCGCTTTGCCAACCCCTCCCACCACTCATCATGTTGATAGCCGCCGTCTTGGATGAACGCTTCATATTCCGCCACCGTCACCGGATATTTGGCGATGTCAAAAGCAGGGACATCAACGGGCAAGGAATCCCATTTTTTCAAGAAAGAGAGTATGCCTTTCCGATTCACAACCCGATTAACCCACGTTTCTCCAGCCGGAATCGTTATCCAAGCATCAAACATCTGTTTATCCCTTTTTATAGGTCTATATTGAATGTTGTTCTATCAGGGTTTGAGTATATAACAACGATGCGGCGGACGTATTAACCATCTGCCGCATAAAACACTACATTGATCGTCGATGAATACTATTTCCGATTGGGCAAATACTGCTCATACCATCCGCAATAGCCGAAAGCGCGTCCCAAAGCGCCACCGCCGCCAATTAACACATCTTGCAGACCCAATGGTACGCCCGGAATATAACCGCCATGTTGCCGGAAAAAATCCAATGTCGCCATCAGTTGTAGTGGGTTGCGCGGCACGCCGTCATGGTCGGCCTTCCCCAGTCCGGCCAGCGCAAACGTCGTGCTGAACGCCAAAAAAGTGTCTTGTGCCGCTGTGGTGTCTGGCGTTGGGAAGGTATCGGTCTGGGTAAAGTGCAGGTCATCATTCCCCGTGTTCCACGGGTGAATATGCGCCTGTCCGGGCTTGACGGTGAATTTATCACCTGCGCGGATTTCACTCACCTTGCCTTCCAGCGTGTATTTGCCCGTGCCGCTTATGACCTCAAAGTTTTCAGTCCATGTGCGGTGCATGTGATTCAGCGTTGATTGTTTCTTGCCTGATTCAACGGTCTGTTCAATGGTAAAACCGCTATCGCTCATCGCAAGGATATGAAAGCGTGTGCCGGTAACGGAATTGTAGATATTATCGCCAATCTGAATCATGAAGCCCTCTCGTCATTCCAAACTGCTCAAATCATATTGCTACGCCTAATGTGAAATTAAAGCGCCCCGATAGATAATGTGCAGACTCATCCGTCGCCCAGCACTAAAGTGCCGGGCTGAGGGAAAACAAAGTCCACTAAAGGGACTCTTTTTTTCCGACTCTTGAACCAAGCAACCCACTTTAGTGGGTTTTGCAGTGCATTAGACGGGGGTTTTAACCCTCGGCGGCGGATTGGCGATAGGTTCAACCATTTCACATTAGCCGTATAGTTACTCACAGGGTATAGCGAGGGCGTCATGGAAAATCTTGATAAGCGGATTCAGGCCACATTGGTGATTTGGGTCGCGATGGGTATTACGCTGGCGATTTCAGGCATGGGCGACGCCAGCAATTCCAGTGATGAGATCATCACGATTGTGCTGGCGACTGCGGCCTTTCTATCGACCACCATGGTCTGGTTTTTGGGGCGCGAGGGCGCGACTTTCGCCGATAAAACGGCCTCCTCACCGATAGAGAAGGCCAAAAATAATGGCGCGCAAGAGGATGCCCGTGTTCGACTTTTACCTTTTAGGGCTTTAGCCCGCGAGAAAGCCACGCCACTTTAGTGGCAGTGGATGAAAGCGTTCTTGGCTTTAGCCAGCGGCGCGTGTGGGTCAGGTCCGTCAGGACATAGGTCTA
>DAOTTP010000100.1:0-36955 GCA_034437835.1 Anaerolineae bacterium | reverse complement strand
GCAGCGCGGGCGTGGGCGCGTCGATTTGTGACGTGGTATAATGAAGAGCATTACCATTCGGGGCTGAACCTGCTCACCCCGTCGAGCGTGCATTACGGGGAAGCGGGGGATATTCAGCGGCAGCGTCAAGCGGTGATGTCGGCGGCTTACGCGGCCAACCCGACGCGCTTCACCCGTGGCGAACCAGTGGTCAAGGGCGCTCCAACCGCGGTCTATCTCAACCCACCCGACCAGCTCGAGAATCTCTCTTAACCAGTTTTACGAAGTTGTCTCATTATCCTTGACACATACCGTTTTGCCGACGGGCAATATATCCATATCTGGATAGAAAAATCATACCCTTATGAAACATTTGTTGTATTACTCTCTTGGTCTAAGGATTCCCTCGGCAGGCTTTTCGGGCCGAAACCCATCAGCAACAGTTCCGATAAGGTGTGGTCGCCGGTGATTTGACCGTCAAAATCGACCATTACCACGCGCAAATCGGGCGCGAACTCATACAACATCTGACGGCATGAGCCGCACGGAGAGCCGCCGTTGCGCGTGGCGACCACGAGCATATCAAACGCCTGATGCCCCTCACTGACCGCCTTCACCAGCGCGGTACGCTCCGCGCAGATACACGACGGATAGGCCGCGTTTTCGACGTTGCAGCCGGTGAACTCTACCCCGTCAGTGGCGCGTAGAATCGCCCCGACGCGGTAGTTGGAATAGGGCGCATAGGCGAAATCGGCGGCCTTGATAGCCGCCTGAATGAGTTGGTTTAGCGAGTCGTCCATCGTTTTTTCCGGTTAGTCCGTTTGCGGTTCCAATTCGTGGTCATCTGCCTTATCGGATGACTTGTCGTCCGATTTATCGCTTGGCTTATCGCCTGAATCGGCGGCATCGGCCAGCGGCTTCAGGCGCTTGACTGTCACTTTGCGGATGCGCCGCCCCTCTAGGCTGTGAATGTGGACGGACATCTGGTCGTCTAGTTCCGCCGATTCGCCCGGGGTTGGCACGCGCCCCAACTGCTCGTAAATCAACCCGGCTAATGTGTCGCTGTCATCACTGGGCAAATGGGTAGACATCAAGTCGTTGAGGTCGTCAATGTCGATGCTGCCATCGACCAGATATTGCCCGTCGCCCATATCGCGCCACTCGGCTTCTTCATCATCGTCATGCTCATCGCGGATGTCGCCCACGATTTGCTCAATCAGATCCTCGATGGTGATTAACCCCGCCGTGCCGCCATACTCATCAACCACAATCGCCATGTGCGTGTGTTTCAGGCGTAATTCTTTCAGCAAATCGTTGGCCTGTTTGGTCTCAGGGACGAAATGGGCGGGGCGCATCAGGTCGAGCGCGGTCTTATAGCGCAACCGGTTGCCGTTGTGATAGGCCATCAGCAGGTCTTTGGCGAACAATACGCCGCGCACATTGTCGATATTGCCTTCATATACTGGGATGCGCGAGTAGCCGGAGTTGATGAAAAGCTTGTCCACCACCTCCAGCGCGGCTTCTGCGTCCACCGCCACGATGTCGATACGCGGAACCATCAATTCGCTGGCTTGAGTCTGGTTCAGCGTCAGCACCGAGTCAATCATCTCGCGTTCGCCGTCTTCAATCGTGCCGCCGGTATGCGCCGCATCGACCAGCGTCATAATTTCTTCTTCCGTCACGCGATTGACCAAGCTATCGCCGCCGAAGCTGGACGAAATCACGCGGCTGAAGGCGGTCATGATCGCCGTAAACGGGCGCGAAAGCAAAATGAGCAGCCGCAAAATACCAGACAGTGACCCGGCCAACCGATCTGCGTACATCGTCCCCAGCGCTTCTGGCACGAGTTCACCCAAAATCAGCGTGACGACGACGGTCAACGCGCCGGTCAGCGTATAGGCCGCCCACGGCAACAGACCATCTGGGCGCAGCGCTGGGATGGTGATTTGTAGGATGGCAATCATGGTGATGGCGACTTGTACCGAGGTGGTAATCAACAGGTAGGTCAGGCGCATTCTATCGGGTTGGTCAACCAGTTTGAGGATTCGTTTCGCCCGTGTGTTGCCGGAATCGGCTTGTTCTCGTAGGGTAGACACCCGCACATTCGCAACCGCGCCATAGGCCAACGCGACC
This sequence comes from Anaerolineae bacterium, assembly GCA_034437835.1. GTDB lineage: Bacteria > Chloroflexota > Anaerolineae > Aggregatilineales > Phototrophicaceae > Flexicrinis. The sequence continues at coordinate 34,843 of DAOTTP010000100.1, read as the reverse complement.
AGCGCGTGCAGACCAATCAGGGCGATAACGACCAGCAGGGCGGTGGTAGGGGCTATGTCCAAGGGGGATTATCCTTATTCAAGACGCGAAAAACGACGCACCCAATAGGGTGTGCGTCGCACGAATCATCCTTATCGCGGTTGCGGTAATGCAAGGCGCTGGGGGTGGGTCGGGGAGGGTTGTCGGGCGATGAGCCAGCCATAGTCCGGTGATGAGCTGACGGATTCAGCTTACTTATGACCCACTATAGCACAGGCGGGATAGGCGGGCAAGCAAACCCGACGACTCTTAAACGGATTGCTACATTATCCCCCGCCACGGGAGAACGTGGATTCCGGCCAAAAAACGGCATGATTCTGCGCTTAACCCCTCAAACGGCTATCCCCCTACTGTCATGGGGGTTAGACGCCCAGAATATAGCATTTTCGGCGGATTTGTGATAAAATTGGGAAATAATATCACCCATTTTCGAGTCGTTAGTTGTTAGTCATTCTGGGCAATATCAGCGCCCAAACTAACCACTAAAAACTAAGAACTAACAACTTCCAGAGGATTGCATGGCAGACGATACCAACACGGAAAACGACGACGCTTCATTTCCAGAGGAAAACAGCACGCCGCCCAACATCACTCCCCCCGCCACCGGGGAAGGCGGCATATCCCTCAACGCCGGAAATGTGCGTTTCATCAACATCAATGAGGAGATGCGCGGCAGTTTCCTTGATTATGCCATGAGCGTGATTGTGGCGCGTGCGTTGCCTGATGCCCGTGATGGCCTCAAGCCCGTCCACCGTCGCATCTTGTACGCGATGTATGACATGGGAATCCGCGCTGGCACGGCCTATAAGAAATCGGCGCGTATCGTCGGTGAAGTGCTGGGTAAATATCACCCGCACGGCGACTCGGCGGCCTATGACGCAATGGCGCGTATGGCACAGGACTTTAGCTTGCGCTATCTGCTGGTAGACGGTCAGGGCAACTTCGGTAGCATGGATGGCGACAGCCCAGCGGCCATGCGTTATACAGAAGCCCGTATGTCGCAAATCGGTGAGGAGTTGATGCAAGACATCAACATGAACACCGTCAATTTTAGCGACAATTACGACGGCACACAGCAAGAGCCAGATGTCCTCCCTGCGCGTATTCCGAACCTGCTGGCGAACGGCGCATCGGGCATCGCTGTCGGTATGGCGACCAATATTCCGCCGCACAATCTGCGCGAATTGGCACAAGCTATCACCTACCTGCTCGACCATTACGAAACCCAAGAAGATGTGACGGTGGACGACCTGACGCAATTCGTGCGCGGGCCAGACTTCCCCACGGGCGCACAGGTCATCGCTAATGAAGAACTGAAAGAAGCCTACGCTACGGGCAGAGGTCGCGTGGTCATGCGTGCCACCAGCGAACTCGAAGAAGGCCGCGATGGGATGTTCAAAATCGTCTTCACGAGCTTCCCCTATCAGGTCAGCAAAATCGGCATCATCGAGAAAATTGTCTCGCTGGTGCGTGAGGGGCGTCTGGACGGCGTGCGCGACTTACGCGACGAATCAGACCGCAACGGCCAGCGCTTGGTGGTTGAACTCAAGCGCGGCGCACAACCGGCCACGATTCTAAATCGACTGTATAAATACACCGCGCTGCAATCGACCTTCAGCATCCAGATATTGGCGCTGACCAACGGCGAACCACGTACCCTGAGCCTCAAGCGCTGCTTGATGATATTCATCGAACACCGCTACGAAGTGATTGTCCGCCGGTCAGAGTTTGAACTGGATAAGAAGCGTTCCCGCGCCCACATCCTCGAAGGGCTGCTCAAGGCGCTGTCGAGCCTTGACGAAATCATCAAGGCCATCCGGTCAGCCGATGACACCGAGGACGCCCGCAATAAGCTGATGACCGGATTCGACCTCAGCCAACCGCAAGCCGACGCCATCCTAGAGATGCAATTGCGCCGACTCGCCGCGCTAGAGCGTCAGAAAATCACCGATGAATACGGCGAAGTCTCTAACCGTATCGCTTTCCTAGAGGATTTACTGGCCTCACCAGTGAAAATCCGCGCCGTCATCCGTGAGGACATCTTGCAAGTCGCCGAGAATTATGGCGACAAGCGCCGCACCGAAATCATTTTCGGCAACGCTGATTTTGATGAGGCCGACCTCGTGCGTGAGGAAGAAGTCGTCATAAGCCTGACTTATAACGGCTACGTCAAGCGCGTCCCCGCCCGCGAATATAAGGCGCAGAAGCGCGGCGGCAAGGGCATGTCTGGCATGGCGACCAAAGAGGAAGATGTATTGGTCGATGTATTCTCGGCCAGTAGCCTCGACACCATCCTGTTTTTCAGCACCAAAGGCAAGGTCTATAGCCAGAAGGCCTATCGCATCCCCGAAAGCGGACGTTCGGCCAAAGGCTTGCTGATTCACAGTTTCTTGCCGCTAGACCAAGACGAGCGCATCACAGCGATGATTAACGTCGAGACGTTCGAGCGCCCAGAGGGGTCGGAGGCGTATTTCGTCCTCTGCACGCGCAATGGTAAAATCAAGCGCGTGGACTTGAGCGATTTCGCAGCCGTGCGCTCTAACGGCCTCATCGCTATGAGCCTGATGGATGACGACTTCTTGGGCTGGGCAAAATATACCGACGGCCAGCAGAATATCATCATCGCCACTGAAAATGGTCAGAGCATCCGCTTCCCAGAGGCGAAAGTCCGTGTGATGGGGCGCGGCGCGGGCGGCGTCAACGCCATTCGCTTGGAGGGGGATGACCTCGTGGCTGGGATGGATGTCGTCCGCCCGGAACACACACAGGTCTTAGTCCTGACCCGTTCCGGCTATGGCAAGCGCACCCCGCTTGAGGAATATCGCACGCAGGGGCGTTACGGCAACGGTATCCGCACCATCGCCCGCAACGAAAAGACCGGCCCTGTCGTGGCTGTCCGCTGCATCAGCGAAGATGACGGGATTGTCGTCCTGACCAAACAAGGCTTGGTGCTGCGTACCTCGCTGACCGAAATCCGTGAGGCGGGGCGTAATACGCAAGGCGTCCGCGTCATCCGCATCGCCAAAGATGACGAGGTGGTGGGTATGGCGCTCCTCAGCAACGAGGAAGAACTCGCGCCATCCATCCCCGGTGAGAATGGGGCAACCGCAGAGTCGCAAGTCCTCACCGACACCGATACCAATGAGATTGTCGCTGAAATCGAAATCGACGGCGACGAGGAATAAACAAATTTCTGGGGGATGGGCATACCATCCCCCATTTAAAGACAAGGTGTATCCCATTGAAAATTAATCCGCTTACACCGAAATCCAATGAACAACCGACCCACTATGCCATGAGAGTTGCGGAGTGGTATAAGTCTTGGCAGAAAGTTAAAACAGAACTAGGCCAGTACTTCACTCCGCAGCCTGTCGCAGAATTTATGACTCAAGGCATTCAAACCCAACAAACAACGCTGCGTGTCTTAGATGCAGGGGCAGGAATGGGGATATTGGCTTGTGCTGTTTGCGAAAATGTCTTAGCAAATATAGAGTTGATTGCTTATGAGATTGATAACCAGATTGCTGATTGTCTTGAGATCGTTTTGGATTACACACGCCAATGGATGTCTACTCAAGGTCGATTACTAACTTACACTATTCATCGCCATGACTTTATCCTCTGTAATGCCCATGCCTTAGCGTTATCACTCAATGACGATGCCCTATTCGATGTGGTTATATCTAACCCGCCATACCTGAAGATTTCTAAAGCTGACCCACGGGCTGTTTTAGCAGAACGAATAGTTCACGGTCAGCCTAATTTATATGTCTTATTTATGGCAGTTGGAGGCGCATTGTTGCGTGCGGGAGGGCAATTTATCTTTATTACCCCACGTAGTTATATGTCTGGGGCGTATTTCCAACGATTTCGTGAATTTTTCTGGGCTTTGATGAACATAACAACAGTCCATCTTTTTGTATCTAGAAAAGATGTTTTTGAATCCGTCCTACAAGAGAGCATGATTATCTGGGCCGAACGCGGCTCACAAAATCATGAATTTCGGGTATCAAGCAGTATAGATAGCAAAAATTTGCATCAGTCTCAGCAGAACGATTTCGTCTTTCAGGATTTATTAGGCGAAGGGAGTGTTTTGCATATTCCGCTTAGTCATAAAGATTTTCATATCACGAAGTTGTTTCAAACATGGGCAGGGCGATTAGAACATTATGGGATGGCGGTTTCAACGGGGCGCGTGGTTGCGTTTAGGGCAAGCCAATGGATTGAAACCGAAGGAGATATTACCCAAAATCACGCCCCGCTACTGTGGTTGCATAATATCCAATCTATGCAATGGCAATGGCCTGTCGAGGCAAAACCACAGTATATCTCCGTTAAAGCTTCCAAGAGTTTACTCGTATCAAATCAAAATTATATCTTGATGCGTCGCTTCAGCCCCAAAGAAGGCCGTCGACTTACTGCAACACCGTATACCTCAACCCTAAACACCCAGTGGCTAGGCTTAGAAAACCACCTAAATTATATTTATCGTAAAATAGGTGAAATGTCGGAGCTAGAAATCTATGGTCTATCCATCTTTTTAAGTAGCCAATGGGTAGATGCTTATCTACGTCAGGTCAGTGGTAATACCCAAATCGGCGCAACAGAAATCCGTAATTTGCCACTTCCCCCGCTAGAGTCCATTGAAGAAATGGGACGCTTATACTTAGGAAATACAATGGATATAGATTCGATTGTTGCTGAGACTCTGGGTATCTATGCCTAAGCTCAAGGATGCCCAACTTATATTGGCCTCGTTAGGATTACCGCCTGCACAACAAAATGAGATGTCAGGTTTGACATTGCTTGCTCTATGCCGTCTTCAACCCCATCAAACTTGGGCAGAGGCACGTAGCGAAAGTTTAACAGTCTCAAAAGGAATTATGACCTTTGTCCGAGAATATTATGGACGCGAATATGCGCCTAATACGCGGGAAACTTTTCGTAGGCAAGTTTTGCATCAGTTTGTCCAATTGGGGATAGCAAACTACAACCCTGACAATCCTCAATTACCCACCAATAGCCCTAATGCCCACTATGCTATAACGCCACTAGCGCTTGCAGCCGTACAACACTATGGCACACAAGACTGGGAACAGATTACCCAATCTTTCCGCGAAAATCGTGGGATAACTTATTCAGATAGACCCGCAAACAAGAACCCTGAAGAAATAAAAATCACCCTACCAGATGGCTCAATTCGTGAACTATCTCCCGGTGAGCATAATTTTTTACAAGTAACTTTTCTGGAAGAATTTATCCCTCGATTTACTCAAAATGCGCTTCTCCTCTATATAGGTGATACAGCGGATAAAAGTTTTTACGTTGCACGGCAAAAACTTACCGAATTAGGCATTATTATTGATCAGCACGCTAAACTTCCTGACATCATCCTATATGAACCTACCCGTCACTGGTTATATCTTGTTGAAGCAGTGACCTCGCATGGCCCAATGACTCCTAAGCGTATTGTCGAGTTAAACCAACTGTTAGCTCATTGTGATGCTGGTAAAATTTTTGTGACCGCCTTTTTAGACTTTCCCACATTCCGAAAATACGCCCGTGAGATTGCGTGGGAAACCGAAGTTTGGGTATCAGAATTTCCAGAACATCTCATCCATTTTGATGGGCAACGTTTTCTTGGTCCTTATAAATCCTAAACCTATAGACGGAGGTCACTATGCGTCGCATAATTTTGTTGGTCGCTTTGCTTGTAATATCCTTGCTTTTAATGGCCTGTACTGGCGCGGATACCTCTGGCGTTTTACCGACATCCCAGCCTGTGATTCAGCCCGTCAGCGCACGTAATTTGCAAATCGTGACCGGTCAGCGCGTGTACGTCCCGGCCTATTCACAAGTTTTGTTGAATCCAGAAGGCGCGGCGCTAGAATTGGCCGTCACATTGGCGATTCACAATACGGACGCGCAGCACCCGCTGATTATCCGCGAGGTGAGCTATTACAATACTGAGGGCGACCTCGTGCGGAATTACATCAGCGAACCGGTACAACTTCCGCCGTTAGCGACCACTGGATTCGTCGTCGCCTCAGAAGACCAAAGCGGCGGCTGGGGGGCAAATTTCATCGTCGAATGGGGCGCAGAGCAGCCCGTATATGAGCCAGTCATCGAGGCGGTGATGGTTAGCACGCGAGGGACTCAAGGTATCTCGCTCATCAGTCCGGGTCGCGTGCTGACACAAACTTCTGCTGAAGATTAGATTCACGTTTGGAGTGTTAAAAATGCCTGTTTTTCTCCTGTTATTGGCGGTGGGATTGCTGGCCGGGGTGATGTCTGGGATGTTTGGCATCGGCGGCGGAATCGTCATCGTGCCTGCGCTGACCCTATTGGTCGGGTTTACGCTGGTACAAGGGGTGGCGACCTCGTTGGTCGCGCTACTGTTGCCGGTGGGGATTTTCGGGGCGTGGGAGTATTACCGTAAAGGGTTATTGAACCCCCGCGCCGCGCTGTTAATCGCTATCGGACTCGCCATCACATCATTGATCGGAGCGCAAATCGCGCTCAACCTACCGACCCAGACCTTCCAGCAGATTTACGGCGCGTTCCTGTTGATTATGGGCGCACGTTTTTTGGACCTATTGGGGATGATTCGCGCCAAGCCCGCCGTTGCCTCTGAACGTCCGGCACGCGACGCCAAACCGTGGGAGCTATTCGCATTGGGGTTGTGCGCGGGGGTGCTGTCGGGGATGTTCGGAATCGGCGGCGGAATCATCATTGTGCCTGCTCTGACAATATTTTTTGGCTATGAACAACGCCTCGCGATTGGGACATCACTGGGCGCACTGCTATTGCCAGTCGGTCTGCCTGCGGTCTTGGGCTATGCGGCGGAGGGGTTGGTCGATTTGGCGACTGCCGTACCGGTGGCGGTTGGCTTGGCGATTGGAGCGTTGGGCGGGGCGCGGCTGGCGCTGAATTTATCGCCCAAGACGGTCAAACAACTGTACGGCGCATTCCTAATCATCGTCGGCGTGTGGTTCATCGTGCGCCCACTGCTGGGATTTTAGGCCTAGTAAGCGACTGACATTGTATTAATTCGCGCTATAATCAGGGGGATTGTTTTTATCTCTCCCTCATGAGGTGTGCTGATGTTTTCTGGTCGTGGGTATGTCTATACGGCGCTGGCCGTGTTCTTGGTATTTCTGGGTTTGGGCTATTTCGCTGGCCCACAGCTTGTCAACTTCATCAACCAGACGATGGGCGGCGCAAAGGGTTTCATTGGCGACATCGTGCTTTTGATTGGTGAGCCGCTGAAGTGGGTTTTCAACAATCCGCTGGTAGGGTCAATCGCCATCGCGCTGTTCTGGCCGCTGGGGGCGCTGTTGGTCGGGTTGTTCTTGATTATGATGCTGATTGCGCTGGGCGGCGGCGCGGTGCTGGACTTGGGCAATCAGACCGCCCCATTCACGCGCTAAAACCTTAACTCGTATTCTCCTATCCCGCCGTCTTTTGACTCATCCTCGTAAGGTTGGCATACTTAGAGAAATCTTTGCCGAAAAAATGGGTGAAAAGGGTGGTGTGATGACGAGTAACCGAGAGAGCCGCACTGTATTGGTCGTCGTATTGGCCGTGGCCGCCGGGGTGATTGGCGTGAACGTGCTGGTTAATCCCGGTGGTTTGCCGGGTGGAATGGGCGTCGTTGCGTTGATTTTGGCGCTGTTGGCCGCTGGGATATGGGCGTTGTCGTGGCGTGAATCCGTCGCCGCCAAAGCCTATCACGAGCCGGAATCAGAGCCGGTGGTCACGCCTATCGCCCCGTCCAAGCCCGTCGCCGCCCTGCCAGCCGCCGTTCATACGCCGATTGTGGTTGAAGCGGCCATCCCCGATATGAAGACAGAGACGGTGGTCATACAAGCTGCGCCGGTATTTGAGTTCGTCGCGCCTGAACCTGAACCAGCGGTTGAAGTGGTTATCGGGGACGCGCCAATAGTCGATGAGCCGGTCGCAGTTGCCGAACCGATGCGCTCGCCTGTGCCTGTTGTCGAACCAGACCGTTCGCCTACCCCTATCAGTGATCCAAAACCCACCCCAGAGCCGATCGGTGATCCAAAACCCACCCCTGAACCCATTGGAGACCCAGAGCCTAAACCGGCGATAGAGGCTGTGATCGGCGATGCGCCGGTGGTGGACGATCCGACGCCCATTGTCGAAGAAATCGCCGCAGTCGCCCCAACTACCCCCGCCTCTGAGGTTCAAGCCGACACCGTCGTCCAAGACGCCGCCGCTGCCCCTGAAACCCCACCCAATCCCAAACCGATGCCATCAGACGCACCGGAAACGAAAGATGTTCCCCAGCCCGTACCATCGGCCGATTCTCCCCCTCCGCCCGTCTATGAGGGGGAAGGGGTCAGGGAGTCTGACCAGTTAGACGAGCTGACCAAAATCGAAGGCATCGGGCCATACTATCGTGATGCACTGCATAAACTCGGCATCATGACCTTCGCCCAACTCGCCCAAGAGACCGATGCTAAAGCGTTAGTTGAACGGCTCAAGGCCAATGGATTCCGCCAGCACCCGACCATCCCGACATGGGCGGAGCAGGCGGCGTTGGCCGCAGCCGGAGATTGGGAAGCCCTGACCGCGCTCCAGAGCAATTTGACCATTGGACGCCGTACCGAAGGATAATCAGACGTGACCAACCTGACTATTGACCTGAAATCGCTGACTGAGTTTTTGGTCGAATTATTGAACATCCCCAGCCCGACGGGCTATACGCCAGAGGCGGTTGAATACTGCGAACGGCGTTTCGCCCAACTGGGCGGCCTCGATATCACCCGCCCGCGCAAGGGCGGCCTGATGATGCGGTGGAGAGGTCACGCCAGCGACGCGCCCATCGGCCTCACCGCCCACGTCGATACGCTTGGCTTGATGGTGCGCGACATCAAGCCAGATGGTCGGTTGGTGGTTGACCGCATCGGCGGCTTGCTCTGGAACGGCTCTGAGAGCGAAAACGTCACCGTCCGCACGGCTGATGGCGGCGCGGTGCGCGGCACGCTCACCTTGACTAATACCAGCACCCACGTCAACCGCGATGCGGGGACGACGGAGCGCAACGAGCGCAGTATGGAAATCCGGCTCGACGCCAAAACCTCTAGCCGGGGCGAAACCGAAAAACTGGGCGTTGGCGTCGGTGATTTTGTGTTCCTCGACCCGCGGGTAGAAATCACCGAAACGGGGTTCATCAAATCGCGCTTTTTGGATGATAAAGCCAGCATCGCGTGTTTGTGGGCGGCGCTAAAATCGCTGCGCGAGGCCGGAATCACCCCGGCGCAAGATGTGATTCTGCATATCTCGAATTATGAGGAGGTCGGCCACGGTGGGGCGGCGGATTGGCCGGACGATTTGGCCGAACTGCTCTCGATTGACATGGGCGCGATTGGTCAGGGTCAAAACGGCGACGAATTCAGCGTGTCGATTTGCGCCAAAGACGGCAGCGGGCCGTATCACTATGAGATGGTCAATAAACTCCGCAAACTGTGCGAGGCGAATGACATCCCATATAAGGTCGATTTATACATCTATTATTCGTCGGACGGCTCGGCCTATTGGCGGGCGGGCGGCGCGGCGAAGGTCGGGCTGGCGGGGCCGGGAATCGCGGGTAGCCATAGCTATGAACGCACGCATCAAGACAGCCTCATCCACAGCGCCCACTTGCTGGCGCGCTATATGGCGGGCTGACCATGCCGATTCTGATGTTTGACCGGGCGCAGGTCGAGGCGAAATTGACCATGCCCGCCTGTATCGACGTGATGGCCGAGACGATGCAGGCGCTGGCGCGGGGCGAGGCGATTCTGCCGCTGCGTTCGCATCTCAGCCTTCCGTCGGGCGATGGGCTGCTGCTCATGCCGTCCGCCTTACCGAGCGCGAACGCCGCCGGGGTCAAACTGTTGAGCCTGTTCATGGGCAATCCGGCGCGGGGACTCCCCGCGATTCAGGGAGTCGTCGTGTTATTCGACGCCCAAACCGGCGAGTTGAAAGCGGTGGCGGACGCGGTATCCATCACCGCGATTCGGACTGCGGCGGTCAGCGGGGCGGCGACTCGCCTTTTAGCCAACCCAGACGCGGATGATTTGACGATATTGGGCAGCGGGACACAGGCGGCCAGCCATCTGAGCGCGATGCTGGCCGTCCGCCCGATTCGCCGCGTGCGGGTATGGAGTCGGGATTTCGACAAGGTTTGTAACTTCGCGGAGCGCGAATCGGACAAGCACGATATTGCGATTCAGGTCTGCAAAGAGGCTGAGGCCGCCGTCGCAGGCGCATCGCTGATTTGCACCTGCACCAGCGCCAGTGAGCCGGTTTTGGTGTCGGAATGGGTCAGCGCGGGGGCGCATATCAACGCGGTAGGGGCATATACCCCGCACATGCGCGAGTGTGACAGCGCGTTGGTGAGTCGGGCGCGTATCTATGTCGATTCGCGGGAGTCGGCTTTGGCGGAGGCGGGCGACTTGCTCATCCCCTATGCTGAGGGACTCGTGACCGACTCGGTTTTCGACTCAGAGTTGGGCGCGGCTTTGTTAGGGCGCGTGGCGGGGCGTCAATCGGCGGACGAGGTGACTCTGTTCAAATCATGCGGCCTCGCCGTCCAAGACCTCGCCGCGCTGCGTTATCTGGTGGACATTGAAGCTAAATCGTCATCAACCTGAGTGTATACTCTTGAAAACGGAGGTGCAGCCTTATGACGCTTCAAGATGTCATCAAAATCGTTGATGAACTCTCAGCAGATGAGCGTTTTGAGCTACGCGCTTATCTCGACCAACAAGACGAATTCATGCGTCCATCGCACACCCTGTCTCCACAAGAACGCATCTCACGGTTAGACGAGGTTGCCAAGACGATTCGGGCAGGTTTCACAGACGATCAATGGGCAGAAGTTGAACAAGAGATGAAGGAATAACATGCAATTCAATCAAGCAAGTGTGATACGGGTGATTTTAGTCATTGTTGGGGCGTTCATCGTGTTTGTGGGCGTGAACGTCGCGTTTGGTGGCATCCAAACCCTCGGTTGGCAAGTGGCGCAGGGCTTTGTGAGCGTGACCAATGAACCGAATTTTCTGATACAAGATAATCACGTCCGCTTTTTGGGCGGGGTATTTGGGGCGGTTGGCGTGATGCTGCTCTTGGGCGCGACCAACTTGGGGCGCTATCAGGCAGAGTTGCGACTCGTTTTCGTCCTGATTTTTGTCGGCGGATTGGCGCGGTTTAGTTCAATGCAGCCAACGGTCATCTTTGGCGCGGGCGTCGTCACCTCGCTCATCACAGAGTTGGTTGTGATGCCGATTCTGTTTTTCTGGCTACCGCGTGTCGTATCGAAGCCATCAAAAAACGGGTGAGGTCGGGTTACAGGATGCGCCTAAAGGCGTCTCGGATAGTACAGAAAACGGACGGCAAATATGCCGTCCGTTCGTCATTATGAGATATGTGGAGGGCGACTCGGCGAGTCGCCCTCCTGTGTGATTGATTTTATTCTGTCGCTACCGGCAAAGTTAGGGTGCAGGTGGCGGTCTGACCGCGTGTGACGGAGGGGCAGGTCGCCCGCGCATCGCCGTTTTGCGTCAATGTGAAGGTCGAATCGGCTGTCCCCGGCCAAAAGACCAGATTGCTCGCCATCGAGACGATATTGGTGGTATCGCGGTTGCACTCGAAGGTATAGGCGAAGTTGCGCCCCTGACGTTGTAGCACGAGGCAGCGGCCTTGCTCAAGGCGCGTCCCTACTGCGAGGTCATTCGATACGCCGCTAGAATTTTCAAACCGTAAACCGCGTGCATCAGCGGGCAGACTCCCCGTCAGGCGCATAATCAGGTAGTCGGTCTGATAGGTCAACTCGACCTCTACGCCGCCTTCCACCGTCAAAACCGTCGGCACAATCACCGGCACTTGGGTCGGCCCCGTGGTATTGGTGGGGCGTGGGGTATTCGTGGCGGCCAACTGGGTCGGCGTGTTGGTCGCAGTAGGGCTAGGCGTGTGGGTGAAGGTCGGCGTGAAGGTTGCCGTCGGCTCATCTGTGGCCGTGAAGGTCGCCGTCGGCGCATCCGTGGCCGTAAAAGTGGCCGTCGGCTCATCTGTAGCGGTATCCGTCGCCGTCGGCTCATCTGTCGCCGTAAACCTCGCCGTTGGTTCGTCGGTAGATGTGTCTGTCGCTGTCGGCGCATCCGTGGCCGTATCGGTGGGCGTAGCGCTGGGTTGAGCGCTGGCCGTCGCGTTAATGATTTCGGCTTGCGCCGTCGCGGTCTGATTGGAGAGTCCGGCCAATACCGCTACCGTTGTGGCCGTAGCATCTGCGGAATTTGTGCTGTTCATCCCGATGAGAACCGCGATAATTGCAATCAACAACATCAGACCGGCCACCACGCCGCCGCCCAATAAAATAGACCGTCGGCTGCCTTCTTGACGCAAGGCCTCGCGCAATTCCGGCGCGATTTGTGACATGGTTTGGGTTTCGGTCTTAGGGCGTGGAATACTGGGGCCGCCTTTGAAAGGCGTGATGGGTTTGGGCGGGATGGGTGGCGGGACATTGACGGGCGGCTTGCCCAGATTTTGCTTCGCCCCCGGCGGTGGCGTCGTAGAGGTCTTGCTCAACGCAGAATCGGTATAACCCGCTTTGACCGTCCTGATGAATTCGCCCGCCGTCTCGTGGCGCGTGCGCGGGTCTTTGCTCAACGCCTTCAACACCTCATCCTCGACGGCTTGCGGGATAAGTGGGTTGATGCTGCGTGGGGGGGTCGGCGTATCGCTGATGTGACTGAGCGCGATTTGCATCGGCGTGTCGGCGCGAAACAGCATATCGCCGGTCAGGATTTCATATAGGATGACGGCCAGCGCATACACATCGCTTTGCGGCACGGCCTTCTCGCTGGCGAGGGCTTGTTCCGGCGCGATATAACGCGGCGTCCCAAAGGCCGTCCCCATCGTCTTATCCACCGATTGCCACAATGCGAGGCCGAAGTCGGTCAGATAGGCGCGGTCATCTTTGGTTAAGAGGATGTTGCTGGGCTTGATGTCACGGTGGACGATGCCTTCGCCGTGGGCGTAATCCAGCGCTTCAGCCACTTGTTGTAGGATGTGAATGGCGCGAAGCGGCGGCATTTGCTGACCGAGGCGGCGCAGGCTGGTCACTTCATCGGCAAGGTCGTTGCCTTCGATGAGACGCATCGCCATGAAATAATAGCCGTCTTGTTCGCCAGTCTGGAACACGGGGACGATGCCCTGATGGTCTAGGCGGGCGATGGCGCGTGCTTCGCGCTGGAAGCGCTCGGTCAGCGAGTCGTCGCTGTCGAGCAGTTCCCCCATTAAGACCTTCACTGCGGCATAACGCTGCAATCGAGGGTCTATCCCTTTATAGATGCGAGCCATGCCGCCGGAGGTCAGCAGTTCCAGCAGTTCATAGTCACCCAGCATTTTGCCGATGAGCGTGCCTTGATTGCTAAATGGTGGTGTTTCGGTCATGCCGAATCCCTTACTTACACGGTGCGCTGATGTCCCCCTACTACTTTAGCACGGTCATAGGGAAGGTGCTATGCGAGTTTGGTAAACCGTGGTTTTCTATGCCGGTTGCGCCTCAACAATCCGCACCGAATCGCCCAACTTGACCGTGCCAGACTCGATGATGAACGCGATTTGCCCCAAACGACCTGCCGCCAACTTGGGCGACAAACCTTGAATCTTCTCAAACCACGCGCAGCCGGTACGCGGTTTATCCACTTCAATCAGCGCCGTGCCGATTTGCACTCTATCCCCCGGCTGCAAGCCGTTGACATCAAACCCGCTGACAATGATCTGCTCACCCATCTGCCCCGGCGCGGTCTGGAAGCCTTCACGCCCCAATTGTTCGAGCGTTTCGGCGGTCATGATGTTGATTTGGCGCTTGGGATTCTTACCCGCCTTCAAATCGCCGTCGATGCCATGACTCAGAATCAACGCAACCGACTCGACGGGCGTCCGGCTGTATTGATAAGGCAGGCTGTCATGGTCAGACGGGGTGGTTTGGATGGTGATGCTGGTGATGCTGGACATGTGCGGCAAATCTCGCTCTATAGATGCGGTAATCACACGATAGCACGGGATTTGCCGTTTTTGATAGCACCATTTAGGGCTGAAACCCTAAACCATACGCCCAATTTATCGGGCGTGTGGCCCGATGATGACCTCGCTACCCTTGTTCTGGAGATTCAATATCGGCTGGTCATACGGGTTTTGCCATAAATCCCACGCCGCGCTCTTATAGAAGTGCTTGGGGTAATCCTTAAACCGACTGGTGATTTCGTTGCGGCGCTCCTCGGTCATGATTTCCAGCGGATTGATGACCTTCATCCCGAAGCGTACCTCGAAATGCAGATGGTTCTGGCCGCCTGCGTCGATGAACCCGACCACCGTCCCGGGACTCACTCTATCCCCAACGTTGAACATGGTCGGACGTGCCATGTGGCCGTAGATGAAGATATACGGGCCAGCCTTCACGCGCAGATAATTGGGCGAATAGGTCGGTTTGTTGAGGTTGAGGTCAATCACCGTCCCCTCAAGCCCCGCCACAATCGGCACGGCCTTAGATGTGCCGTAATCGAATCCGCCGTGCAGCGATTGACAATAGTTGTACCAGAATTTCCCCTCTAGGCGCAGTTTATGCGCGAAGGTGGTATTGCCGTGATACTGAATCCACTGCGTATCAATCAGCGCGACGGGGTGCTGCACAATCAGCGGCAGATACGGCACGCCGTCTACTACCTTGCGTGACAGCTTGGGGATGATGGTCAGATAAGCACTCTCGCTGCCGACTTTGCGCTCTGGCGACCAGCCTTTGCTGTGTTGCCACCACACATAGCCCTGATTCTCCGTCCGCGTGCGCGGCACGACCTCGAATTGTTCGCCCGTGCTGAATTGACCCACGCGCGCGGCGGTCAGGCTCGGCTCGCTGCGGATGCTGATAGGACCTTCAAACACCTCAAAAAATTGAATCGGCGTCCCGTCGGCTTGGATGGTCTGGTCTTTGACCGGCGCGGCGGGCGGCAATTCTGCGGCGGGAGTCATAAAGGCCGACTCGCCCCCGATACGGCGCTCCGCCGACCAACCCTTGCCGTGTTGCCAATAGACGAACCCAGCATTGATGGTGCGCGATAGCGGGTCAACCTCGATGAACGCGCCATTGGCGATTTCGCCGACCTTTTCGCTGGCGGGGTCGGGCGCTTTTCGGACGGTGACGGGGCCATCGGTCACATGGAAATAGCGGATGACCTCGGCTTCTGGCGCTTCGACCACTTCCGGCGTTTTGTCCGGCGTGACGACCAACTCTACGGGCGCAGCCGTCGGGGTCATGAAGATTTGGGAGGCGTCGGTGCGCCCCTCTGCCGACCAGCCCAGCGCGTGCTGCCAGTATACGAACGTGCCAGAGATGGTGAGCGAATTTTCCAGCACTTGGATGACCTTGCCGTTGGGCAATTCACCGACCTTTTTAGCGGCGGCTTCCGGTTTCTCGCGGACGCTGACCGGCCCATCGGTCACAAGGAAGAAGCGCGTCCCAGCAGGCGCAAGCGACGGTTTATTGGATATGACCGGCGCAGGGTCAACCGGAGTGGTGGGGGTAGGCATCACTGGGGCGAGGGGAGACGGCGCTACCGGCGCAGGCGCGGAATCAGTCGCCCCGGCGGGCGCGGCAGTGGGCAACATAAACGGCGCAGTGCCGTCTACCTTGCCGATAGCCGACCAACCGCGTTCATGCTGCGCCCATGTGAAACCGCCGCCGTCGGCGCGTGCCAGAATTTTTATCACCGTGCCGTTGGCGAGTTCGCCTTGTTTGACGCTGGCGGCATCTGGGTTGACGCGGATGCTGACTGGGCCATTGACCACCTGATAGAACTCCGAGGCAGCGTTTGGGCTGGTGGCAGGCTCACTGACCGCCTTCATAAAGACAGTTTTGCCGTTGTCGCTACTCTCGGCAGACCAGCCGGTGATGTGTTTCCACCAGATAAAGCCATCAACAACGCTACGCGAGGTCGCATCAACCTCAAGAGTCATGTTATTGGGCAGTTCGCCTACCCGTGCGCCCGCCGTGCCGGGGACATTCCGCACGCTTAACGGGCCATCGATTACCTGATAAAACAGCCGGTCTGTCATCCGCGCCCCCCTTTGGGTGGTGATTGGGTGAATATCGCTTATCGGCGATTATAGCCCATTGTTATCAGCGGCGGGGAAAAAACGGACATTTTCAAAAATCATGAAACCAAAAAACATATTGACCACCAATACCTTCGCCAAAATCCGATTGATACCACTCCTCATCCGTGGACACGGCAGGCCGTGTCCCTACAGGAAAAACCCGCCACGGGAGAAATATCGTAGGGACAACGCCCGCGTTGTCCTTGATAATCAAAATTTGCGGTAACTACTCAGCCCCTATTTGAGGGGAAAACGAGGTTTTGACCGGTACTCAGCCCAATCATCTGAGGGAAGAATTTCCCCGCGCTTCAGCCAATTTGACGCTCTACATCATCAAATTGAGGGAAGAAATGGGGGCTGAGTAGTTACAATTTTCGAAGGTATTGACTACAGACAATACTTTTAATCACAACAAAAAAACATGAACCGCAGAGAAGAACATTTTTCTCTCGGTTTTCTCTGTGACCTCTGGGGTTTGATACAAAACAAAACCCCCTCTAGGGATTAGCGCCACTAGAGGGGGTTGTAAGCAGCGTTCTGCGGTTAGAGCTTGCTCACGTTGCGAGCTTCTGGGCCTTTTTGACCCTGCTCAAGGGTGAACGAGACGCGATCCCCTTCGTTTAGACTCCGATACCCGTTGGCGGTAATCGCCGAATAGTGGACGAACACATCCGACTCGCGGTCATCGACCTTAATGAACCCAAAACCTTTGGTGTTGTTGAACCACTTAACAACACCTTCCAATTGATTGTCGGCCATGTCTTGCCTTAGTCTTTCCGCGCCAAAATTGACGCCGTTTCAGTACGACATCGGATACTGTATCAGAGTCGGATATTTCGCGCAAGATGACCCCAAACTCAGGCCTCTCCCCCTCGCAGACTCTTAATATATTCGCCTGCGGGGCTGATCGGCTCAAAGATATAAGAGATGATTTCGACCACCACCCCGTCATCTGCCCAGTTGTACAAAAATTCTGCTTGTTCGGGGCGACTCATTATGCATCCGAACGTGTATTGGCTGCCGACGTTGCCGCCGCCGAGTAACGCGCCGTTGGGCAATTCGACCTGACCATGAAGCCCGTTCATCAGGCCGGTTGTGACCTCGTATAAGCCCATGAACCACCACATTTTCCACTGGCCGCACACGTCATCGCTGCACAGCGTGTAACTGCTGCCGTAGGCGATTTCGGTATGCGTTAATATCTGATACACCCCCGGCAGAGTCGGCGCTTTGTCGATTCCGGTAGAAATCGGCCAACTGAAAGCGACCTCGCCGTTCTCGAATCCGTAGAGCGTCTGAGTCTCGATGTCCACGATGATGCGCTTGGTCGGGACGGGCGGTAGCGGTACGGTGACATCGCGGCTGGGCAGGCGAATCTCATCACCGGGGTACAGGTTGGCGAGATCGCGCCCAGCATTGATTTCTGCCACGAGGAAATAGGGCAGGCCGCGACGTGTGGCAATGCCATAAGCCGTGTCGCCGCGTTCGACGGTATATGTCTCGGGGTAATGGCTTAGGCGCAGGCTGGCGATGCCCATATTAGCGTCGATAGCGCGTTGTATGGCGTCTACCGCCGCATCACGCTCGATATAGCGCAACGGGTCGCCTTTTTGGATTTCGGCGTTGAGCGCTTCGAGGAAGCGCGTGAATTCAATCGGGCGAACCACCAGCCCATTTGCACCGACCTCTAACCATTGCACGACGTTTTCGGCGGGCGTCGCCCAAACAGTTGAGTTATCGGTGAAAGGGTCATATCCGACCAATTGGAAGGCCTGTTGGGTCAGAGCGCGGGCGGTCATCAGATACGCCGACGGGTCTGGAAATTCTGGCTCAATCGGGATGACCAAAACATCCAGCCGCCGGTTATAGACCGCGCTCACGGGGTCATTCGCCAACACTTCCACGGTCTGAGGGATGTCTAATTGGCGTCCGGCCTCGCCTATGACTCCGACCACCACGCCATTTTGCATGGTATAGGAAGCATTGCGCGGCGCGGCGTCTAATGATCCGGCTTGCGCGATCATATAATCTTCGGCCACGCGGCTGGAGATGCGGATGGCAGGCTCAACGTTATAACCGAATGGGATTCCGGCCAGCCCGACGCCTTTAGCGGCTTCGGCGGCGCTGCGGCTGTCGATGCTGATGCCCAATTGGACGGGCGCGACCTCGGTGATGACTTGCCCCTCGACCCGCAGCGCGATTCTGACCTCATTTGCGAACGCGGCGTCGATTTTGGCGGTGGCCTCGTCTACCGTCAGGCCGCCTACCGGCACGCCCAGCGCGTAAACATTGGGGAAGATGCGCCCCGGAATCCAATGGCTGAACAAGAAAAACGCAACCGCCAAGACCAACAGGCCTCCGCCGATTTGCCAGACGCGGGGGCGATAACGGGCGTACCAGAGCGCGTCTTGCATCATCAGATTGGCGCGTTTTTTCAACGCGGCGGCGTCAAAAGCCGCGATTTGCGCGGTCAAGCCAACCGGCGCACGTTCTTCCGGTTCAGGCGGCGATTCGGCCTCACGGGGGACGGCCATCGCCTCTGGGGGACGGCGGCGGTCTCGTGCGAGTTGGCGCTCACGGGCGCGGCTGACGGGGCGTTCACTCATCACTCATCACTTCCAACTCATCATTTGTTTTACTTTTGGGTGCGGAATTCCTCACGCGGGGGGCTAAAAACCTCAACCAAAACGGTATCGTCATGGGCGAGGGCTTCATGGTCAACGCCGCCGGGGATGACGTAGGTATCCCCCGGTTGCAAGATATATTTCTCACCCGCGATGGTGAATTCGACCTTGCCGCTGGCGACGTATCCGGCCTGTTCGTGCATGTGCTGGTGCGTGGGGATGAGCGTCCCCTTTTCGATATAGATTTCAACGACCATCATGCGTTCGCCCGTCGCCATAGTGCGGCGGTAGAGGCCGGGAATCATGACGACTTGAGGGGCTTGGTCTTGGGTAACGATGTCGGGTTGTGCCATCGGCGGAACACGCTCACAGTCTTGCCTATCGACGATACGACTATTATAGCGCGAAAATCGCCGTCCCTTGCAACACCGCTCATCCCTCGATATAGGCTTGGGTCGTCTTAAAGTCGGGAGTCAGCTTGACCATCACCCAATGTCCCCAGAACAGGCCGCCGTCGGTGAACGTCAACAGCGTGAGTTTGTCCGGGCGGAATCGCAACGCACCGAGTTTTAATTTCTGCTGGAAATCTTTTTGCGTGGCGGTGGGAGATTTTTCATTCACCCAATCGGCGTTCTTATCTTCCAGCAATTCCTCGGCGCAATACTCGGTTACATCGTCGAGGTTGTCATCTAGCCACGCGATGGTCTTATTCACCCGCGCCGTCAGGTCAGGGAGCGACTCGCCGGTCTTGCCAGAAACATATACATAAATCGTCTCGCCCCTAAACGTGGTTGAGGCGTCATACCAGCCATAGCCGGGGTTATAGTCCAACGTGCTGAGGTCAATCATGCTGGCTCCTAGCGCTAACTATCAACCGAGATGGAATCCCAATCTTTGCCGTATCCTACCAACCAATTGAAGGCATACAGACGATAATAAATGATACCCGCATGTAATCTGGCTGGTATCATGCGCCTATTCAGTGACGCATCGACACACGCCCAATGCAGCCGATAATACAGGTCAACGTTATCAAGGATTTCAGAAAAATCGCGGTACTTTGCCGCTTGTTTTAAGTCGGCTTCGTTTCGCTTTGCGATATACCCCAGCATCGCAGGGACATCTATCACGGTGGTCGGAAACGGTAATTCATCAAGCATACCGGCTGTCCACATCAAGGCCGCGATGGCCTCATACCACCATGTCGCGTTTATATTGGCTTCTGCATCCACCTCAAGCGCATCGGTATAGTCGCGTTCCAGTGGGGTGAGTTTGGGCGGAATGGCGTACCGTGCCGAAAGCCGTGCCAGCGCATCGGGCGGGACTCCCTCCCCTTTGGCGGCGACATAGACCAGCGCTAAAATTCGCTCGATTACCGTTGCAGGCGCAGGCCAGTCGATTTCCTCAACACGCTCTATGACCGGTAGCCAGAGATTGTAGGGAATATCCAGCGCGGCGAGAAAGGCTTCGGATTTTGCTTTGCGTTGTTCAGCGCTTTGAGTCACTAGTTATTCCTAATTAGTTATCCCCATAAATGCACGCCGCCGTTATGCCCGTGTTTAGCATGGACGCGCATATCGACCAGAATCATCTTATAGCGGTCACTCAGGTGATGCCATGTCCACGTCCCGGCGCGGTCATTGTCATATAAATCGTCCGCAATAGCGAAATGTTGGGGGCGTGTCGCGCTCTTGAGTTCAACCTTCTTGCCGGACGGCATCAGGCCGTATTCGGTGTCGGTCAAGTCGTTGGACATCTGGACTTCCGACCCGTTATCCATCGGGTCATCCCATTTGATGTCTTTTTTATCAATCTCAGGGTCTTCCGATTTGTTATACCCTTTAACATAATCGGCGGGGTCATCATCAAAGTCGATGTTGCCGTCCCCATCGCGCAGATAAATCACATTGTCATAATCAAAGGCGTTGGACGCGCCGGTATAGTCGCCGTTAACGCTATAGGTATTGCCGGTGCGTGCGGTCTGGACAATGTTCCGCACGTTATCCATAGGACTAACGATCCTGCCCAAACCAATCAGTTTTTTGAAACCTGAACGGGTATTTTGTGAGACAGGGGCGTACAACCAGATTTGGAATTTTTCCCGTAGTTGAGTGTTACTCAACAGTTGGCCGCTTCCAGCCTTTTCGTAGTGATACATCGCCAGATTTCTGAACACTCCAAACAAAGTGTCCTCACTGCGCCGGTCTAGCGCTTGCCCTGTCAATTCAGACCAATCGACATGCCGCGTATTGAGGTTCAGATCCAAGCTCTCTAGGCCGTGGTCGCTGATGCCGGTTTCCGCGGAGTCGTGGGCGCGTTGGAGGGTCGGATGGCCGGTCATCCGCAACATGGCGCGGTTGCCGACCACGCGCTGCATCTGGACGACATGGCGGGGCGTGAAGTGCTGTCCGATGGCTTGGAATGGCGCCATCTCCATCCCCGGCTGGGGCGAGTCGGTTTTGCCGGGGGCATTGGCTTTTACCGCATCTGAGGGGGTATTGGCTTGGTGGGTCGTGTCGCTCATTTGGACGCCCTCAAAGTTACAAATTTATAACAACAGAGATGAACACCTTACGCTGTCTATCATGTCCCATGTCCGCCAAACCCGCAACTTACCACATCATCACCTGTAGTTCATCCACCGCATTAAAATGATGATCGCGTGTGACCAAAGGCAACCCATATTGAATCGCTACGGCTGCAATCCAAATGTCGTTTTCCGGAATGCGATTGGATTTAATTTCAAGTTGACGACGTATTGACCCAAAAAGCTGCCCTGTGTGTTCATTGACGTATAGCACTTGGCTAATTTCTACCAATTCGCGTATTTGTGCTTCATGTTTTGGCGGATTCCCTGATTTGTACGCGCCATAATATAATTCACCCACCGCAATAGACGGGATGAAGACTTTATAACCAGCGAAATGGTTAAGTAGTGAATCGGTAGAGCGCAACACTGTAATCAATGCAGAGGTATCAAAGAGAACGCTAATCGAGTTCGTGGGCATCGTCATCCCAAACTTGACCAAATGCCTCATCAATAGCATTGTTCATCATGTTGAGTTCATCATGCGAGATATTTAGCTCACGCGCTTTGGCAAATAATACTTCTATGGGCGTGCCTTCACCTAACTGAGATGAATGAGACATTGATTGCCAAATCTGCACAAGTTCGTTCTCACTGAGATTGTCCAGTTGCCGGACAATCCGTTCTTTAAGGATTTCAACGGGGGATAGCATCACTTTTCTCCCTACTTAATCGCCTTATATCTACGATTATACGCGACCTTTCACAGCACGGACACGGCATCACCGACCTGCTGCCCGGACTGGGGCTGCACGAGCAGGACTTGACGGCCTAGTATCGGCTTTTCAACAGCGCCTTTCCCCTATAAACCGCCTGATTTGCCCTGACGCCGGACTGGGCATATAATCTTCGCATAGCACAACCACAAGGACGCCGCCCGATGAGCGACTTCAACGACTTCGCCAGCCGTTTTAAGAAGGCTAAATCTGATGACCTCGCCGTAAAATCCGGCAGTAACACAGAGAAAGTCTTTGACCCAGAAGAATCTTTCCGCCTGCGAGGGAAGATGTTGGGCGTGCTGCTGCGTGATGCCCGCCTAGACGCCCAGCGCGGCACGGCAGATGTCGCGTCTTACCTCAAAGTAGACGCCGAGACTATTGAGGCGTGGGAATTGGGCGAGGACGTGCCAAGCTTGCCTCATTTGGAGCTACTGGCCTACTTCCTCGATGTGCCGGTCAGCCATTTCTGGGGGGTCAAGACCTTTGAGGCTGAGCGCGGCGGGCGTACCAGCGCTCAAGGTGAATTTATGGCGCTGCGGAATCGCATGATTGGCGCGCTGATTCGCCAAACCCGTGAAGATCGCGGCCTGACGCTATATGCGCTGGCCGATAAAATCCACCTCGACGCCGCCGTACTCAACCAATATGAACTTGGGGAGTGGTCAATCCCACTGCACGAGTTATCCGTCGTCTCTAGCGCGTTGGAAAAAAGCCTGTCGTACTTCTTAGAGACGGCCAGCCAAATCGGGGATTTACTGGCGACCCGTGAATCGTGGAAGCACTTCAACGAACTCCCAGACGACCTGCGCGGCTTCGCGGCCAACCCACAAAACATCGGCTTCATCGAGATTGCGCTGGCATTCAGCCTGCTATCATCGGAAAAACTCAAGCGCATCGCCGTCAGTATGTTGGACATCACAGGGTACTAACCTGTAAACTCCCTAGTGCTAACCAATTTACACAGGTTTTACACCGCGCATAAACACTGGCAAAACCCTCCTCATACACTAAGGGTATCGAAGCAAAACCACCTGAGATGTGGTTTTTGAGGAGAGCTAAAGACATGAAAATCCAACGTACTTGGACTGTGATTGGTTTATCCGCCATCTTAGCCGTCAGCGCTGTTTCTGTCGCATTCGCCCAACCGGGCGGCGCTACGCTAGACCAGCGCGGCGGCGGAGGTGGTCGTGGCGGTCAGATGGGTCATATGGGTGGGATGCGGATGCCGGGAGCGTTCATCGGCATCAGGTTTGAGCCGGTTGAGGGCGGTGTGAAGGTCACACAAGTGCTAGAAGGCAGCCCCGCCGAAGCCGCTGGCCTCTTGGTCGATGATGTGATTACCGCCATCGGCGGGACGAACATCGGCGACGGCGCAATCCGCGAGACATTGCGCGATTATGAACCCGGCGATGCGCTGGATTTGACCGTCACCCGTGGCACAGAAACCCTGACCGTCAGCGTGATATTGTCAGAAACCCCCATCCGCGACGCCATGCGTGAGCGCGGCCAAGCCCGCCTCGGCGCAGTATTAGAAGAAGACACGCTGACCGTGGCCGAAGTCATTGAAGGCAGCCCCGCCGAAACCGCTGGTTTACTGGTCGGGGACACCATCACCGCGATTAACGGTACGGCTGTCACCACCCGCCAAGATGTCATGACTGTGCTGATGGCTGCTCACGTTGCTGTTGAGGGCGAAGAGACCGCCGTGACCGTCACTGTCACCCGCGACAGTGCATCGGTTGACCTGAGCGCAAACCTGCCCGCCCGCCCAGAAGGGATGCCGAGAATGGGACGCGGCGGTATGATGGGGCGCGGTATGCACGGCATGTTCCTGCAACCCCGTGAGGATGGCAGTGGTTTTGATGTCGTCATCCCCTTCACGCTGGCAGAAGGCATCGAATTGACCGCCGAAGCACAGGCTTCCATGGCCGAATTGGGCTGGACGGTTCAACCGAAGGAAGGCGAGGAAGGCGTGTATGAACTGATCATCCCCGCTGAGAGCGTCCGCGACGGCATGAATCTCAACGAAATGCCCGCGTTGGAAGGGATGGAAGGCATGATGTTCGATGGGCTGGCCTTCAGCCTGCCGGACGGCGCAAACGCCATGCACTTTGAGTTTAACCTCCCCGATGGTTCGGCCATCCCAGCGGCTCCTGCTGGCGCTGGCGGCGAACTCTAACCGCTAAATTTCACCCTCAATCCCCTCTCGATAGCTAAATTGAGAGGGGATTTATGCGTCCCCCTACAGCACTATGAAATAGCCACCCCGCCATTGTTTTGTGATATATGACGAACCCACAAACGCATATTTGACATAGAATGAAAAATCGCCTCCAATCACGGAAGGAACAGTCGATGAGACTTTTCACCGTATTTTTCGCCTTGCTGCTGGTTATCCTACCGTCCGCCGCGCAGAGCGACCCCGATACACGCCCCGCGCTGTTGCACGTCCTCAGCGCCGCGCCCGATACCCCACAGATTCGGGACGCCGGTATCATCGCCAGTTTTGTTGATTATCAGGCGGCGTTGGCCTTGCGCGGGATAGATGTCCCGGCCAGTTTCGCCGACATACAGAACCTCAACCCTGATGCTCAGACCGCCTTACTCTGGGCGCTGCCCGCTGCGGGGCCACAATCGCTGAGTCGCTCGTTCATGCTGCTGGGGGATATGCCCGACGTGATGGGCTTCGATTTCTTCGACATCACTCAAGCGGCTGAAATTGGCGCTCCGCCCGCCAACGCAGTCATCCTAAGTGGGGAATTTGACTCTCAAGCCATGATTGACGCCCATCTCGCCCGTGGCTATACCGAGCAACCGGACGACTTCGGCGTGATGTTGTGCGGCGCGGATGGGTGCGAAAGTGGTGATAAATCGGACTTCGCCAACCGCCTAGAGTCCAATCCATTCGGCGGTAATCTGGGGCAGAGCCAACCGCTGACCGTCAACGACTCCTATCTCCTTAACTCGCGTTCGTTGCCTCTGTTGACCGAGATGTCTGGCGCGGCGCAAGGGCGCACACCGTCATTGGCCGACGCTAAAGATGTACGCGCCGCCGCCAATATCCTCGCTTACCGGACGTATGTCAGTAGTGTGATATTGGCATCCCCCAGCATCACCGCCATCTTGGACGCCACGGCTTCATCGGGGCGCTTTTCAAACTTCATGGGTCAACTAGAAAAGTTGCCGCCGTTGCCACCCTATACGCTCATCGCTATCTCGCATACCGCCGACGCCGAGTATGAATATGGCGACTTGCTATTGATTTACCCGGACATCGACAGCGCCTCCCGCGCCTATGAAAGCATCATTGCGCGCCTAGAGGTGGTCGAATCGGTGGCGGTACAGGGGCGTACCATACAGCAACTGCTGAATGAGGTCGGTGAATTTCTGCCGCCGCAAGTCGTGACCGATGAAAAGACCAATTTCAGCGCTCTACAACTCACCGTGCGCTCCCCGTTGGAAACCACAGACCCAGCGGATTCCGCCCGCGCTTTCCGCCGTTTGTATCAGATGTTGTCGGTGCGCGATACCGTCTTGCTCATCCCAACTGAATAGGTTGTACCCGTCCTGACCCGTTGACAACCGTCGTCAGCATATCGTATGCTGACGACGGTTGCTTTTCATTAAAATGGGGGACGTAACATGATTCGCGCTTATTCACCGCAAGACCGTGAGCGAGTGACCGACTTTCTGGGCGTCCGCCGCCTGCTATGAAAACGGACAGCATTCTGCCGTCCCTACCCAATCACCTTTGCCTCGCGCAGCGACGCGACAATGCTATCTGCCCACGCCCGGATGCTCTCATAATAATGCTCATGCCCAGCCGCAATCACATCAGCGGCTCGCATCGTCCATGTCACGGGGTGGGGATATGCGCCGACGTTGCCCGGTCTGGGTGTGATGGGGAATTCGCGGTTGTTTTGCTGGACGCCCGCCCGCATCTCTTGGCGCACATCGACCACATACTCACTGTTGATGGCGAATCGGCGTAGCAATCCCAGTGAGTATTCCAACCCCTCGCCGGAGTAGCGCTCTGGGTGCTGTAGGTAATATCCCAACACCATCAAGTGATGCAAGTCATATAGCTGATATTCCCACTCCCACACCAGCATCAGGTCGAAATGGTCGCTACACGCGCCGCCTTTCGGCACGCCACCGCCGCAAATCGGGCATACGTCAGACATGATGTAAAAACCCCCATCACTATAAACGCCAAATTGAGTTATCCCCAGCGCTTAATAGCGAGGAGAAAGCTGCCACTCTCAAAGCGCTTGACGAGATGGTTTAACAAATGAAACGGGGTGATTCTTATCTTCTTGATGCACTACCCAGACTTTTATAAAATCATTCGCCGCGCACCCAATCACGCAAGCGAAAACTGATTTCCTCCGGGCGTTCCATCGTGACCATGTGACCGACCTCAGCGCGGACTTCCAGACGCGCCCCAGCGATTTTCGTCGTCGCCGTCCGCGAAATACCCACCACCGATGGGATGTCGGCGTCCCCGACCACAATCAGCGTTCGCGCCGTCACCTCATGCAGTCGCTCATAGGCCGGGGGAGATAGGCTAATCAGGCTGCACCCCTGCGGCACGGGGACTTCAAAGGCCGCTCGCTGCATGGTGAACACTGCCTGACGAATGGCCGGGTCAACATCCGCCGGAGCGCGGCGCGGGCCATCGACCCAGAAGCGCACATTGAGGTCGGCTGCGCCATCCAAATCGCCCGCTTCGAGCAACTCTTCTTCTTTTTGACTAAACACCTCCACCGTCTCGGATATGGGGGCGCCGCCGATGCTGGGGATACCCAAGAACAACGACAGCACGCGCTCTGGATAGACTAGTGCGAAATCCAACGCGACCCGCCCGCCAAACGATACACCCGCGAGATGTGCTGCTTTGATTCCAAGGTGAGTCATAAGCCCCAGTACATCTTCATAATAGGCAAACGCCCCATCTGGGTAGGCAGACCGCCCATAACCGCGCAAATCGAACCGCACCAGTCGGAAATCCGCCGCCAGTGCATCCCATTGCGCGTCCCACATCCGGCAATCAGCCACCCCCGCGTGAATCAGGATGAGTGGCACGCCTTGCCCGCGTGTCTCGTAATATAAGGGTGCGCCTTGTAGGGAAAGCGTCCCCTTCATAACTTCGTGCATCGCAAATCCTCAGCTTCTTCGATATATCTCTATTCTACCCGGTCATTTTTGCTGAAAAACACCACGATTCCAATATCTCTATGATCCCTTCAAACATCGCTTGATGTTGTAGCATTCCTGTAAGAAAATGGGTAACTACTCAGTAGTGAAAATGTAGCATTAAAAAGAGACTCATATTCAGACGATGTGAAATGACTGCGACTGGAGTGAGGCCTGTTGCGAAAACGGACGGCAAGAATGCCGTCCCTACACCCCTCGATTTGAACATGCGCTAAAAAATTATGGGTAGTTTACTTGCACCTGTTGCCTTTGTTTTTACACTAACTTAAAACATCCCCAATATGGCTCAATCCTCAAATTTTAGACCCCGATTGTGATATAATTGGCACATCTGTTTGTATTTCCCCAAGCATCCCGATGTCGCGTCCTGAGCGTTCGTTCCATACCGATGTGTTGATTTTGCGGCGGCGCGATTTTGGCGAATCAGACCGTATTTTAACCGTGCTGACCCCCCATCACGGGCGGCGCGAGGTCATCGCAAAGGCCGCCCGCAAACCCAGTAGCAGCAGCACCGGCCAAGTCGAGTTGTATACCCGCGTCGAGATGTTGATTAACGTCGGGCGCGACCTCGACATTGCGGCGCAGAGCGTCATGCGTTCGCCGTTTCTGATGCTGCGCGACGACCTTCAGCGCGGGGCATACGCGGCGTATGTCAGCGAATTGCTCATCCGATTCACTGGAGAGGACGACCATCAACCATCGGTGTTGTTCGCCCTACTGGACGCGACTTATGACCGGCTGTGTACGCACCCCGACCCGCGCCTCGTCGTGCGTTATTACGAACTCCGGCTGCTCGATTTATCGGGATTCATGCCTGAACTGAATGAGTGCGTGGTCACCCGTCAGCCAGTTGCCCCGCGTGACCAATATTTCAGTTATGCCGACGGCGGGGTGGTCAGCCCAGAGAATGTGCATCACAGCACGGCGCTGGTATCACTATCGCTGAACGCGCTCAAGGTGCTGCGATTTTTACAGCGGTCACAATACGCCGATATTCAGCAGTTGAATGTCCCAGAATCCCTGCATAGGGAACTGGAACGTTTGCTGCAAGGCTATATCATCCACCTCTTGGAGCGCCGCTTGCAGAGCGTTGATTTCTTGCGCCGGGTGAGGGATTAACTATTCCCAATCCTTTAGTATAAGTCCCTCAACCCGCGAAAATTCACGAGTGTTATGTGTAACTAAAACAAGATCGTGAGTTAGGGCAATTGCTGCAATAAGTAAGTCATAAGGGTCGATAGGAGTGCCTGTTGAGGCAAGATTTGCCCTAAGTTTTGCTGCATGTAATTGGGCAGAGTCATCAAATGGCAAGGATATAAAACGATTTAAGAAACGCGCTTGTTCAGCTAACGTTTTTTCAACGTAATCACTGCGTAGCGCACCATACCGTAATTCAAATTTCACGACACTACACACACAAATGTCTGTTTCCGGCAGTGAGTTGATGTGTTGAAAAACGGATAGAGATCGACCATTGAGGTATCGCACACGTAACTACTCAGCCCCTATTTGAGGGGAAAACGAGGTTTTAACCGGTACTCAGTCCAATCATCTGAGGGAAGGATTCCCCTGTGCCTCAGCCAATTTGATGCTCTAAATCATCAAATTGAGGGAAGAAATGATGGCTGAGTAGTTACATACGGCTAATGTGAAATGATTGGATATATCGTGAATCCGCCGCCGAGGGTTAAAATCCCCCCGTCTAATGCACTGCAAAACCCACTAAAGTGGGTTGCTTGGTTCATGAGTCGGGAAAAAAGAGTCCATTTAGTGGACTTTGTTTTCCCTCAGCCCGGCACTTTAGTGCTGGGCGGCGGATGAGTCTGGACATTATCTATCGGGGCGCTTCCATTTCACATTAGGCATTACATATTAGTTACGAATAATGCAAGAGATTTTGACTTATTAGGCGTCAGAATCGAAAACTGGGTTGATTGAAAAATTAGACCTCGCGGACTTGGTTGACAAGGGTGTATTGTTCAAAGTCGGCAGCAAAAAAGGCACACATTACATCCTGAAGTAGCGGGATGAGGACTCGGTGGCGTGTCAGCCGTTACGTTTTTGATAGGAGTATCACATGAGCGCCGCAACCCACGAGTTTCCAGCGCGTAGCCCGCGTGCGTATCGCATCAGCCAGATTGTGCTGGCGGGGACGGCCGGGGTGTTGGCCGTCAGCGCCCCGCTACAGGTGATTTTGGCCTTCACCGTGCCGGGGGGGGGGATGTTCGTCTTGACCGCCATCCTATCACTGGCGCTGATTTTGCCGCTGATGCTGATGATGAGCGCGACGCCGCCCATCACCCTGAGCCGTGCGGGATTCACGATTCAGCCGGGGATTGGCAAGCCGACCACCGTCCCGTGGGGCGCGGTGAAAGAGGTCAAGCC
This sequence comes from Anaerolineae bacterium, assembly GCA_034437835.1. Classification (GTDB taxonomy): domain Bacteria; phylum Chloroflexota; class Anaerolineae; order Aggregatilineales; family Phototrophicaceae; genus Flexicrinis. Next base: position 5,108 of record DAOTTP010000100.1, on the reverse strand, counting down.
GTACCCACTTCTACCGCCGGAAGATTCCGAGACGACTCGGCGCTTGATGGTCGGGCGTAAAAAATACCGCCCCGCTGCCGGAACGATGTTTGTCTGTGAGGGATTGCCGTGGCGCTACCGGATTGTCGGGGCGTTTGCCGGGGAAGGTTTCGCCCCGTCGGTGGCCGTCACCAACCGCACGCACGCCGACTATGAACAATTCACCCGTCTATTGGCTCAACTGCGCCCCTGAGGACGCCGTAAGTTCGGGCGGCTGATGCCCCCCGGCGGCGTGTTATGGGTCGGGACTTTCGCGCCCAGCTTCATCTCTGTGAGTCGACGTGCCTGAGTCGAGTCGTCTGGCTCACTGATGGGGATGAGGACGGTGACGGCTGTGCCTTTGCCGGGTTGACTTTGGATGGTCAGCCGCCCGCCGACCAACTCTGCGCGTTCGTGTAGGTTAATCATGCCGAAGCTGCCGCGCTGGTTATAACCGGCTTGCGTGGCCTCAAGGTCGAAGCCCTCACCGTTATCGGCCACACGCGCCCAAACCTGTCCCTCACGCAAGGCCACGTCAATGCGGATTTGCTCGGCTTTGGCGTATTTACGGGCGTTAGAGATGGCCTCTTCCACGATATAAAACAGCGCATCCTGCGAGTCCTGACTCATCAGCCGGTCTACCACCGCATCGCATTTCATGACAACTTTTTGGCTAAATGTTTTGCGAGTTTTATCGGCCAATTGCTCTAGCGCGGCGCTGACGCCCTGTGATTCGAGCGCCAGCGGGCGGAGTTTGAACAAGACGTGGCGGATTTCTAGGGTGGCCTGTTTTGCCATTTCCTCAATCGCGGTCAGTTCAGGCAAAATCGCCTCTACTTTTTGGCCGCGCTCCACCATCAATTTAGCGACACCAGCACGCATCGTCACGGCGGAAATGGTCTGGGTGGGGATGTCGTGCATGTCGCGGACGAGCGCTTGGCGGGCATTGGTCTCCAATTTGACGAGGCGCTCTTTCTCTTGTAGTAGTCGGTTATACAGCGTGGCATTTTGCAGCGCCACCGTGACCTGTGTGCCGAGCGCGGTCATCAAATCAAGCCGGTCAAGCGTAAAAGCGTTCTCATCCGTACTCGCGAAAAGCATTACACCATAATTTACGTATTCAGCGCGTAGTGGGACAGCCAACATAGAGCGCACTCGCGCCAGCGAACGGAAGTCCGATAGTTCAGCATCTTGTGCGCCAGAACCGCCAATCACGGGGGCTGCGTCGGACAGGCATTGGCCGATAATCCCGTTTTTTCCGGCGGGCGAGCGTTCTTCGTCAAGGTGGCTCAGGCCACGGTCTGTAAATATCTGTAGGCTGTCATCATAAGCGCTATACAGGAAGATGACCGAGACGATTCCGCCCACGCCCGTCCCTTTGCGGAGCGCGAATTGCCCGACATCCATCGCCAAGTCCAGCACACGTTCGGTACTCTGTGAGCTTAAAGCCGTTGAGACTTCGACCACGGCACGCATCAATTGGCGGGCTTCTTCTAGCGAGGCGTCGCGTTCGGCAAGATGTTTGAGCAAGCGAGTTGCGGGGTCATTGCCCCACTGCGCCGCCGCGCCCATCCACAGCCATAACGCGAGGCCGTTGATTCCCAGCACCGCCAGCACCGGGGTGAACATCTCAAGTGAGATGGGCGTCCCAGTCACCGAGAGCGCTCCCCCAGCGACCAAAACCACGCCCAATGGTACAAGCCCATTCCACGGCCAATGGACATGCAGCATATCGATGGCGCATATCCCGACCAAACCGGCCAGTAGCGCGGTGGCTTGCCCTTGTGTCGCCAGCGCAACGCCGCCCGCCGTCAACCAGCCCGTGACGAGGATGGCGGGGGTCTTTGCATCTTTCAGTGCCGTGACGAGGAATATAATCGCTAAAACAACCGCCGACCCGATGATGAGGATGGCTGGCAATAAGAGTGAGTCAAAATTTTGCGGGATATTGCCGGATAACCCCCAAGCCAAAACAATGCTGGCGAGGGCAACCCCCAATCTCAGCCCAATCAGCACCCAGTCTTGTCCGCTTGGCTTACCCTGTCTAGTCATTGAGATTTCCAAATATGAAGCGATTTATAACGAATTGTTTTATACGACAGACTTAGTATACCACTCAAATTTGCAGTTTCCGATTACGTCTTGGACTAACTTGGATTGGGGGCGGGCTTGCGCGTCAAGCCGCCACGGGCGTAGACTCCCCATCGCGTCCCTTAATTCATCCGATGGCGACCCTATGACCGAACTTATCGATATCTTGCTGAATGTGCTTGCGCCGATTTTCATATTGGTGGGCGTGACCGCATTCATCGGGCGGCGCTTTCGTCCCGACCCGCGTTCGGCGTCTACTCTCTTGATTTACCTGTTCGTCCCGGCGCTATCGTTCAAAACGCTGATACAACTCGACATCGGTGGCCTGAGCGATATCATCACAGGGGATTTCGGGAAGGCGTTCGCGCATGTTGGGCTGTTGGTCGTAGCGATGACCTTGTTGGGGATGGGATTGGGCGCGTTGTTTAAGATGGACAAGCGCACGACCAGCGCCTTCACGCTGTCGATTTCGCAGATTAACGCGGGCAATTATGGCATCCCGATTTGTACTTTCGCGTTTGGGGCAGAGGGCGGTGCGTTCGCGCTGTTGTTCTACGTCGTCAGTTCGATTATCGGCAATTCGTTGGGGACGTTCGTGGCCTCACGCGGGGCAGTGGGGTTTGGGCAGTCGGTGGGGAATGTGTTTCGCGTGCCGTCAATTTGGAGCGTGATTATCGCCCTCGCCCTGAACATCCTCAATATCCCGCTGCCGCAACCGCTAGAACGTGCGGTGTTCCTCGCCGCAGATGCGACCCTGCCGGTCATGTTGGCGCTACTGGGTTTGCTGCTCGGCCAGATGGAAATTCGCTCGCTGGATGTGCCGTGGCGTTGGGTAACGTTGGCCTGTGCGATACGGCTCATCGGCGGGGCGCTGATTGGGTTCGTCCTCGCAGGTGTGATGGGGTTTAGCGGCGTGCTATATGCCGTGGCGGTGATTCAATCCAGCGTCCCGACGGCGGTCATGGCGAATGCGCTGGCGTCACAATTTGGGAGCGACGCGCAATTCACCTCGGCGGCAACCCTTATCAGCACACTGGCGAGTATTGGTACAATTACATTGCTTATCGCGGTATTGAGGTCATAAATGATGCGGGTTCGGATACGAGTTGCGTTGATTCTAGGGATATTGACCGTGGCTTCGGCTTGTATCGGTCTGGGGGGAGAGCCGCAAATCGTCAGCACGCGCTTGCCCGCCCCGACTCCAACCGTCACCCCCATCAGGCCGCCGGTCACTGAACTGGGCTATCCACTGACCGCGCCCGACTTGACCCACGGCCGGAGCCTCTACGTTGAAAACTGCGCGGGCTGTCACGGTGATACGGGCGCGGGCGACGGCCCTGTCGCGCTGAATGCAGGGTTGATCCCCGGCAGCTTCCTAGACCCGACCAGCGCCCGTAGCCAGACCCCATACGAATGGTTTGCGACGATTACCAACGGGCGGCTCGAAAAAATCATGCCGCCGTGGAAAGAAGCCCTCAGCGAACAAGAGCGCTGGGATGTAGCGATGTATACCTATACCTTGCACGCCACGGAATCGGAGTTGGCGTTGGGGTCGATGTTGTATCAAGAATGTGCCGAGTGCCACGGCGTTTTGGGCAAGGGCGACGGCCCAGAGGCGACCAAATCTACAGGGGATGTCAAAGACCTGACCGACCAATCCGCGATGGTGACGCTCAGTAACGACTCGATGTATAAGATGGTCACACAAGGCTTTGAGGAGGTCATGCCGTCGTTCGCTGACCGATTCAGCGAGGCCGAGCGCTGGGCGGTGGTGGCTTATGCCCGCAGCCTATCGCTGACCGCCAGCGGCGCGCCCGCCGCCCAAGCAGACGCGGCGCTAGACATCAACGGGACGGTGACATTATTCGGCGCAGAATCCGTGCCGCCCGGCCTGAGCGTCACGCTACGGGCGTTCAATGCAGAAACCGGTGAAACGGCAGACCTCGGCCTGATGATGCCCGCGCCGATCAACCCCGATGGCACATATCATTTTGAGGATATGGCGCGGGACGCGACGCTGGCTTATTTCGTCAGCGTGAATTATCAGGGCTATCCGTTCGCCAGCGCCCCATTGCTCGCAGAGGACGCGCCCGCCCTGACGCTGGATGTTGTCCTGTATGACATCACCACCGCCTTGACCAATGTGACCGCGACGGCGTGGGTCAATCAAATCACCGCCTATGACGGGAAGTTAGAGGTCGTGACGGTGGTACAGGTGCAGAACCTGTCAGAATCCTTGATGTTCAGCACCGGCGAATTTTTGTCGGATGGCCGCCCCATCGCCTTTAGATTGCCCATCCCAGACGGCGCGACCCTCTTGCCGCCCGATACCGCCGTACAGATAATTTCACAAGACGGGCGGGCGATGATTGATACCCAGCCGTTGCCGCCGCGTGGTCAAAAATTGCTGACGGCGCACTATAGCTTGCCGTATACATTGGGTGATACGCTCAGTCTGCCGACGGATTTGACGGTGGGCGGGGTGGTGCGGGTGCTGATTCGCCCGACAGAGATGCGTATCGACTCCGATAACTTGCCGCCGCTGGGCGAGGAATTTCTGGGCGGCGAGTTTTATAAGGCGTATGGCGACCAATTGGCGTTGCTGGCCGGTTCGACGTTGGATATGGTGCTGATGGGTCAGCCATTGGCCGCCGATAGCGCCCCGACGCCCGCCCCAACCGAGGCCGCACCGCCAACGTCGCTTGGCCTCCCATCAAGCGCCGCCATGACGTCTGATATTCTGACCCCGATTCTGGCGCTGCTCGGTCTGGCGGTGGTCGGGATTACGCTGGTCTTGTTGTTCAAGCGGCCAAAATAATCCATCGCCCAATATGAGGACGACCAATCCACAATGATATATGGGCGATCCAAAATGATGATGACCGCCCACAATAACGTAGGGGCGACCCATGGGTCGCCCATTTTTGCTGCCCCTCAACTCTTAATTCCCACCCCGGAAACTATCTGGCGCGGCGGGCGTGGTCGCGTCGATAGCGCCC
>DAOTTP010000099.1:0-4104 GCA_034437835.1 Anaerolineae bacterium | reverse complement strand
ATTCATAACCGTTGGAAGTTGGAAAGCCCGCTGGGCAAAGGCGGCATGGGCGTGGTCTATTTGGGCGTCGATACCCATACCGGCCAAGCGGTTGCGATCAAACAACTCAAGCGCGAAATCGTCAATAAGCAGCCGGACATCGTAGAGCGTTTCAGCCGTGAAGCCGAAGCCCTGCGCGCCTTGAATCACCCCAACATCGTCAAGGCGTTGGCGACGGTGGATCAAGACGGCGAACATTATATCGTGATGGAGTATGTGCCCGGGTCAGACCTCGCAGTCCTGCTCCGTAATGAGTCGCCGCTGCCGATTCAGCGTATCTTGAAAATTGCGATTGAGTTGGCGGATGCGCTGACCCGCGCCCATTATCTGAAAATCGTCCACCGCGACCTCAAACCGGCCAATGTGTTGATGGCGGCAGATGGCACACCGCGCCTGACCGATTTTGGCGTGGCGTTCGTGGCCTCCAAAGAGCGCGTGACCACCGTCGGACTCGCGCTCGGCACGCCGGATTATATGCCGCCAGAGGCCTTGGACGGCAAGCCGGTTGACCACCGAGGCGACATCTGGGCGTTGGGCGTGATGCTGTTCGAGATGTTGACCGGCAAGCACCCATTCGGCGGGGAATCGCTGGCGACGCTGGTGGTCAATGTGTTCACCAAGCCGGTGCCGGACATCGAAAAACTCCGCCCAGAATGTCCCGTCGCGCTGGCCGACCTGATTTACCGCATGTTGGATAAAGACGCCAACACGCGCATCCCGTCGGTCCGCTTAATTGGGGCGGAACTAGAGGCGATTATGCGCGGCCAGAGTACCGACATCTTCAGCGCGTCGATTCGGCGTGGTAGTGATCAAGATGACCGGCGCTTTGAGACCCCAACGCCAGCCAGCGTCGCCGTCAAGCACAATCTGGCCGCCCAGACCACCCCGTTCGTCGGGCGTGAGGCCGAACTCGCCCAGCTTGAGGATTTGATGGATGACCCGTCGGTGCGGCTGATGACCATCCTCGGCCCCGGCGGGATGGGAAAGACGCGCCTCGCGTTAGAACTCGGTCACGGAATCGTCGCGCAAGCCTCATTCAGTACGGTCAACCGGCGGGTAGATAGCCGGGGGCGTTTCCAATTTTTCAGCGGGGTATTTTTCGTCGCACTGGCGCAAGTCACCAGCCCAGAGGCGGTATTGAACGCCCTTGCTGATGCGGCGGGTTTCCAGTTCTACCCCGGCGGCGAGATGAAGCAGCAGCTTCTGGACTTCTTCCGCGAGAAATCGCTGTTGCTGATTATCGACAACTGCGAACACGTCTTGGACGGCGCAAACGTCGTCAGCGACATCTTACACGCCGCCCCGCGCCTGAAAGTGATTGCCACCAGTCGCGCCAAGCTGAATTTGCAAGGCGAGGCGCTATTCACCATCGACGGGATGGACTTCCCCGACCTACAAAACCTGAGCGACGCCCTGCAATATAGCGCGGTCAAGTTATTCGTGCAGAGCGCCCGCCGCGCCCAACCCAATTTCGAGTTGAGCGAGGATGATTTGCCGCATGTGGCGCGCATCTGTGAATTGGTGCGCGGCCTGCCACTCGGAATCGAATTGGCGGCGGCGTGGGTCGAGATGCTCTCGCTGAAAGAAATCGCCGATGAGGTCGCCCAGAATCTTGACTTTCTGGAGACCGAATCGCATGACGCGCCAGACCGTCATCGTAGCGTGCGGGCGGTTTTTGACCACAGTTGGCAACTTCTGACCCCAGACGAACGGGTGACGTTCACGCGCATTGCGGTGTTCAAAGGCCGATTCACCCGTCAGGCCGGCCAGACCGTGACTGGCGCGGGCTTGCGTCAATTGATGGCGCTGGTCAATAAATCATTGCTCAAGCGCGACCCCGACAGCGGCGTCTATCAAGTCCATGAGATATTGCGCCAATATGCCGAACAAAAATTGGCGACCAGCGGTGAAGATACGGAAATCCGCGCCGCGCACAGCGATTTTTATCTGAATATGCTGGGGTCGTTCCGCAAGGAATTTCAGAGCGCCCGCCAATTGGATGCCCTGCGCGAGGTCGAGGCCGACATCGAAAATCTGCGCGTTGCGTTAATGTGGGCGTGCCGTAACAATCGCCCACGCGCATTGCTGGCGGCCATTCATACGCTGGGGATTTATTTTGACATGCGCGCCCAGTACACCGAGGGCTTGGCGATGCTTGAACCGGCCATGGTTGAATTGCGGAAGCACCCGCGCAGCCCGGATCGTGATGCGGCGCTGGCTTCTTTTTGCTTGTTGGCCTCAATCATGACCGGCTATTACCGCCAACGCGAACGCGCGGCCAGCTTTTTGATTGAGGCCGTTGACCTGTTGGACGATACCAGTTCCCCCTCCGATGTCTTGGCGCTGCGCGACTTCTCACGCGGCTATTTTGACCTGTTGCTGGATGATCCGGTAGAGGCGCGGATGCACTTCGCCAGCGGCTATGAGCGCTACTTGTCGCTGGGGTCAATCTGGGACGCCAGCCATTGTCTGCTCAATTGGGGATCAGCTTTCTATTATCGGACCGACAACCATACCACCGAGTTCGAACACGCCCGCGAGAAGGTTGAGCAATCGTTGACGCTGATCGAATCTACCGGCGATATGTATTTACGCGCCCACGTCCTGACCTCATTGGGGCAACTTGCAGCCGCGCAACGCAATTATGACTCCGCCAAGCAATTGTATGAGCGGGCGCAGGCTTTACACCGTCAGGTCGGGAATCTATTCGGCCTCGGCGCGTCACTCATGAATATGACGACATGGGGAATCCTCTTGGGGCGCTATGAGGTCAGCCGCCCGTACATCCAAGAAAACCTGTCGATTCAGCGTGAACGCGGTAACGCATTGGGCGTATCGTGGGCGTTGCTTATCCTCAGCCGCCTAGAATTTGGCGCTGGCGAGTTTAGCAGTGCGCGGGCGGGCGCTGCCGAGGCGTTGAATATGGCCGAGAAAGCCAACATCATCGAATATATCAACGCGGCGCTGTTCGCTGTCGGGCGGGCGGCGTGGGCGCTGGGCGAGTATAAGGCGGCACGCGGGGCGTATCTGAAAGCGTATGACCGCGCCAACGACCTCAACCGCCACGGCGATATGGTCACGGCGCTCAACGGTGCGGCGCTGGCGGCCATCAGCGCGGCTGATTTGCGCGATGCAGACGAATCGGTGTTCATCGCCACCCAGCTTGCCCCGGCGATGGACGACCTCAATCTGACGGCTTCTGCCCAACTGATGGCGGCGCGGTTGATGCTGGCGAAAGGCGATGCGGCCTCTGCATGGCTGGAATTAGACTTGGCGCTGACCTATCTGAACGACGAGGCCGCCCAACAGCAATCTTATGGCTGGGATGACGGCTACCGCGCCGAGGAATTGATGCGCTGTCTGGTGGCGGTGGCCGATACTGGGCGGGCGTTGGGCGACCATGACGCGGCGCGGAAGTTCATCCGGCAGGCGATTGTGGAAGCGCAGCGGCTGTTCAACGTCCCGCACGCGCTGATGGCGCTGTCGGGCGCGGCGCGTTGGGCGGCTGAGGTCGGGCAATCTGAGCGTGCGGTGGAATTGGCGGGGTTGGTGTCTGACCATCTGAGCGCGTATGCTCATGACCGCGCCGAGTCGAAGGCGTTGTTGGCGTCAATGAGCGGCAAACTGCCCAAAGATGTGTATATGGCGGCGCTCACGCGGGGCAAAACCAGGACGCTAGAGGCGTCCATCGAACGCGCCCTGAGTGAGATGGTCGAGTCTAAGGGGTGATATTAGGCGAAATCCGAGAAGTACGGACAGAATATAATCTGTCCGTACAACTCGGCTTACCGTAAACCATTACGACTAATGTGAAATGAAATTTGCCTATAGATAATCCCTAGACTCATCCGCCGCCCAGCACTAAAGTGCCGGTCTAAGGGAAAAAGAAGTCCACTAAAGGGACTCTTTTACCCCCACTCTTGACCCAAGCAACCCACTTTAGTGGGTTTTGCTGTAACTACTCAGCCCCTATTTGAGGGGGAAATGAGATTTTGACCGGTACTCAGCCCAATCATCTGAGGGGAGAATTTCCCACACCTCAGATGATTTGACGCTCTACATCAT
>DAOTTP010000098.1:0-3929 GCA_034437835.1 Anaerolineae bacterium | reverse complement strand
TTATTGGAATCGATTGGCGCGCCGCCGTTGGCGCAAGTCTGCCGAGATATTGCCCAAGAACTGCTGCGCCTGCGATTTGAAGCGGAGCAGAAGCAAGCCGTCAAGAAAAATGGTTCAGTTGATCTGACCGCCGCCCCACCCACCACCACCCCCGGCCTAAAACCGTGGCGGATGGTGGTCAAACCCCATGCTGATGTGATGGAGGGGCGCTATATCTTGGGCGATTTCGTCGCTAACATCGCCGACGTCATGCAGAATAAGGCAGCGGTGGAATACAGCGACCCCAAGGAGTTTTTCCGCCGCACTTATCTGACCGAAGGACTGCTCGGATTGTTGGTCACAGGCGTCAAACGCTTGACCGGTCAGGGCGGCGATCCAGTCGTCCAGCTTCAAACCAGTTTTGGCGGCGGCAAAACGCACAGCATGTTGGCGCTCTATCACCTGTTTGGCGGGCAGATCGGTTTTAGCGAAATCCCCGGCGGCGAAAACATCGTCAAAGAAATGGGAGAAATTGATGATCGCATCAGCGCCAACCGCGCCGTGATCGTCGGTCTCGATTTTAGCCCGACCCAGCCGCGCCAGAAGCTCGAATGCACCACGCATACCTTGTGGGGCGAAATCGCCTATCAACTCGGCGGATTCGCGGCCTATCAAATCGTCGAAAAAGACGATCTGGCGGCGGTCAATCCCGGCACAGAAACGCTCACCCGTCTGCTCGAAAATCACGGCCCAGCGCTCATCATCATTGATGAATTGGTCGGGTTCGCCCGCAACCTCTACGGGGTTGGAGATCGACTCGCTGCTGGTTCATTCGATGCAGTGATGTCGTTCGTCCAATCGTTGACCGAGGCGGTGAAACGCTCAAGCAACTCCATGTTGCTGGTATCCATCCCCGAAAGCGACATTGAAATCGGCGGCGAGGGTGGCAAAGCGGCGCTGGACATCCTATCTCAAACCATCGGGCGGATTGAGTCGGTCTGGAAGCCTGTCACGGCAACCGAGAGCTTCGAGATCGTGCGTCGCCGTTTATTCTCTTATGAAATGGACTATGCCTCGCGGGATGCGGTTCTGTCAGCTTTCCGTGAAATGTACGCGAACAATAACCGTGAGTTCCCTACCGGTGTAGCAGAGGCAGATTATCTACGTCGGATGAAAGAGGCTTATCCCATCCACCCAGAACTGTTTGCGCGCCTATATGAGGATTGGTCAACCCTAGACCGTTTCCAACGCACACGCGGCGTCCTGCGTTTCATGGCAACCGTGATTCATCGCCTTTGGCAAGACAATGATCAATCACTATTGATTATGCCCGGTTCGGTTCCGCTATGGGCGGCGGCTATCCGCAATGAGATTTTGCGCTACCTCCCTGAGAACTGGTCGGCTATCGTCGATACTGACATTGATGGTCAAGAGTCAAAGCCGTATGACCTCGATAAGACCATCACAACACTGGGTCAATATACTGCCAGTCGTCGCGTCGCTCGGTCAATTTTCATCGGGAGTGCGCCGTCAGTGGCGGGTCAATCGGTACGCGGTCTGGAAGAAGTTCGCATCCGGTTAGCCACCGTGCAGCCGGGTGAGCAATTGGCCGCTTTTAATGACGCCTTACGCCGGATGAGCAATCAACTCACCTATCTCTATACCGATAACAGCCGTTATTGGTATGACACCCGCCCGACAGTAAGCCGTACCGCGCAAGATCGCGCACAGGCGCTACACCCAGACGTGGTATATCAGGAGCAATTGGTTCGCTTGCGTGCTGTGAGATTCCGCAAAGATGATTTCAGCGGCGCACACGTCGCCCCCAAAGGAACAGGGGATGTCGTGGATGAATGGCGAGTACGGGTAGTCGTCCTCCCCCCGGATTACGGCCATAAGAAGGGCAACGGCATCTCTGAAGCACAGCGGGCGGCGCAAGAAATCCTTGAAACCCGTGGCGGTGCGCCGCGCATTTACCGCAATATGCTGGTGTTCATCGCCCCTGATCAGAATGATGCGGAAGCGTGGGAAAAATCGGTTCGAGAATATCTGGCATGGAAATCCATCAAAGACGATGCTGAATCGCTGAATCTTGATGCCCAACAGCATAAACAGGTCGATGCCAACTGCGAACGCACCGAGAAAACCCTTCTCAGTCGTCTTCAAGAAACCTACAGTTGGTTGATTGTGCCAGCGCAACCAGAGCCGACAGGCGCAATTGACTATCAGGCGCAGCGCATTGCAGGGACAGAGAATTTCTATGATCGGGCGGCGCGTAAACTGCGTTCAGACGACAATCTCATCCCCCAATGGTCGCCAGATAATCTCAGGATCGAGCTTGATCGCTATCTCTGGCGCGATCAACAGCACCTTGGTCTGAAACAACTCTGGGGGTATCTGGCGAGCTATTGTTATCTACCCCGTTTATTTAACGAGGAGGTATTGCTGGCCGCTGTTCGTGATGGCATCGCCCGTGACGACGCACCCTTTGGCTATGCAACTATGGTCGCCTCAGACTGGACGTATAAAGGCTTGATCATCCGACGTGCCTCTGGGAGCGTATATTTTGACGAGAACTCGGTGCTTGTGCGCCCGGAAGCGGCGGATGCCCAACTTGAAGCAGCGTACCGGAATCGTGAGGATGAACCAGTAACCAGCCGGTCAGTACCAACCACCTCAAATCACGACGGGGCTGCTATCCAGCCGACAGCCGCTAAACCCAAGTTGACCACGCGCTACCACGGGACGGTCTCAATTGATCCACAGCGCGCGAATAAAGATATGGCTGTCATCGTTGAGGAAATTATCCAACGCTTAACGGGATTGAGAGGGACAGAGGTCACCATCACTCTGGAGATAGAGGCATCGCGCCCAACAGGTTTTGACGACGCTGCCATCCGTACTATCAGCGAGAATAGTCGAACCCTCAAGTTTAGAGAGCAGGGTTTTGAGGGAGAATAGGCGAAAGACTTAAGTTAACATCTCAAAGTAGTGAAGTGGTGTGGTGTTTACCTCACACATCACTTTTGTCACCACCCTCTGTGCCACAATAGGTGAGAAAAATGGACACTCACATAGCTATGTCAAATTTGACTTTTGATTGTTAAGACACTGGCGATTACCCATACACGCCCTTCATAATGTTTGAAGATCGCCTTTGATGCGATTGTTGGATAGCGGACGAGCGCTTGTTGAACAGTGTACAAGCTCAATTCAGCCGTATCCGCTGGCTTGGTAACTAGACTCCCCGTAAAAATCCACTTTGTGTAATCTTGCTACCGCATTTGCCAAAACTGACTCCCCAAAACTGTAAAATTACACAGGTTTGACCACCTGACTTTGATACGCTGAGTGCATCGTAAAACGTGGAGACCCACACGATGCTTCAGCGTTTTTTGTTCCCAATCCAGCCCGCATATCGACCAACCGGAATCCTCCAGCCGACGACTGGAATCCTCCAGCCCAAAACCCAGAGGATTCCAGATTTTCTCCGTATGCACTGTGCTACGCTCGAATCATCAAAAGAATAAAACAGAGGAACTTACCCGTGCCGACCATTATCCCAGAACCACCAGCCCCAATCCAAGAAAACGGCATCGACCTCGTGGCGGTGTATCGTCAATTGATCCGAATTGTTGCACGATTGGAATCAACGCCGTATACTGAGTCCATAAAACAACGCCAGACCGACGAGGTGGAACTCGACGATCTGGCTGACCCCGCGAGTGATTCCGACACGCCGCAGGGCTTGGACGCATTGTAACTCAAAGCGCCTTGCTCTTGCCGTATCACTTTCACGGGGAGCAGGGCGTTTTTTCGTCAGATACCAATGAGCCATGAGGGATTGAAAAACACATCATGCCACGCCCATTGAAGCGCCCTGAGCAGCCGATTGACCCGTATAAGGCACAAGCCCTGCCTGTCGGGCGTCCCGCTGCGGTGTATTACCG
>DAOTTP010000097.1:0-6717 GCA_034437835.1 Anaerolineae bacterium | reverse complement strand
GGCGCGTCAATGGGGGCGATTTGCCGATAAAACCGTTTGGGATGCTCATCGTCTCGCAGGCGATTCGCCAATTGCGCCAACGGTTGCCGCCCCATGTGATGATTGTTCCCATGAATTTGCCCGGTAATGATATTGAAAGCTACGCGGCACACATGGGCTTTTTTCATGCGTGTGGGATAAACTTAGGGAAATCGGTCGGCGCGGCGCGGGGCGGCCAGACCTATCTGCCGCTGACTCAACATACCACGGCGGCGCTGACTCACGGTAGCCAAGTCGAACCGATTGCCAAAGGCTTGGCGCGTCGGTTAGCGCAACGTCAAAATGATGACGACGGGCTGGTCAAGGCGCTGAGTTTTTCGTTCCTAGAGATGATTCGCAATGTCATCGAACACAGCGGTTCGCCAGATTTTTGGTATTGCGCGCAATATTGGCCGACACGCGGCGAGGCCGAAATCGCCATTATGGATTGCGGCATCGGCCTCGGCCAAAGTTTGAAAAACAATCCGCATGTGTGTGATTTATTGACCAGCAACCGTGAAATCCTGAAATACGCGCTATGGCCGGGCGTATCAGGGAAGACTTACGGCAATAGGTCTACTTTGACTGATGACCCGTGGCGTAACAGCGGCTATGGCTTGTATATGAACTACCGAATTTGCAACGAGGGCGGTAATTTTTTCATCGCCAGCGACGGCGCGGGCTTGTATCGTGAGCAAAATTCGGACAACACCTATTACGATTACGCGCTAACAGGCGTCGCGCTCCGCTTACGGTTGCGGGTGGCTACGCTGGAACAATTTGACCAGACTCATAAGGCGCGTTTTCTGGAAGAAGCCCGCCGTGAAGCCACAAAAATACAGGGCGGTATTTTGCCCACCGGCACATCTATGTCGCAGATGCTACGGCATAATTTCAGCCCAGAAGCCTTATTTAAGCGTGGGGTGCGGGTCACTCATCTTAGAATGGGTGGGGGTATCATTGATGAAATCCGCACCTCAGCGCAAGGGGCGACCATGCTCAAGGTCACGTTTGACAATGGTAAGCAACGCGATTTACGCACCGATGAAATCACCTTAGAAGGGGTATGATGACCGACAACACACCGCCCATTCACATCCCCTCCCCCGCGCAGATTCGGGCGGAATTCGTCGAGTTGCTCACACGCGATTGGCTGGGACCAGCCGGTGGCGAAGAGGAGATTATCGAAGAGCGCAGCGTGCGGGCGCGCTATCTGGTCGGTGCGCTGGCGCCCAATCACAAAATCCCGCCCGGTACGGCCACCGATGACGAAGAAGAAGACTATCAAGACCCGATTGATGAGCAAGGTGTTTTAGCAATCGGCGGCGACGACTCTAGCGATGATGGGGCGGCAGAACCCTCTGCGCCGGATATTGGCGATACGGCGGCCTTCATCCCGTCATCGCTTGGCCTGACTGTGTTGGTGGCGTCGGACGCGCCTAGCGTGGTCGCAGAGGTGCGCTATGGGCGCTATGAACGGCACAAAGGCGAGGCCGACCAAAAGAATTATTGGCAGCGTGTGCCGGTACGCTTCACCAGCGCCCCGATTCCGGTTAAAGACGGGCTGATTTCACAGATTCACACCGAGCGTGGGCGCGGAGTGTATCTGATTGGCTTGTGCCGCCGAATCAAAAGCGGCTGGGCGCTCACGCTGTTTTTGGTGAATGGCGAGGGTGAACCGCCCAAAGGCAAAGACAGCGCGTGGATTTTTCAGCCCGAAATTCAGGTTTCTGCGCCGGATGGCGGCGCGATTTTCGAGAAGCGCCCGATCAATCATGTGGTTAACGATGTCGAAGACAGCACCATGACCATGCTGTATCGCTATCAGCAAGAATTTGCGGTTGGGCATGGCGTCGGGGTGCATGTCGAACCGTTGCCCGATAACCCCACCCGCGCCGCCCGTGCGGTCACGCGCTTACTCCCCGCGCAGGAGGTCGCGCCGATGCAAGCGCGAAGCATTGCGGGCTTGGTGGTCGATATGGCGGCGCTGGCAAATACCGCGCAGGGCGGGTTTGCCGCCGCACTCTCACCGCTCACCGAGGCGTATGGGCATTGGCTGGCCGATGCCCACGGGCGGGTTGAGGCGACAGACGAGCTATTGCGCCCGTATGTAGATAGCGGTATCGCGCCGGAACAAATCCGCAAGGGCTATGCGGCGCTAGACCGGATTCAGGCCGGTATCGACCTGTTGGACTCCGACTCCGACGCGGCGCAAGCCTTTCAATTCGCCAATGCCGCGATGTCGTTGCAGCGCGTCCGCAGTATTTTCTCCGAACAAGCGCGGCGCGGCCTCAAACCGAATATCAATCAGATTGACTCCCCAGAAAATCACAGTTGGCGTCCGTTCCAGTTGGCGTTCATCTTGCTCAATCTGCCGAGTATGGTCAATCCGACCCACCCTGACCGGACGGGCGCGGACTCCGGCGAGGGAATCGCCGACCTGTTGTGGTTCCCCACCGGCGGCGGCAAGACCGAGGCCTATCTGGGCTTGACCGCGTTCACGCTGGGCATCCGTCGTCTGCAAAAAGGTCTGGGCGGCTTCGATGGCAATGGTGAGGGCGTGGCCGTGATTATGCGCTACACCTTGCGACTGCTCACCTTGCAACAATTTCAACGCGCTACCACGCTCATCGCCGCCTGTGAGGTCTTGCGGCGCGGGGCGGTCAATACGTGGGGGGAGGAACCGTTTCGCATCGGCTTGTGGGTCGGGTCGAGCAGCACTCCCAATTACACCGAGGACTCGGAAAAAGCCATCGCACAACAACACGGCCAATGGCGCGGCAAGGTCGGTGGGAGTGGGACGCCGGTTCAGCTCAAGACTTGCCCGTGGTGCGGCAGCCCGATTGACGCCGGGAAAAATATCCGCGTCGAGACGTTTGACCGAGGCGTCGGGCGCACACTGCAATATTGCAGCGACACGTTTGGCGAGTGTCCATTCGGGGAAAAACGCTCCAAAGGCGAAGGTTTACCCATTGTCGTGGTCGATGAAGAAATTTATCGGCGTTTGCCCGCTTTGATTATCGCCACCGTCGATAAATTCGCGCAGATGCCGTGGAAAGGCGCGACGCAAATGCTGTTTGGGCGCGTGTCGGGTCGGTGTCCGCGCCACGGGTATCGCTCACCCGATTTGCCTGACTCTGACAGTCACCCCAAGCGCGGAGCCTATCCGGCCTGTAAGACCGTGCCGATGACTCGCGGCTTGCGCCCACCCGATCTCATCATCCAAGACGAATTGCATCTGATCAGCGGCCCGCTGGGGACATTGGTCGGGCTGTATGAGACGGCGATTGACGCGCTGTGTACATGGCACTTGGGCGATACCAAAATCAGCCCGAAAGTGGTGGCCTCAACCGCGACGATTCGCCGTGCCAGTCAGCAGGTTCACGGATTGTTCCAGCGCCAAGTCGCGGTATTTCCGCCCTCTGGGTTAGAGGCCAGCGACAATTTCTTTGCCTATCAAGACTCCGACGCGCCGGGACGGTTATATCTGGGGATTTGCGCGTCTGGCACGCGCTTAAAATCCGTGCTGATTCGCGCTTATGTCACCGCGATGGCCGCCGCGCAAACCTTATTTGACCGGTATGGCGGTCATGCAGACGCTTATATGACGCTGGTCGGCTATTTTAATTCCATCCGCGAATTGGGCGGGATGTTGCGCGTGATGGACGACGCGGTGCTATCACGCCTCAAGCGTATGGATCAGCGCGGGTTGAGCAAACGCTTTATCTATCAAAGCACGATTGATGAATTGACTTCCCGTAAAAGCGCTGTCGCTATCCCTGAGATTTTGGATCGGCTTGAAACGCCGTTTGGCGCAGAGGATAAGCAGAAGCGCCCATTAGACGCGGTGCTGGCAACCAATATGATTTCCGTCGGCGTGGACGTCGGGCGGCTTGGTGTGATGATCGTCGCCGGTCAGCCCAAAGCCACGGCGGAATATATCCAAGCCACCAGTCGTGTCGGGCGACGTTCGCCGGGCGTGGTCATCACGGTTTATAACTGGACACGCCCACGCGACCTCAGCCATTACGAGCGATTTGAACACTATCACGGAACTTTCTATCAACAAGTCGAGGCGCTTTCGATCACACCGTTTGCCATGCGTGCGCTAGATCGGGCGTTATCGGCGGTGTTCGTCTCGCTCATTCGGCTGTATTCACAGCAATTCAACGCCGATAATCGTGCGGGCGAACTCAAGCGCGATGATCCTGTGATTCAGACTACGATTGAGCATATTGTTCAGCGTGCAAAGGCCATCACCGGGCGGGCTGACCTTGAGGCGGAAGTGCGCCGTATGTTAGAAGTATGCGCGGACGAATGGCTACGTCAAGCCCGTGCGCCCGGTTCACTGTTAACCTATACCACCTATCGCGGGACAAACATCAAATTACTGACCAGTCCACAAGACCGGTCAAGTGGTTGGCAGATGTTCACATGCCTGAACTCTATGCGCGATGTTGAAGCGCCTATACGCTTGATTTTGGATGATTATCGGATGGATGATGAGCCATGAGCGACAAACTATTCGTCGGTGAAGTTCGCCCCAGCCAATTGATGTACACCTATGGCATCGGCGCTATCGTCGATTTGCCGAGCTTGTCCGTGATTGTCATGGGCTTAGACGATTGGCCGCAAGACACGCCAGTTTTGAGCGAACCACGCTTGCTTAATGCCGTGCGCTATCACGTCAAAGGGGTGGAACAACTTCGCGTCTTGCCTCAGCTTGAGGTGCAGCCGGACTCGCCGTTTGACTCTTCATCCTTTTATGGTGTGCCGGTGGCGGTGTTTCCGCGCTGGTTGTTGTGTCCGGTTTGTCGCACGCTTGCGCCAATTAGCTCAGGCATGTTTGAACTAGAAAAACACCCCTATCAACCCGATCGAACGGTATATCGTCATAACTGCACCCAAACCAAAGGAAACTATAAACCCGAGGCGATTCCTGCCCGTATTTTGGCAGCCTGTGAAGAAGGTCATTTGGATGATTTTCCGTGGGTAGAATTTGTTCACAAGAGCAAACCCTGTCTACACGAGAAATCCCAACTTCAGTTGCTCGAATATGGCCCAACTGGTGAAGCCCGCGACTTAGAAGTGAAATGCAACTGTGGTGCGCGGCGGCGCTTATCCGATGCCTTTGGGCGTGAAAATCGCCATAAAATGCCGCAATGCAATGGGCGGCGTCCTCATTTGCGAGATTATGACCCCGCAACCTGTGATAATCATTTCCGTGCGATTGTGCTTGGCGCGACCAATTTATGGTTTCCAGTGGTGTTGGGGGTGTTGTCTATACCGACAAAAATTGATCGCTTACATCAGTTGGTTGAGTCACACTGGAATACATTGCGCGTTGTGCAGATGATTGATTTTTTACAGCCCTTGCGCCAGCTCCAGCAAATCCAAGGCGAATTGGCGGATTATACCGATGAAGAAATTTTTGCAGAGATTCAAGCCTATCAACTCGGCACACAATACGAAACCGAGACCGTCCCAGACATCAAATTCCCAGAGTGGCAGGTTTTATCCCAAGAAAGTCTTGCGTGGGAGAGCATCGAATTCCGCGCCCGTCGTCTGGCTTCAATGGGGACTACGTGGGCTGAGATGTTAAAAGTGCAAGATGTCTTACTGATTGATCGACTGCGCGAGGTTCAAGCGACTTTGGGTTTTGCGCGCATTGATGCAGTAGGTGAACTTACAGACCCCGACCAGCAGGTGCTTGTACGAACAGCGCCGTTATCCCGTTCAAAACCAAAGTGGTTGCCCGCGACTGAACTCAGAGGCGAGGGTATTTTCATCCGTTTTGATGAACAATCGATTCAGGCATGGGAACGTCAGGATGCTGTTCGAGAATACAGTGAGAAATTTTTGACCGCACACATGAAATGGCGTGAGAAACGAGGCATCCAAAACCCTGAGAAAGGGTTTATGGGGATGCGCTACGTCTTGTTACACAGTTTTTCACATGCACTCATGCGACAAATCGCACTGGAATCAGGATATGCATCTGCAAGCCTAAAGGAACGAATTTATGCTCGTCCACAAGGGTTTGAAGGTGGCCCGATGGCCGGGGTGTTGATCTATACCTCAGCATCTGATAGCGAAGGCACACTGGGGGGGTTAGTCGGGTTAGGTGAAAATGAAAACACCTTATATCGTCTGATTGTTAAGGCACTGGAAAGCTTAGCGCTTTGTGCTGGCGATCCACTGTGTGCAGATCATCATGTGGACGTGACGGGTAAGACGATCCACGCCGCCGCCTGTCATGCTTGTTTGTTCTCATCAGAAACGTCATGTGAGCGAGGAAATAAATATTTGGATCGCTCGGTTCTGATACCGACCCTGCAAGAAAATTCACATATGCGTGCTTTCTTCAGCATCTCATAAAATCGCTTGGGCAGACTGATGTACCTTGGTTTATCACTTAGGTGGGTGATTGGTCAAAATGTCCGTTTTTGTCACCATATGCGAAAAATTGACATGCCAATGTCCTATTTTGCCCAGTCGAATGTCCAAAAAGTCCCCAAATCCCATCAGACAGCTGTGCTACACTGGTTATATCAAAGCGTAAAACACACGGATAACCCCGTGCCAGAAGCTATCCATGTGCTATCGCCTCAAACGGATACTGGCGGCAACTCCCCCACCAGTCGCACCGTCTCGACGCTGACGGCGGTCACGCGCTTGACCAACTCCACGATATATTTT